>NZ_CP155619.1:624049-936074 GCF_039697315.1 Pseudomonas abietaniphila | reverse complement strand
AAGTGAAGGATTACCGGAACTGTTCGTGTTGTTCTTGTTTTAAAAAAACCGAGCCAAAGCGATAGCGGTCCTCGTGAGTATCACGTCGACTGAAAGTTGAATGGCGCGGTGCAGACGACACGTTGGCGTTTACAGTTGCCGGTGACGTGCTGTCGCGAAGACAGAAGGCTGCTGAGAGTGACAATAGCGCTGCCAGAAAAAAATGGAAGTTATATTTTGAAATAATTTTAATGGGTAGGGAAGTGCTTGAGGGCGTGAATGGAAAAGCCCTAAGTGTGGGGGGGTATTCTTCCCCGGTATTGGGGGAGTAACCGGCGAATGGCAAAAAATTAAATAATAAAATCAATTCTTTCAATGGGTTGTTCGCTTGTGTCTCCGGTTGTGGACATTGGCAAAAAAATTGCTAAGTGAGGGTGTGGGTTAAATGTTAAAGGGCGGGTGGCATGATTTTATAGAAATCCGTGCGGTTCGGGTCAGGACAGGTTTTGAAGTAAGCATTGAAGCGCGGCGATGTAGAGAAGTAGCGCTTGTGTGTAATCACACAGCGTCAGCTATTGTCTGTTTATATATAAAGCAATCGCTTTTTTTGACTGAGGAAGGTGAAGATTTGCGATGGTGATCGATCAAACAGATCTCCGGGATAATCCGGCAGCTGCCATCGGGTGAAAACACTGCTTTAATGATTGTTCTTTACCACGCCATTGAGCCGCAAGGTTCAGACGCGGTGCCAAGCCGACAATCAATGAGGAAGTGCACAGATGACCCGTCTCACTGCCAAGGATTTCGCCCCTGAATTGCTCGAGCTGTATGACTTCTACGTTCACGGCAAGATCAACCGCCGTGAGTTTCTTGATCGGGCTGCGGTGTTTGCCTTGGGTGGCCTCACGGCGACCGCCATTCTGTCATCGCTCAGCCCGGATTACGCGCTGGCGGAGCAGGTCGAATTCACCGACCCGGACATCGTCGCCGAATACATTTCCTACCCGTCCCCTAAAGGTCACGGCCAGGTCCGTGGATACCTGGTGCGCCCGGCCAAGGCCAGCGCGAAAGTACCGGCGGTGCTTGTGGTGCATGAAAACCGGGGTCTGAATCCCTACATCGAAGACGTCGCCCGGCGGGTTGCAAAAGCCGGTTTCGTCGCGCTGGCGCCTGATGGCCTGTCCTCGGTCGGCGGCTATCCGGGCAATGACGACAAGGGCCGGGAGCTGCAGCAAAAGGTCGATCCCGAGAAACTGATGAACGACTTCTTTGCGGCCATCGAATGGCTGATGGCGCATGACGCATCGACCGGCAAGGTCGGTATCACCGGGTTCTGCTACGGCGGTGGCGTGGCCAATGCGGCGGCCGTCGCCTACCCCGAGCTGGCAGCAGCAGTGCCGTTTTACGGGCGGCAACCCAAGGCGGAAGACGTCGCGCGTATCAAGGCACCTTTGCTGCTGCACTACGCGGAACTCGACAAGCCCATTACCGACGGCTGGCCAGCCTATGAGCAGGCGCTCAAAGCAGCGGGCAAGACCTATCAGGCTTACGTGTATCCCGGGGTTAACCACGGCTTCCATAATGACTCAACGCCACGCTATGACGACGCGGCCGCGCGGTTGGCGTGGGACCGGACGCTGGAGTGGTTCCGCAAATACCTCGTTTAATGCACGTCGACGGCGCGGCCGCTGGGGAAGCGTGCATTCAGACGCTGGCGGGCACCAAAACCTCGCACGGCTGCCTCCTTTGCGGGCATCTTCCCGTGGTCTGCCGCAGCTGACATCCCCTATACGCCCCGTAAATAGAGGCTTGAGCAAAATGGCCTGCGTTTTGCTTTCGCTGGATTCAAACTTGGATACAAGATGGAATCCACAATGCAGAACGCTCAAAACCCCTTGTTCGGCTGGACCGTAAACCAATGGATCGCTGCGTATCAGAGCGGCGAGATGACCCCAAGCGGGTTGGTGACCCTGCTCGACGCTTTTCCTGCGTCCGATACCGCCTGGATCTCTCGCGTCAGCCACGGGCAGCTCGATGCGCAATTGGCCGAGCTGGCCGCTCGTCTCGAGGCTGTCGGCGGTGATATCGGGAAGCTGCCGTTGTATGGGGTGCCCTTCGCCATCAAGGACAACATCGACGCCGCGGGCTGGCTGACGACGGCGGCGTGCCCGGAGTTTGCCTACACCGCCAGTGCCGATGCGACGGTGGTCGCCAGGCTGCGCGCGGCCGGTGCGATTCTGATGGGCAAGACCAACCTCGATCAGTTCGCCACAGGGCTGGTCGGCACGCGTTCTCCCTACGGCGCAGTGCCGAACAGCTTCAATCCCGACTACGTTAGCGGCGGTTCGAGCTCAGGCTCGGCGTCAGTCGTGGCGCGGGGGCTGGTGGCGTTCTCCCTGGGCACCGACACCGCCGGTTCCGGACGGGTGCCTGCCGGGTTCAATAACATCGTGGGCCTTAAACCCACCAAAGGGCGCTTCTCCAATACCGGGTTGGTGCCCGCGTGTCGCACCGTGGATTGCATCTCAGTCTTCGCCCTGACCGTCGAGGACGCCGAGTGCGTGGCCGGGATCGCCGAAGGTTACGACGCCACCGACGCCTATTCCCGTGTCAACCCCAACACCGCGCCCGTGGGGTTCGGTGCGTCGATCAAACTGGCGGTGCCGGCCACGCTTGAGTTCTTTGGCGATGTTCAGAATCAGGCGGTCTACGAGCAGGCGTTGAAGACGCTGAGCGACCTGGGTGCCGAGATCACGCGCATCGATTTCACTCCCTTCAAGGCGCTGGCCGAGCAGCTTTATTACGGTTCATGGGTCGCGGAGCGGACCGTGGCCCTTGAGTCGATGCTCGACTCCAACCCGGACGCGATCAACCCGGTGGTGCGCGGGATCGTCGAAAACGGGCTGGCGTACAGCGCGTGCGACGCCTACAAGGCCGAGTACCTGCGGGCGACGCTGAGCCGGCAGATCAACGACGCACTGGCCGGTTTCGACGCGCTGGTTGTGCCAACCTCGGCAACGATTCGCACGCTGGCCGAGATGGCGGCGGAGCCGGTGCTCTACAACTCGCAATTCGGTTTCTACACCAATTTCACCAACCTGGCAGACCTGTCCGCACTGGCATTGCCAGCGGGGCTGCGAGCGGATGGCTTACCTGCCGGCATCACGCTGATCGCTCCGGCCTGGCATGACGCAGCGCTCGCGCGTTTCGGCAAACAGTGGCAAGCGCATCTCAAGCTGCCGATGGGCGCAACCGGGCGCCCATTGCCTGCCGCGTTGGCCGCATCTCAACCGCGAGGCAGTGTTCGCGTTGCCGTGGTCGGCGCCCACCTGACCGGCATGCCGCTGAATTTCCAGCTGACCGGTCGCGATGCCGTGTTCGTCGAGCAGACCCTGACCCAGGGCGATTACCGCCTGTATGCGCTGCCCGGTACAGTGCCGCCCAAGCCTGGACTGGCCAAGGCCGAGGGCGGGCAGTCGATCATCGTCGAGCTGTGGGACATTCCACTGGCGCGGTTCGGCGAGTTCGTCGCCGAGATCCCTGCGCCGCTGGGCATCGGCAACCTCACACTGGTGGACGGGCGCAGCGTGAAGGGTTTCATCTGCGAACCGTGGGCGCTGGCAGACGCCCAGGACATCACCGCGTTCGGTGGCTGGCGCGCCTACATCGCCAGCTTGAACAAGGCCTGACGCTCCTCAAAACTACCCGCCAAACTCTCGTCAAACCCTGATAACCGCTCGGACAACACCATGCAGATCGCCACGTCGCAAAAGCCCAAGGACCGCCCGGAAAACATGGTCGAGCGGATCTATCAACAGCTCAAGGACGACATCTTCGAGTTCCGGCTGCTGCCGGGCGACCGCTTCAGCGAAAGCGAAGTGGCCGAGCGCGTTCAGGCCAGTCGCACGCCGGTGCGTCAGGCGCTGTATCGGCTGGAACGCGAAGGTTATCTGCAGGTGTATTTTCGCAGCGGCTGGCAGGTGAAGGCGTTCGACTTCCAGTATTTCGAAGAGCTCTACGACGTCCGGATCGTGCTGGAAAGCGCGGCGGTCGCGCGCCTGGAACACATGGATATCGAGGCCCATCCGGTGATCGCTGAACTGAAACGCACCTGGCTGGTGACCGAAGCCGAACGCGTGCAGGAGGGCGCACGGGTCTCAGCGCTGGACGAGCGCTTCCACTGCGCGCTGGTCGAGGCCGCCGGCAATACCGAAATGGCGCGCATGCACTTCGAGATCACCGAAAAGATCCGCATCATCCGGCGTCTGGATTTCACTCAGGGGCCACGCATTGACGCGACCTACGCCGAGCACGGGCAGATCCTCAACGCGATCCTGCAACGCCGCACCGAACAGGCCCAGCAGCTGCTGAAAAACCATATCGACGTCAGCAAGCAGGAAGTGCGCAAGATCACCCTGCACCGGCTGCATACGGCGCGGCAACGCAACGCGTCCCAAGCGCCTGGCGCTTGAAGCTGTCGAGCAAGGTTTGTATCGCAGCGTATCTGCACAGTGCGCGCATACACGTTCATGCAAAACCGCGCTTGGTCGATACACCTCGGATACATCGCCTGCGTACCGTTGCGGCTCAGTCACTCACCTTAAGAGAGGACGCCGCTCATGAAGCGTGCCCGCATCGGTTTGTTCACCGCCGTGATGGCCTCTGCCATTGCCGCGCCGTTTGTTTTCGCGCAAACGAGCCCGCAAAGCGGCCCTCCGGACAGCGCCAGTGACACCGGTGCGAAAGCATCGCCGATCTATGGCGTGACGATTCCGGAAGGGTACCGGCGGTGGCAACTGATCGCGCCCGCGACCGAAGCCGCGCCGCTCAACGAGATCCGCGCCGTGCTGGGCAACGACATCGCAATCAAGGCGTACCAGGAAGGAACGCTGCCATTTCCCAACGGCACCGTCCTGACCAAGCTGGCCTGGAAGCACGTGCAGTCTTCGGAATCTGAATCGGCATCGGTGCCGGGTGCCGCGACCACGGTGCAATTCATGGTCAAGGACTCGGTCAAGTACAAGGATTCGGGCGGCTGGGGATTCGGGCGCTTTGTCAACGGTCAGCCCGTGGACGAGAAACAACACCAGACCTGCCTCGGGTGCCATCAGGCCAGGGTCAAGGACCATGACCTGGTGTTCACTCGCTGGGCGCCTTGACCGCCTTTCATGTTGTGATCAAGGCCCACCATTGCAGGTGTGCAATGGGGTCAGCGGTTTGGGATGACTTCCTGGAAGCAGTCGGCACGCCGCCTTAGTGGGATGATCTGGAGGGGTAGGGTGTGTGTCGTATCAGTCGCTGACGATATCGACTGACGCACCGCATTCGTCCGAACGCGGCCCACACCAGGCCGGCTCCCACAGGTCCGAGGTCTGGACATAGGTTCGTGTATCAACCCGGTCTCTATAGGAATCGGGGGTTACGAGGGTCTGTGCCGAACTCGGACGATTGCGGTGGGACAGTCGCCGACGATGGTGACTGACATACCACCTGTAGGAGCAGTCGGAGGTTACGACGGCCGCGAATGCGGTGGGTCATTCACCCTCGACGTCACAGACTCACCGCATTCCTTGAAATGCGCCCAGACCAAGCTTGCTCCCACAGGTGCTGCGCCAGCCGAAAATCCGGTTAACGCCGCGATACCGGGGGACAACGGCACACATCACGCCGGGTTGCGACGCTCCGCGACTTCAGCCAGGACCGCCAGGTCCATTTCACCCTGGCCGTGGTCGACGGCGTCCTGCAGGTTGGCGCGGATCATGTCGGCGGTCGGCATTTGAACCTGCACCTGACTGGCGGCCGCCAGGATCAAATCCACGTCTTTGAGCCCCAACACGGCCTTGAACGCGGCGGGCTCGTAGCGGCGTTCCCCGATCAGCGCGCCGTAGCCGGAGTACACCGGGCCGGTGAAGATGGTGTTCGACACCAGGTCCACCAGGTCCGCCGATTTGAGGCCGTGGCGGGTGACCAGCACGGCGGCTTCGCTCATGGCTTCAACCGCCGACACCAGCAGGAAGTTGGTCGCCAGTTTCATCGCGTTGGCGGCCGAGGCTTTTTCGCCGAGGCGCCAGGTCTTGCGCCCGATCAGGTCGAACAGGGGCTGAACGGTGTCGATGGCCTGTTCGGGCCCGGCAGCCAGAATATTCAGCTGAGCCGCAGCCGCGACATTCGGCCGGCCCATCACCGGTGCTGCGATGTAGTCGATGCCTTGAGCCTTGTGCAGCTCGGCCAGTTCATCGGCAAACGTCACCGCAATGGTCGCGAGATTGACGTGAATCAGCGGCGCCTTGAGTTGCTTGAGCAGGCCCGAATCCAGCAGCACCAAGCGCAGCGCCTTGTCGTCGGCGAGCATGCTGAACACCACGTCGGCGTCGAACGCCTCTGCGGGTTCTGTCACTGCCTTGGCGCCGAGCTCGACCAGCGATTGCGTCGCCTGCGGCGAGCGGTTCCAGACCCGCAATTCATGTTCGCCTTTCAGCAGATTGGCGGCGATGGCCTGACCCATGTTGCCCAGGCCCAAGAAACCGATTTTCATCCGATGTACTCCCGTTAGCGGTGTGATGAGTGTCACCTGTGTGGCGAAGGACTCTAGCACCGCATGGCGTTACACGGGGTCATACAAACGTGCTTTCACGTCATAGGTGTTCTTCCGGCCCGTCATGCAACAGATGAAAAATGTTGCGCTTCATGCGGATGAATTCGGGGTCCATGACCATGTCCAGGTTGCGCGGACGGCCAATCGGCACGTCGAGCACTTCCTTGATACGACCAGGGCGTGCGCCCATGACGAAGATGCGATCGCCCAGCAGAATGGCCTCGTCGATGTCGTGGGTGACGAACAAGACCGTCTTCTTGCTGTGCTCCCAGACCTTGAGCAGCAGTTGCTGCATCTGCAGACGTGTCTGGCTGTCGAGCGCGCCGAACGGCTCGTCCATCAGCAGGATCTGCGGGTCGTTGGCCAAGGCGCGGGCAATCGCCACGCGCTGCATCATGCCGCCGGACAGCTGCTTGGCGTAGTTGTCGGCAAAGCGCGTCAGGCCCACTTCGTTGAGGTAGAACTCGACGATTTCCTTGCGTTCGGCCGCGGGCATGCCACGGCGCTTGAGGCCGAATTCGATGTTCTTGCGCACGGTCAGCCACGGGAAGAGCGTGTAGCCCTGGAACACCATGCCGCGATCTGCGCCGGGGCCGTCGACTTGCTGGCCGCCGACATAGATGTCGCCCGACGTCGGTTCGGCCAGGCCGGCTGTGAGGTAGAGCAGGCTGGACTTGCCGCAACCCGAAGGGCCGACCAGCACGGCAAACTGTTGATCGGGGACATCGAACGACACCTTGTCCAGCGCCGTGAAGGTGCTGCCGGACGGCGTCTTGTACTGCAAGGTGACGTTGTCGACCCGCAGGCGTGGCGTGGCGGCAGTGGTCACGGGAGCGGGGCGTAGCTGAATCGGCGAGGTTGCGGTTACTGAGCCCATGCGGCCACCTTCAAGCGAAGAAATCTGAACAGTTGATCGGTGATCAGGCCCAACAGCCCGATGACGGCGATCGCCAGGAAAATCACGTCCACCTGAAAGCCACGCATGGCCTTGAGGCTCAGGTAGCCCAGGCCGCTGGAGGCTGCGACCAGCTCGGCGACCACCAGGTAGGTCCAGGCCCAGCCCATGGTGACGCGCAGGGTGTCCAGCACGCCGGGCAGCGAAGCCGGTGCGATGACATGCAACACGGCGTCCGCGCGGCTGGAGCCGAGGGTGTACGAGGCGTTGATCAGGTCCTTGGAAATGCCTTTGGACACGTCAGCGATCATCACCAGTTGCTGGAAGAACACGCCGAAGATGATGATCGACACCCGTTGCTCCAGGCCGATGCCGATCCACAGGATGAAAAGTGGGACGAACGAGGTGACCGGCAGGTAGCGGATGAAATTGACCAGCGGCTCCAGGAACGCTTGCACGACCCGGAAGCTGCCCATCATCAAACCGATCGGCACCGCGACCACCGACGAGATCACGAAGCCGACCATCACCACTTCGACGCTGGCCCACACGTGCGGGCCGAGGGTGCCGTCACGAGCCAGGCGCATCGCCGCATCGAAGACTGCACCGGGCGTTGGCAGAAACATCGCCGGCACCACGCCGCCGTAGGAGAGAAAAGCCCACAGGCCGATCAGCAGCGCCCAGGCCAGACCGCTGGCGCTCCAGATCACCTGGATCGGCAAGCTGGTCTTGGGCGTGAGGCACCGGTTCAGCCACGAATTGCGCTTGGACATGACGTGCTCCTGGTTATTTCGGGCTGATGAAACGGTTATCGATCAGGTCGCTGTAGCTGACGTTGTATGGCTTGCCCTGCAACTCGCTGGCAGTTTCGTTGGCCAGCTTGATGACGGTCGCGGCATCGCCCGTGCTACCGTTGCTGCCGAGCAGTTTTTCGCTCATGGCCTGATCGTAGAACCGCACGCCTTTGGCCGCGGCTTCCAGTTCAGCCGGATCAGCCAGGTAGCCGCCGACGCCCTTGGCCATGATTGCGTAGGCTTCTTTCGGATGGTCCTTGGTGTACTGCACGGCTTTGTACAGACCTGCGACCAGCGCCTTGACGTCAGCCTGTTGCTTGTCGATCACATCGCAGCTCAACGCCACGACATCGACGATCACGCCGGGTGTCGTGCTGCTGTCGACCAGCACCTTGCCTTGCTGCTTGTTGCGCACGGTGGTCAGGTGAGGTTCCCAGGTCACGGCGGCCGGGACACGACCGGCAATGAACGCGGTGGCGGCGTCGTCGGCGGTCATGTTCTGGATGGTCAGGTCGCTCATCTTCATGCCGGCATTTTTCAGCAGGTAGTTGAGCCAGAACTGCGAAACCGAACCTTCGTTGACCGCGACGGCCTTGCCCTTGAGGTCTTGCAGGCTGTTGATGTCCTTGCCGACCAGCACGCCGTCGCCGCCGTGGCTTTCGTCCAGCGCGGCGACCGCCTTGAAGCAGAACTGCGGACGGTATTTGAGGATTTCATCCAGGGTCGACGCCGAGCCGGACAGCTTCCCCGAGGCCTGGGCCGCCATGTACATCGAGGCTTCTTCGATGGTGGGCAATTCGACGGTCAGGCCGGCGTCTTTGAAGTAGCCCAGGTCCTTGGCCAGGTACAGGGTGCCGTAACCCACCCAGGTGGTGTGCCCGATGGACAGGGTGCCGGCCTGAGCGCCGCTGGCGATGCCGGCCGCCAGTGCAGTCAGGGCCAGCGGACGCACACAGCGCGATACGAAAGACTTGATCATGGAACACTCCCGGATGGTGGTTTTTTAATTCGACGTTGTCTCGGGGCAGTGGGGCTAGACGCCAAAACTTGAACCGCTCGTGGCCTCTGACGGACCTTTTGCCTCTGTGGGGCGAGGTTGATGTTGGCCGATGTCGCGGGATACGAAAATTAGTAAATATGTGGTCCCTGACGAGGAAAAAACTGGGGTGGGAAAAGGTGTTCGAAGCTGGGGCAGGCGCACGAAAAACGCCGCTTCCTAGTGCAGGAACGCGGCGTTTTATCGGGTGTTGAGCGGAGCACGAAATGCTGGGTAGACCTCAAACCTGGGAGAGATGGTGGGGAGAGGGCTGCGTCAGGACGCCAATACATCGAAGGTGAATGACACACCGCATTCGCGAGCAAGCTCGCTCCCACAGGAATTGATCGTTCCCACGCTCCGCGTGGTAACCCAGCGACTGACGCTCTGCGTCAACGTGGACGCGGATCGTCCTGGAAGGCATTCCCACGCGGAGCGTTGGAACGATCCCACTACCGCATTCGCGAGCAAGCTCGCTCCCACAGGAATGACGTCCACCCAGACATATCCTGTGGGAGTGAGCTTGCTCACGAAGACTGAGTTTCAGACGCCGGAGATGTTTGGGTGGTTCGCGCCTCTTCGTCCGGATGCGGCCCAGACCCAGCTTGCTCACAGATCTGTGTGTTTTTGTTGAGGATCATGTCCGCCGCTTTTTCCCCGATCATGATGCACGGCGCGTTGGTGTTGCCGCTGATCAGTGTCGGCATGATCGATGCGTCGACCACTCGCAGGCCTTGCACACCGTGCACTTTCAGGTCCGGCCCCACGACGCTCATCGGGTCGATGCCCATCTTGCAGGTGCCGACCGGGTGGAACACGGTCGCGGCGTAGTCGCGCACGTAAGTCATCAGTTGCTCGTCGGTCTGCACGTGCTTGCCGGGAAGCATCTCGGTGCCGCGAATGCCGTCGAACGGTTGATCGGCCAGGATCCTGCGCGCCAGTTTCAGGCCTTCGACCAGCACCCTGGCGTCCTGCGGATCAGAGAGGAAGTTGAAATCGATCACGGGTTTGCCGTCGCGACCCAGGCGTATTTCGCCGATGCTTTTCGGGCGTAGCACGCAGGTGTGCACCGCGTAGCCATGACCCCATTCAAACAGCCGCCCGCGATGGCTGCGATAGCCCGGCACGAAGTGAAACTGCACATCGGGCAGCGTCTCTGCCAGCGGCGTACGGGCAAAGCCACCGGCCTCGACGTAGTTGGTGGTCAGCCAGCCTTTTTTACCGAACAGATAGCGCAGCGGCGAAGCCAGAATGCTCGGCAGCGAGCCTAACGAAAAGCCCAGGGTCAGCGGGCTTTTCGAGCGCACGGTGATCAGGCCATCGAGGTGGTCCTGCAGGTTCTTGCCGACGCCCGGCAGGTCATGTTCCACCTTGATACCCGCGTTGGTCAGGTCGTCCGCTGGCCCGATCCCGGACGCCAGCAGCAGGCTCGGACTGCCCAGCGAACCCGCGGACAGAATCACTTCGCGGCGGGCCGTCAGGGTCGTCCGCTGACCCTCGGATTCGACCCGTACGCCTTTGGCCACACGGGTTTCAATGACCAGTGACTGCACCGAGCAGTCGGTGATCACGGTCAGGTTCGGGCGGTCGAGCACCGGAGCGACAAACGCGCGATAACTCGACAGGCGTCTGGCGTCTTTCTGCGTGAGGTTGTAGATGCCGCAGCCTTCAAGCTGATCGCCATTGAAATCGTCGTTACGGCGAATGCCCACCTGTTGCGCAGCCTTCACGAACAGCTGCGACACCGGGTTGGGATCACGCGCTGCCTCCACATTCAACTCTCCGGTGGTGCCATGCAGGCGTGGGTCCTGGCCAAGCCGGTTGTTCTCGGATTTCTTGAAGTAGGGCAGCACGCTGTTCCAGTCCCAACCGGGGCAGCCGGCCTGCGCCCAGCGGTCGTAATCGCTGGCGTGACCGCGGATGTAGATCATGCTGTTCATCGAACTTGAGCCACCCAACGCCTTGCCGCGTGGTGTATGCAGGCTGCGACCATTGAGGTTTTTCTGCGGGGCGGAAAAGAAATTCCAGCTGTACTTCTTGCTCTTGTACAGCGTGATGGTCCCGGCAGGCGTCTGGATGCGCAGGCTGTTGTCTTGACTGCCTGCTTCGATCAAACAGACACTCACGGCGGGGTCAGCGCTCAGACGGTTCGCCAGCACGCAGCCGGACGAACCGGCGCCGACGATGATGTAGTCGTAATCGGTTTTCATGGGTGTCTCCCGAGGGCGCTTACTGAGACTCAGCGCAACTGAAACCAGGTGGTTTTCAGCTGGGTGTATTTGTCGAATGAGTGCAGCGACAGATCACGTCCGAACCCGGACTGCTTGCCACCGCCGAACGGAACGGTCACGTCCAGGGCGTCCACGGTGTTGACCGAGACGGTGCCGGCGTTCAAGCGACTGGCGACGCGGTGCGCGCGATTGAGGTCATCGCTCCACACGGAGGCCGCCAGGCCATAGATATGATCGTTGGCCATTTGTACCGCCTCGTCCTCGGTGTCGAACGGGGTGATCGCAAGTACCGGGCCGAACACTTCCTCGCGGGACAAACGCATGTCGCGGGTGACATGGGTAAACAGCGTGGGCTGAATGAAATTATTCGAGCCGTTGATCACGACCCGGTCGCCGCCTGCGACCAAACGGGCACCGCTGGCACTGGCCTCAGTGATGTATTCCATCACCCGTGCAGCCTGGTTCGCGTCGACGATGGCGCCCATTCGGCTGGCGGGGTTCAGCGGATCGCCGGGCTGCCAGTGACGTGTTTGCTCGATCAGGCGCTCGACGAACTCATCGTGAATCGAACGCTGCACCAGCAACCGGGAGTTGGCCGAGCACACTTCGCCCTGATTGAAGAAGATGCCGAAGGCGGCTTTTTCAGCGGCCAGGTCGAGGTCCTGGCAGTCGGCGAACACCAGATTCGGGCTCTTGCCGCCGCACTCCAGCCACACTTGCTTGAGGTTGGACTGCGCCGCGTACTGCATGAAGTACTTGCCGACTTGCGTGGATCCGGTGAAAGCCAGTGCATCGACGTCCGGGTGCAGCCCCAGCGCGCGCCCGGCCTGTTCGCCCAGCCCTGTGACCACGTTGAAAACGCCCTCGGGAACGCCGGCTTCCAGGGCCAGTTCGGCCATACGCAGTGCCGAGAAGGGTGATTGTTCGGCGGGCTTGAGGATCACGCTGTTGCCGGCGGCGAGGGCGGGCGCGAGTTTCCAGGCGGCCATGTCCAGCGGGAAGTTCCACGGCACCACGGCGGCAATCACGCCCAACGGCACCCGGGTGATGGTCGCCAGCGTACCGGGGCCGGTGGGGGCGACCTGGTCATACAGCTTGTCGAGACTTTCGGCGTACCAGGCGAACACGTGCGCGGCGCCGGGCACATCGATGCTGTAAGCGTCCATCACCGGCTTGCCCATGCTCAGCGAGTCAAGCAAAGCCAGTTCTTCCCGGTGAGCCAGAATCAGCTCGGACAAGCGCAACAGGATTGCCTTGCGCTCCTTGGGTTGCATGCGCGCCCACGGGCCGCTTTCAAAGCTTTTCCGGGCGACGCTGACGGCCAGGTCGACCTCCGTATCCGAGCAGGCCGCCACGTTGGCCAACACGGCATTGGTGGCGGGGTTGATGACGGCAAAGGTCTTGCCGTTGCGGGCCTGATGAGGACGGCCTGCGATCAGGGCGGCGTCGATGAAACGTTGATGTCCGCCACGCTGTTGCCAGTGTTCAAAGTCCGTCACTGCACACACTCCTGGATGGCCTCTGCGGGCCATGTTCACAATCGATGGTGCCGATAGTGGGCGATGTGGAGAGGTCAGGAAACGAGTAAAAATGTGTTCGCTGTCGATAAAAAAACTCACCAATGACGCACCTTTGCGGTGCGCACGCGCACCGTTTTAAGGTCAGTTTTTTTAGCTTCAATGGGCAGGAAATTGTTTGTTTCTCCGGCGCTGGGAACACCGCAGAATAACGCGCAAGATCTGGTCTGACGGTTCACCGATTTCGAGGTAACAATGGCCGCGTACAACCTGCGACAACTCAAGTATTTCGTCACCACGGTGGAGTGCGGCAGCGTCGCCGAAGCCTCGCGCAAGCTCTACATCGCACAGCCTTCGGTCTCTACCGCCATCAAACATTTGGAAGAAAGCTTTGCCGTGCAGCTGTTCATTCGGCATCACGCGCAAGGTGTGTCATTGACGCCCAGCGGCGCGCGCTTTTACCGCAAGGCGCAAGAGTTGCTGCGGGTGGCGCACGAATTCGAGCAAAACGCCCTCGCGGACAACGACGTGGTCGCCGGTCAGATCGACATTGGCTGTTTCGAGACCGTCGCGCCGCTGTACCTGCCACGCTTGATCGCGGGGTTTCGTGATCGCTGGCCGGGCGTGGAAATTCGCATCCGCGATGGCGAGCAGCAGGAGCTGGTGCAGGCCCTGACGTCGGGCAGTATCGATCTGGCGATTCTGTACGAGCACGATCTGGACAGCACCATCGACACCGTGCCGCTGATGGCGCCGCAGCAACCTTATGCGCTGTTGCCCGAGGGGCATCGCTTTGCCAATCAGGCCAAGGTTTCGCTGAATGATCTGGTGCTGGAACCGATGGTGCTGCTGGATGTGCAGCCGAGCCGTACCTATTTCGTGAGTATTTTCGAGGAGCGGGGACTGACCCCGCACATCCAGTTCAGCTCGCCGTCGATCGAGATGGTTCGCGGCATGGTGGGTCGCGGGTTCGGTTTTTCGATTCTGGTGACACGACCCAAGTCCGAATACACCTACGACGGGCAGAAGCTGGTGTGCGTGCCGCTGGCCGAGCAGGTCACCGGTTCGGGGCTGTCCGCTGCCTGGCTGCGTCGTTCGCAATTGACCAAGCCGGCGCAGTTGTTCGTGGATCATTGCCGGGAAGAGCTGGCGCCGAAAGGAGTGAAATAAACAATGCAAACCGGGCCCTGATTGACTGTGGGCGCGAATTCATTCGCTATTGGCCAGTTCAGGCGATACAGGGATATCGACTGGACGAATCTTCGCGAATGAATTCGCTCCCACAGGGGGACATGCTTCCCGTTGTTATTGGTGCAGGCCCGTTCGTAATGCTTCCATCAGCCGCAGCAACATCGCATCACACGCTTCCAGCTGCGCCACACTCACAAACTCATCCGGCTTGTGCCCCTGGTCCATGCTGCCGGGACCACACACCACGGTGGGAATGCCGATGGCATCGAACAAGCCACCTTCGGTCCCGAACGCCACGGTGGTGAATTCATCCGAGCCGCAGAATTGCGCGATCAACCGTGCCGCCTGGCTTCTCTCATCGGTCACCAGACCCGGATAGGCGGAGAGCTCCGAGAAGCTGATATCGCTGTCCGGGTTGACCGCGTGCATGCGCGGCAGCACGTGGTCTTTGGCGTACTGCTGCAAACGCTGAGCGACTTCAAGCGGGTCATGGGCAGGCAATGCCCGCACTTCAAAATCGAAGCGGCAGTCGGCCGGTACAATGTTCAACGCCTTGCCGCCGCTGATCACACCGGTCTGCACCGTGGTGAAGGGTGGATCGAAGCGCGGATCGTGCAGGTCAACTGCGCGCAACGTGGTGCCGATACGCCCCAGCTCGCCGATGAGCTCGGCGGCGTATTCGATGGCGTTCACACCCTGCGGCGCATAGGCCGAATGGCAGGCTGCGCCGTGTACATCGCAACGCATCGCCAGTTTGCCCTTGTGGCCCAGCACGGGCTTGAGCTCGGTGGGTTCGCCGATGATGCACAGCAGCGGTTTGACCGGTCGCTGTTCAAGCTCGGCCAGCAGTGAACGCACGCCGAGGCAGCCGACTTCCTCGTCATAGGACAGGGCGATGTGCACCGGCATTTGCAAGGGTGCCGCCAGCAGGTCCGGCACCGCCGCCAATACGCAGGCGATGTAGCCTTTCATGTCCGCCGTGCCACGCCCATACAGCTTGCCGTCGTGTTCGCTCAGTTCAAAGGGCGGCACGCTCCACGGCTGACCGTCCACCGGCACCACGTCGGTGTGGCCGGACAGCACGATGCCTGGGCGATCCGCCGGGCCCAAGGTGGCGAAGAGGTTGGCCTTGCTGCGTTCGGCGTTGTAGATCAGTTCACACGGTACGTCGAATTGCGCCAGGTAGTCGCGAACGAACGCGATCAATTGCAGATTCGACTCACGGCTGGTGGTGTCGAAGCCAACCAGTGCGGCCAGCAGTTCACGGCTTTTGCTCATACGTCGATCCTTGCGGGGTTCATAAGCGCGTGAGGGGTCGCGTTTCATTCATCACCGGGAACGCCATAACTCGGCGCTTTGGTCGGGTCCAGGGCGCGGGTGATGTAGTCCTGCAACTGAGGGCGGTAGTCGGTCCATAGTTGTGCGAGTTGACCGATGGGGTCCTCATCGGCCCAGTCCACGCGCAGGTCGACGATCGGCCAGGTCAGTTCACCGACCACCACCAACGCAGCAGAATGCACGGGACCTGCTTCGCCGCCGGCCGCGACCGCCGCCTGCATGGCTGCGATCAACCGGTCCGCGAGCTGACCGCCGCTGTTTTCGAAGGTCTGCACCAGCGTTTCGATGACGGCACGGTCGGCCAGCATGTTGCCGGCGCCCACGCACTGTTCACCCGCTAGCGCATTGTGCGTGCCAAGGGTTTGACTGCCACTGAAATGCGCGGTGCGGCCGAGGTGGTCGATGGCGGTCAACTGTCTAAACTGGCTGTAGCCGTTGCTGGTCAGCGCCTTGTCCAGCGCTTCGGCAGGGCACAGGCCTTGTTCCAGTTGATCGAGGACATGTGGGCCCAGCGCGGGGAGGGTGATGTTCTGTGTGGCGACCGCGCCCACGCCGGGGCGCAACCAGGGGCAACGCGCGCCCACCGCGATGCTGGAAGAGCTGATGGCGATGCCCAGTTGTCCGGTTTCGGCGCAACGGCCGACGATTGAAAACGTCATGATGTGTTCGTCCTGTTTCGTCCTGACCCGCCATCCGTCGCCCGGCGAGCGTGCTTGACGCTGCCCGGGCGCGGATGGGACATGACTGCATTCTCTCCATGCGTTGCGGTTGGCGAAACGAGGTTTTTTGTGGAGCCTGATGACGAAAAAACGTGCCAGAGCCTGACCGCGCTTTACAGCCGCCCGTACTCCCGGGCGGTGCGATCCACCGCGATGCGGGTCTTGTCCACCAGTTCGTCCAGCTCCGTGCGGGTGGCGACCAGCGCAGGGGCCATGATCATGCGGCCCAGCGTCGAGCGAATGATGATGCCTTCCTCGAAGCCGAGGGTGCGGCAGCGCCAGGCGATGTCGTTCTCGTTGGCGAAGCGTTTGCGCGTTGCTTTGTCGTCGGCGAATTGCAGCGCGGCGACCAACCCGATGCCTTGAACCTCACCCACCAGCGGGTGGTTGCCGAAGACTTCGCGCAGGCAGTTCTGCAGGTAAGGGCCGGTGTCGCTCTTCACCTGAGTGACCACGCCTTCGTCGCGCAGTGCCTTGAGGTTGGCAATCGCCACGGCGGCGGCGACCGGGTGCCCGGAGTAGGTCAGACCATGGGCGAATACACCGCCTTTTTCCACCAGCGCCTCGGCCATGCGCCGCGACAGGATCAGACCGCCCATGGGGATGTAGCCCGAGGTCAGGCCTTTGGCGATCGACAGCGTGTCGGGCTCAAAACCGAAGGCTTGGTGCGCGAACCATTCACCGGTGCGGCCGAATCCGCCGATCACCTCGTCGGCACACAGCAGCACGTCGTACTTGCGACAAATACGCTGAATTTCCGGCCAGTAGGTCGAGGGCGGAATGATCATCCCGCCCGCGCCCTGGAAGGGTTCGGCAACGAAGGCAGCGACGGTGTCCGCCCCCAGCTCGAGAATCTTCTCTTCCAGTTGGCGAGCGGCACGCAGGCCGAAGGCTTCCGGGCTCAGGTCGCCTTCATGGGCAAACCAGTAGGGCTCGTCGATGTGGGCGACATCCGGAATCGTGCCGCCCATTTCATGCATGAATTTCATGCCGCCCAGCGCCGTCGCCGCCAGAGTCGAACCGTGGTAACCGTTCCAGCGCCCGATCATGACTTTCTTCTCGGGCTTGCCCATGACCTGCCAGAACTTGCGCACGGTACGGATCAGCACCTCGTTGGCTTCGGAGCCTGAGTTGGTGTAAATCGCGTGGCTGTAGTGGGCCGGCAGCAGGCTGAACAGCAGTTCCGACAGTTCGATCACCGCCGGGTGGGTCGTGTGGAAGAACATGTTGTAGTAGGGCAGTTGCTCCAGTTGTGCGCTGGCGGCAGCCGCCAGGTCCTTGCGCCCGTAACCCAGGTTGGTGCACCACAGCCCTGACATGCCATCCAGATAACGCTTGCCGTCGTTGTCCCACAGCGCCAGCCGGTCACCTTTGACCATCACTCGCGGACCTTCCTCGTTGAGCGCCTTCTGGTCGACGAACGCGTGGATGTGGTGGGCGGCATCGGCGGCCTGGTAGTCACTCGTGGTGCGAGAGGTATCGAGGTTGTTGGACATGACGCGTCTCCAGGGTCGATGGCGCCCCACACCTGCGATTACCGTTTTACAGCGAGCAGGACGGGGTTGCCGGGGCTTCATTGGCAATAAGTTTTGTCACCTAAAAATATTTTTGTAAAGAAAATATTTGTTGAGAAAAACATACGCCCGTAATCTGAGCGGCACTGCACATTCATCTCAGGGGCAACATGACAGGGCTTAGAGAACGGCAGAAGGAACAACGCCGACAGCTCATCGCGAACGCTGCGTTGACGTTGTTCAAGGCCAATGGTTTCGGCGCCACCACGCTGGAACACATCGCCAATGAAGCGGGGGTCTCAGCGCCTACCGTGGTGAATTATTTCGGCGGCAAGCAGGAGATTCTGCTGGCGCTGCTCAAAGCGCCGGACGAACAGGCGATGCGCGAGGCGCGGGCCAATCTGGACGAAAACACCGACCCGCTTGACGCGTTGTGCGAGCTCGAGGGTTTGATGACCCGTTACCAGTTGCGCGCCATGCCGACGTCGCTATGGCGCGAGTTGGCGCCGTTCCTGTTTACCGGCGAACTGGCCCAGGCGTTCCATCCGTGGAATGCCGCCGTGGTCGCCGAAGCCAAGGCACTGCTCCAGCACTTTCAGGCGCTGGGCAAAGTGCGCGATTCGGTCGATATCGACGTGGCTGCCACGGTGTTCAACCAGTACGCCAACTTGGCGTTTATTCGGCTGGCCACCGAAGCCGTGCCGGATCGCGAGGCTCATGCCGCCCACATGCGCAGCGCCCTTAGCCTGATGTGCCACGGCATGCTGAGCTGAGCAACGCGGTTCACAGGCCTAGCTTTTTCCTGCTTTGCGACGACAAAAAACATAATTTCGCTATCCCCTGATCCTGCACAGAATGCGCTCACACCCGCCTTCGTGAAGGACACAGGTATGACAGCTGGAAAAACAGAAATCGATACGCTCGTGGTCGGTGCCGGTCAGGCAGGCGTGGCCATGAGCGAGCACCTGAGCAAGCTCGCAATCCCTCACCTGGTCCTTGAGCGCAACCGCATTGCCGAAGCCTGGCGCAGCGGCCGCTGGGATTCACTGGTCGCCAATGGACCTGCCTGGCACGACCGGTTTCCGGGCCTTGAGTTCGATGACCTCAGCCCGGACGGTTTCGCGCCCAAAGAGCGGGTCGCCGATTATTTCGAAGCCTACGCGCGCAAATTCAAGGCCCCGATCCGTACCGGCGTGGACGTGCGCAAGGTCGAGCGTAACGTCGGTCGGCCTGGATTCACGGTCGAGACGTCCGAAGGGGTGATCGAGGCCAATCGTGTGGTCGTGGCCACCGGGCCCTTTCAACACCCGGTGATTCCGGCCATCGCGCCCAAAGAAGAGCGCCTGACGCAGCTTCACTCCGCCCAGTACCGCAACCCGCAGCAGTTGCCGGAAGGTGCCGTGCTGGTCGTCGGCGCCGGGTCTTCCGGCACGCAGATCGCGGACGAACTTCAGCGTGCGGGCAAGCAGGTTTACTTGTCGGTGGGTCAGCATGATCGTCCACCGCGCGCGTATCGCAACCGGGATTTCTGCTGGTGGCTGGGCGTACTCGGTGAGTGGGATCAGGCCGCGATGAAGCCGGGTCGCGAGCACGTGACGATCGCAGTCAGCGGTGCCCATGGCGGCCGCACAGTGGACTTCCGTGAACTGGCGCAGCGCGGCATGAAGCTGGTGGGTGTGACTCGCGGCTTCAACGACGGCGTGGTGACCTTTCAACCGGACCTCGCCGACAACCTGGCGCGGGGCGATGAAAACTATCTGGCGGTGCTGGACGCGGCGGACGCTTACATCGAACGCAATGGCCTGGACCTGCCGCTTGAGCCCGCAGCGCGTCGGGTGTTTCCCGACCCTGAATGCGTGAGCACGCCCATTCTTGAACTCGATCTGGCCAAGGCCGGCATCACCACCGTCATCTGGGCGACCGGTTTTGCCACCGATTACAGCTGGCTGAAGATCGATGCCTTCGACGCCAAGGGCAAACCGCTTCATCAGCGTGGGGTGTCCACCGAGTCGGGGATCTACTTCCTCGGTTTGCCATGGCAGTCGCGACGCGGGTCTTCGTTCATCTGGGGTGTGTGGCACGACGCCAAGTACGTCGCTGACCACATCGCGATCCAGCGCACGTACCTGGAATACCGCGACGCCGCGCAGCGCCAGGCCGCCCAAACCGTGGCGCCGGTATCGGCGACCCTAGGGCACCCCGTCGTCACTGCCTGACCGTGAATACCCGTGCCGACCCACCTGTCGGCGGCGCGGCCCGTTTTGTGTTTTCGAGGAGCTTCAGATGGCGCAGCCAACCCACACCCGCATTCGCATGTTCAACACCAAAGAAACCTACCCGAACCAGTCGCTGGACAATGACCTGTGCCAGGCAGTTCGGGCCGGCAACACGATCTATGTGCGTGGCCAGATCGGCACCGACTTTGAAGGCAATCTGGTGGGCCTCGGCGACCCGCGAGCGCAGGCCGAGCAGGCCATGAAAAACGTCAAGCAACTGCTGGAAGAAGCCGGTTCCGACCTGTCGCACATCGTCAAGACCACCACGTACATCATCGACCCGCGCTATCGCGAACCGGTGTACCAGGAGATCGGCAAGTGGCTCAAGGGCGTGTTCCCGATCTCCACGGGGCTGGTGATTTCAGGGTTGGGCCAGCCCCAGTGGTTGATGGAAATCGACGTAATTGCGGTGGTTCCGGACGACTGGCAGCCGAAACACGCCTAAGCCACGCTGCGATGCGAGCCGCCTGCGTCCTCGCCTCAGGCGTTCGCATCGCATTGCAGCCAGCGGATCAATAACGCTGGTACTGCGAACCGAACTCGGAGCGCACTTCAGCAACGGTTTCGGCAGACTTCAGGTCAAAGCTCACTGCACCACGCTCGGCGGTCTGAAAGGCTTTCAAGTGATCCGAACCGTCCGATGCAACGCTCTGCTGACTGACGATTTGCGAACCGGCCTGGGCCGTCTGGAACTGTTTCAGGTGTTCTGCGCCATCGGCGGCGAACACGTTGGCGGCGAGTACGGACAGCGTGAGGCTGAGAAGGATCTGGCGTTTCATGGGTGAACTCCTGCGGTCATGACCGATTGGGTTTCAAGGTTTTGATCACGTCGCGCCTGTGAGGGGCTGCGCTGATCGACAGGCTTAGTTAACCCCTCGGGTGTATCGCGTCTGTGTCCGTCGCAGCTTGTAAATGAAGGTGGATGTATCGCGCGCAAGGTTGTACACAGAGCGATACAAACACGCGGTTTTCTGCTGCGTTTCCTGAGATTCCTGAACGCCGACCCTTGCGAGCCGCCGCGTATCGCGCTGAAGCAGCGGGGCTGTACAGGACGAAGTGGAAGTGGGTAATGTTTTTCATCTGACTCAAGAGGCCGCCCAGACATGCACAAAACCACCGCCCGACTGGTTTTACGGCCGCCTGTCCCCGACGACCTCGACAGGCTGTTCGCCATTTATGGCGACCCGGCGACCAACCGCTTCAACCCATCAGGGCCTTTGTCCAGCATCGAGCAAGCGCAGTGGCTGCTGGACGGCTGGATGGCGCACTGGAAAGCCCATGGGTACGGACAATGGGTCATCTGCACGCGCGAATCCCCCGATGAAATCATCGGCTTCGGCGGGATCGACGCGCGTAGATACCTCACGGTCGAGCGTCTGAACCTGGGTTACCGGTTTGGCACCCAGGCGTGGGGCAAAGGCTTCGCGACGGAACTCAGTCAGGCGGCGCTCGACTGTGCATTCGCCGAGCTGAACGTGCCGGAAGTCTTCGCCGTGGTCAGACCTCACCACCAGGCGTCGATACGCGTACTGGAAAAGGTCGGCATGCTGCGTATCGACACCCTGGACGATGTGCCGGGACAGGCGGCGAGTCTGGTGTATCGGTTAAGGCGTGAAGACGCCGAGTCCGGGCGTTATTAGGCGGCGTCACCCTCCGGCAATTTGGCAATGACTTTTATCTCGAAATCAAAACCGTACAGCCAGCTCACACCGACAGCCGTCACGGTCGGGTGCGGCGCTTGCCCCCAGAACTCCTGCACGACGGCCCAGATTCTTTCGAATCGCGACTGCGGATCGACCATGAAGACCGTGACGTCGATCACGTCATCGAAGGTGCAACCTGCCGCGTCGAGGATGGCGTTGAGGTTGTTGAAGGCCAGCCTGACCTGCGCTTGCAGATCGGGTTCGGGGGAGCCATCTTCGCGGCTGCCGACCTGTCCCGAGACGAACAACAAACCGTTGGATTTGATGGCCGGCGAATACCGGTTGATGTCGTAAAGCGCCTGGCGTCCAGCGGGGAAAACCACGTTGCGAACGGTCATTTGAAGCCTCCATCTGTGGGTCGCGTGTGACCCGTTATTGGCGATGAGGAGACTGTAAAGGGCTTGCGCACCGCCGATAAACGAGCAACCTTGATCAGGACTGTTTGTAAATCCCAAACAATCACCTTCATTTTCGGGAGTGGTGATGGACCGTTTCGATGCCATGCAGGCCTTCGTTCGAGTGGTGGAAACCGGCAGTTTCACCAAGGCCGCTGCAACGCTGCACTTGAGCAAGACCAGCGTGACCCAACTGGTGCAGCAGCTGGAAGCGCGCTTGCGGGTCAAGCTGCTCAACCGCACCACGCGGAAGGTCAACGTGACGGCCGATGGTGCTGCGTATTACGAGCGCGCAGTGCGGGTGTTGGCCGATCTGGACGATGCGGAAACTGGCTTGTCGAGCGCCGCGACGTTGCCTCGTGGACGCTTGCGCGTGGACGTTCCGAGTCCGTTCGCGCGTCTGATCCTGATTCCGGCGCTGCCTGCGTTTCACGCGCGCTACCCCGACATCCAGATCGACCTGGGCGTCAGTGACCGGATGGTCGACATCATCGGCGAGAACATCGATTGTGTGGTGCGCGGCGGTGAGTTGACCGATCAGTCGCTGATGGCGCGACGTATAGGCGATCTGCAGTTGGGGGTGTATGCGGCGCCCGATTATCTGGCGCGAGCAGGACGGCCTGCTCATCCGCGAGAACTGGAAGATACCCATCAACGGATCGTGGGTTATCGTTGGGCACGCACTGGCAAGCTGTTTCCGATGGTCATGCACAAAGGCGAAGACACCCTTCAGGTGCAAGGCCGTTACGTGCTATCCGTGGACGACGGCAATGCCTACATGGCCGCGGGTCTGGCCGGGATGGGCATACTCTGGCTGCCGCATTACATGGCCCGGGCGCCACTGGCCAGTGGTGACCTGCTGCCGTTGTTCGAGGACTGGCGTCTGGACACGATGCCCATGTTCGTGGCGTTTCCGCCCAATCGGCACATCAGCCTCAAGCTGCGGGTTTTCATCGACTGGATGATCGAGTTGATGGCCGAGCACGCGCCGGTCGTCGGCTGAAGAGGAGGGGAGTGCGAGATCCCCTCTCCATCAACGGATTCAGTATTCGTTTTCCTGACCGTTGCGATAAGATCGCTCGCGTTGTGGCTGATAGCCTCCTTCCAATTTATCCACCTTCAGGCGAGCTGATGGCTGAAAACGATACGTTCACCCAGGATATCGCCGCCGTCGCCAGGATCGACGCAGTCCCGATCATTCTGGACATGGTCAAACATGTGACCGGTATGCGCTTTGCGGCGGTCGCACGGGTCACGGAGTCGCATTGGGTCGCGTTGGCGGTCGATGACGCCATCGACTTTGGCCTCAAGCCCGGAGGTCAGTTGGTCTTGGAGTCGACCATCTGTCATGAAATCAGGCAGAGCCGGCGACCGGTGGTGTTCACCCACGCCAGTGAACATCCGATCTACTCGAAACACCACACGCCTAAAACCTACCGGCTGGAAAGTTACGTCTCGATCCCGATCGTCAAAGGCAACGGCGAGTTTTTCGGCACTCTGTGCGCCATCGACACGTTGCCTGCGCACTTCGATGAGTGTGCAGTCGTCAAGACCCTGGGGTTATTCGCTCAGTTGATCGCGATGCACCTGGACTTGCGTGATGATTTGCAACGATCTGAAACCGCTCTGGCCGATGCCACCGAAGCCGGTCGTCTGCGCGAGCAGTTCATTGCTGTGCTCGGCCACGACCTGCGCACGCCGCTCAGCGCCATACGTATGAGCGCCGACCTGCTTGAATCCAGACTTGAGGACAAGCGCGAGCGTGGACTGGCCAGTGCGATCCGCAAGAGTTCGCAGCGCATGGGCGCCTTGATCGAGGACGTGCTGGATTTCGCCCGTGGCCGACTCGGTGGCGGGATTCCGGTCAGGCGCACGCGGGTGGACGATCTGGGGGCCGTGCTCAGTTCGGTCATCGCGGAGATCCAGGCGGCGGAGCCGGGTGTGCAGATTGAACAGGACTTCACGATCCCTTCGGGCATTTATTGTGACCCGACGCGCATCGGGCAATTGCTGTCCAATCTGGTGGGCAACGCCGTGACCCATGGCACCCGCGAATCGCCGGTCCGGATCGTGGCGACAACCGAGGGCGATGAATGTGTTTTGTCGGTGACCAATCATGGGGCGTGTATTCCCGATGCATTGATCCCGCTGCTCTTTCAGCCCTTCAAGCGCTCGGATGGAGGGCAGAGGGGAGAGGGCCTGGGCCTTGGGCTTTACATCGCTTCACAGATTCTCGAAGGCCATGGCGGCACGCTTTCGGTCAGTTCGTCGCCGGATCAGGGAACGTGCTTCGTGGCGCGGTTTCCGATGAGGCTTTAGCGCGATGAAAGGCGATTCTCGGGCACTGTGCCAGCGGCGCAGTCGTCCTGCGCCGTCACGGACCGATGAAAAAAGGAGAGGGGTTTGAGGGAATCATTCAGTGTTCGCGAGCTGCGCCACACCGACACCGAAGCGCTGCTGGCATTCGAAACGGAGAACCGCGCGTGGTTCGAATCCCATATCGATGGCCGCGCGCCTTCGTTCTACTCAGTGGCAGGCGTTAACGAACATATCGAGGAGTATCTGTCCGGTTTCGCGCGGGGTGTCTGGCATCCCTTTGTGCTCGAGGACTCGAGGGGAAGAGTCGTCGGCCGCGCCAACTTGAAGGGTATTGATACGAATGCGGGCGTTGCGGAGGTCGGCTATCGAATCGCGCAAAGCGCCTGCGGACAAGGGCTGGCGACCCAGGCGCTGGAACACCTGATCGGGCAGGCCCGGACGCGCTGGGCGCTGACGCAACTGGTGGCGTATGTGTTTCCGGAAAATGCCGGTTCTAAAAAGGTGCTCGAGCGCTGCGGGTTTGTGCCTGAGCACCCTCTGAAACGCGACGTGGCCGCCGTGGAACAGCGATTCGTACGTGGGATCTGAAACCGAGGCCCGCCGCGATCACGGCTGTATCACTCGGCCCGATAGTTCCACACCAGCTCCACCACGCGCTCCGAGATCAGCACGTACAGGACGACGATCAGGATCTGCCAAACGGTGTGATAGCGCAGACGGGACAGCCGGCGAATACCGTCGCTGAGGTTCAGCACCATCAGGATCGCCGCGATCGCGATCAGACCCCATCCGGTGGTGCTGGAGTCCACGGGACTCATGAACAGCGGGTGACCCTTGCGCAGTGCATCCGTGCCCGCCGCAAGCAACAGGGCGCACAGCACCATGTTTTTGAAATTGTCGAATATTTTCGGGCTGAGATCGTTGTCGAGTAACGCCAGATAGCGTTGCCAAAGTCGGCGCATGGAGATCTCCTGAGCGACGGCGTCAAGTGTGGGCGCAGCGTGGAGCTATAACCTCATTGCACAGTCAGGGTAGACCGATCCCATGCAAAAGGCCGCCGTCAGTGATGACGGCGGCCTGTCTGCCTACAGCGACTTACCAGCGGCCATCGCCCCGGCCATGGTCGTAACCTCGATCGTAGCCTCGGTTATCCCAGCCCCGGCGATCGTAGCCGCCGTGGTAATAGCCGTGAGGCGGTGGCGGGGCGAAGCGGCGGTATTCAACCCGCGTGGCCACCGGCACATAAGCCACCGGCTGGTACTGATACTGCGGTTGATAACGCGGCTGTGGCCGGTATTCCTGGTACTGAGGGCGGTAATGATCATGGCCCGAATTGCTGATCGCGGTGGCCAACACGGCACCCACGGCGGCCCCGGCGATGACGGGCACTATCACGTTGCGTTCACCGGCGGATGCTGCACCCGCAGCGACCAGGCAACCGGACAGGATCAAGGCTTGGGTCATCTTCGAAAACATGGTGTCTCCTCAGGCGATGTGTTTGGGTTCGCCATGGATCTATGAAACACCGATTGCGTGTAAACGAACGTCCAGACTCGGTAAACGTTGAGTAAAGGGTCAGGATTTTCGTTTCACATCGTCACTTAAGGCGAGCCTGCGGGCAGGCCTGACAATCGTTTTACCCAGACCCGACTCATAGCGAGACATCAGCGCCTGCCACTCCGACTCACTCCAGAAGGAATGGCGCCTTAGCTGGGAAATGTCGTGCCGCGCGGCCCCCAGCGCGGTGAGTCTTCCGTGGGATTTCTCAAGGTCCAGCAGCGCCAGGTCGAATTCATGGCCAGCGTTGCCATTCCTGACCCTTATGAAAATATGCTTCGAACGCATGCAGCCGTGTTGCCAGCGTGCCAAATGCATACGTGCCAAAAGTTGGGCCAACTGGTCCAGCATCTTGAGATGCTCGATTTCGGTCATTCGTTGACGGCCGCCTTCCGAATACCACGTGTCCAGGTCCTGAAAGCCGCCCAGATCTTTGGTCACCAGAATCCCGCGCCAAACGCCATCCACTTTTTGCGCCCCATAAAAGAGGGGGGCGGGCGCTGCGACGCCCAGCTGCAATAACTTAGACAGTGCCTTGCCTTCGCGCATGACAGTGGGGCGCCCGAAGGGATACCGGATGCTGCGGGACAGGTGACCAGTCTGGCGCTTTACATACACCAGGTTTCCGTCATGTATGACGCGCTGTACGCCGCTGGTTCCGCGCCTGCGGACGTTGGGTTCTTCCACCCACGGGCCGGATGTGTTCCACCAATAGTCGAAGTTCTTTTCGTGTTGTGCCTGCATTGATGCTCCTGTTCGCAAATCACTAAGCTCGGCACTCAGCGATAAAGCGTTATTCCCTCGCAAGTTTCACACCAGTCTGACGGCAACGTGGGCTCTGACGTTTACCGCTGGTCGATGCGTAGGGGTTATTAAACGTTTTTTCCGGTGTTATGGCCGATATAGCGGGCTGTCTGTTAGATCAACTAAGCCTGTCCCCCAGCGGTTACCAGGTTTATATGACCCGCGCCTCTAGCAAACGTCCGCGAGCGCTGCACCGTAACAGCCTCTTTTTGGCAGCGGTGCCGGCATGTTCAAATGGGTTGCGCGGATGAGAGTGCCGCCTGGCTCGCCCGGTTCAATCGACTTTCTTGAACAGGCTTAATAAGCGGATAGGGTCAACAAGCAGTCGCCCATGAATAAATCGAAAAAGGATCAAGCCGAAATGGCTGCTCCCCAGGAAATAAGCCTGCGCGAGGCCTTCTGGTTCTGGCTGAAACTGGGTTTTATCAGTTTCGGTGGCCCGGCTGGCCAAATCTCGATGATGCACCAGGAATTGGTGGAACGCCGTCGCTGGATCTCCGAGCGGCGGTTCTTGCACGCGCTCAACTACTGCATGTTGCTTCCCGGTCCGGAAGCACAGCAACTGGCGACCTACATTGGTTGGCTGATGCATCGCACCCGAGGGGGCGTGATTGCAGGCGCGCTCTTTGTGTTGCCCTCACTCTTCGTATTGATTGCCCTGTCCTGGCTGTATATCGCGTTCGGTGAGGTTACGTGGGTGGCCGGTATTCTCTACGGGATCAAACCTGCCGTGACGGCGATTGTGGTTCACGCGGCCCACCGGATTGGATCGCGAACGCTCAAGAACACCGGGTTGTGGGGGATTGCCGCAGCATCGTTCGTCGCCATTTTTGCATTCAACGTCCCGTTTCCCCTGATCGTGCTGGGGGCTGGCGTCATCGGCTATCTGGGGGGACGGTTTGCGCCCGACACGTTCGACAACGCAAGCCGACACGCCGCGAAAAAATCCTACGGTCCCGCTCTGATCGATGACGACACGCCATCACCCGTGCATGCCAGGTTCAGTTGGCCGAAGCTTGCCCTGATTGCCTCAGTCGGTATGGCATCGTGGGTCCTGCCAATGGGGCTGCTGACCCTTCTATTGGGCTGGAACGCCACCCTGACGCAAATGGGCTGGTTCTTCACCAAGGCCGCGCTGCTGACGTTCGGGGGCGCGTACGCCGTTCTGCCCTACGTGTACCAGGGTGCGGTCGGTCACTACGGATGGCTCACCCCCACTCAAATGATCGACGGACTGGCGTTGGGTGAGTCAACGCCTGGACCGCTGATCATGGTGGTGGCCTTCGTCGGGTTCATCGGTGCGTACGTGCTGCAGGTATTCGGCCCGCATCACGCGTTTCTGGCAGGGGCCGTCGCCGCCTCACTGGTTACCTGGTTTACGTTCCTGCCGTCTTTCCTGTTCATCCTGGCAGGCGGGCCTTTAGTGGAATCCACCCAGAACGCCGTCAGGTTCACGGCTCCACTCACCGGGATTACAGCTGCGGTTGTCGGCGTCATCCTCAATCTGGCGCTGTTCTTTGCTTATCACGTGTTCTGGCCTGCCGGGATGGCAGGGGCCATTGACTGGGCATCGGTGATCATCGCTTTGGTCGCCGCCGTTGCGCTTTTCAAATACAAGCGTGGGGTCATTACCGTATTGATGGGAAGTGGCATGGCTGGGCTGGTGGTGTTTCTGGTGGGGCAGGGTTACTGAGGATCTCGGTTTACAAAGGGTGAGCCTTTATCGCGAAGGCAATCGCTTCGATAGATGCCTGTCCCCAGGCCCGCTATAGCCAATCGCAACACATGACCTTTCAATCCGCGGCGGTTTGGTAAGGTCTCGTGTCGGTATCGATCAGCGTTGTGCGCGGCTAATTTTGCAGACCCTTCAGCGAGCCTGGAAGCTGATAGACGGGGCAGTAGTGATACGTCGTCACCTGTCCGCGTTCGTCAATCGCAAACTCGATGGCATTGCTGACGGTGACGATCTGTCGTGCAGTGGTCCTCTTACCCGCGCCGGCAGGCGTGTCTGTGCAAGTCTCATCGACGGTGAAGCGGTTCCCCACCTTTTTCACGATTTTTGCCACACAGCCATGCGTCGCGGATCCCCGAATCCCTTTCCCATCGTAAACACGTATGGCTGCGTTTGCGGGGTCGCTGCAGGGTTGACCTTTGGATACATACACGCCTGGTTTCAGGCGAAAGACACCCCCTGGGCCCGGTGACGTATCGACCTCAGCGCTAGCGGCAACGGGTGCCGTGGCGGCCGTGATGAACATCATGATGGGAAAGAATGATCTCAGTGTCATGGGGGCTCCTTGTCGGTGGTGGTGCTTTCTGCTGTGACCTGAAGCGTTCGACTCCGTTTAATGGGCTTGCGTTCGGAAGGCATCGGTTAGAAGACAGTCGCAAGCCAGATCGCCTGATTCATCCGCTGCCACCTTTGAACCCGTTTCCCCTAAAGACGTTGCCGCCTCAAAGCCACCTATAGCTTTCATAAAAATAGTCACTTGCACGATGAAAGCCACTCGTTTAAATTACAACCATCATTTTTACAAACCTTATGCGATGGAGGACAGGTCATGAAGAAAAAAAGCTTCGCCGACATGCCGTGCCCGATTGCGCTCAGCCTCGAGCACGTGGGTGATTGGTGGAACATCCTGATCTTGCGCGATCTGTCCTACGGTCTCAGCCGTTTCGACGAGTTTGAGACGAGTCTGGGCATCGCTCCCAGCACCTTGACCCGTCGTCTGAACGGCCTGATCGAGTCGGGCCTGGTGGAAAAGCGTGCTTACACCGACAAGCCGCTTCGCTATGACTATTTGCTCACGGAGCGCGGCCGGGACTTTCGTCCGGTGGTGCTCATGTTGATGAAGTTCGGCAACAAGCACTTCTCGCCCGACGGCATCAAGATCCAGCTTTTTGATGAACACCTGAACAAACCCGTCGACGTGATGCTCACCGACGGCAACACAGGGAAACCCATCAACTTACGCGAGCACGGCATGCGTTACATCGGCCCCTCCGGCACGCTTTCCGCCTGGCGCGTGGAAGCGGGGCGGGCTCGACGTGAAGCCTACGAAAACATCCTGCCAACCTCCCAACCACTGCAGACCCACAGGTAATTTGCGATGAACAACCCACAAACTGTCACTGAGCCCGCCGTTGCAGCCGCACCGCCGAAACCCGCTCGGGGCAAACGCCTGATTCTGTTGGTGGTGGCCGTGGCCATCGTAGTTGGCCTGATCATTTTCGGAATCCACTGGTGGACCGTCGGCCGTTTTATCGAGTCCACGGACGACGCCTACGTCGGTGGCGATGTCACCGTAATCGGGCCAAAAGTCCCTGGCTACATCACCGAACTCAAAGTGGTCGATAACCAGTTCGTGCACGCTGGCGACCTGCTGGTGAAAATTGATGATCGCGATTACGTCGCCGCGTTGAACAAGGCAGAAGGCGCTGTTGCAGCAGAAGAAGCATTGCTGGCCAACCTGGACGCCACCGAACAGCTGCAACATGCGGTGGTCAGCCAGGCCAAAGCCGGGATCGATGCCGCCAATGCCGAAACCGTGCGTTCCCGCGACGACCAAGTGCGTTATCAGACGCTGTCCGGTCGCTCTGCGGTCTCGATCGAAAGCTTCCAGCGGGCGGATGCCACCTACAAAACGGCTCAAGCCAACGGCGCCAAAGCGCAGGCGTCGATGCTCGCTTCGCAACGCCAGTTGGACGTGATCGCGACCCAGAAACAACAGGCCCGCGCCGCGTTGCAACAAGCCAAGGCCGAACGTGACATGGCCCGCCTGAACGTCGGTTACACCGAATTGCGCGCCCCGGTTGATGGCGTGATTGGCAACCGTCGGGCTCGGGTCGGCGCCTACGCCGCCGCAGGCACTCAGCTGATTTCCGTGGTGCCGGCCAAAGGCCTGTGGGTCGACGCCAATTTCAAGGAAGACCAACTGACCCACATGCTTCCCGGTCAGGAAGTCAGCATCGAGGCGGACGTGCTGCCGGGACAGGTTTTCCACGGTCATCTGGACAGTCTGGCACCGGCCACCGGTTCGCAGTTCAGCGTGCTGCCACCGGAAAACGCCACCGGCAACTTCACCAAGATCGTTCAGCGTGTGCCGGTTCGGGTGTATCTGGACGGCGAAGACGGCAACCTCGGCAAGCTGCGTCCTGGCCTGTCGGTGATCGCTGAAGTCGACACCAAAGCCAGCGCCGACCATCAGCACGCCGACCAGCCCACCTCCAACCACGTTGCCAGCGCTGCTGACGGGAAGAAAACCCCATGAGTACCGCCACCGCCAATGCCAGTGCACCTGCTGCAAAACCGAAAGGGCCGGTAGACGCTGCCTCGATGCCCACTGCTGCCAAGGTCCTTGCCTTCGCAAGCATGTGTTTGGGGATGTTCATTGCGCTGCTGGATATCCAAATCGTATCCGCCTCGCTGCGTGATATTGGCGGTGGTCTCTCGGCAGGCTCTGATGAAACGGCGTGGGTCCAGACCAGCTACCTGATCGCTGAAATCGTGGTGATTCCTTTGTCCGGCTGGCTGGCGCGGGTGTTTTCTACCCGCTGGCTGTTCTGCGCATCGGCGGTGGGTTTCACCCTCGCCAGCCTCTTGTGCGGTCTGGCCTGGAATATCCAGAGCATGATCGCGTTTCGGGCGCTGCAAGGGTTTCTGGGCGGTTCGATGATCCCGATGGTGTTCACCTCGGCGTTCATGTTTTTCACCGGCAAACAACGGGTCATTGCCGCGTCGACCATTGGCGCCATCGCCTCGCTGGCCCCGACGCTGGGCCCGGTCATCGGTGGCTGGATTACCGACGTTTCGTCCTGGCACTGGTTGTTCTACATCAACCTGGTGCCGGGCATCGTCGTCGCCATTGCCGTGCCGATTCTGGTCAACATCGACTCTATGGACCTGAAGCTGCTCAAGGGCGCCGATTACATCAGCATGGTTTTTCTGGCGCTGTTCCTGGGCTGCCTGGAATACACCCTGGAGGAGGGGCCGCGCTGGAACTGGTTCAGCGACCAGACCATCCTCACCACCGCCTGGATTTCCGGCCTTTCTGCCATCGCGTTCATTGGCCGTACGTTGATGTCGAAGAACCCTGTTGTCGATTTGCGCGCCCTCAAGGACCGCAACTTTGCGCTGGGCTGCTTCTTCTCCTTCGTCACCGGTATCGGCCTGTTCGCCACCATTTACCTGACACCGCTGTTTCTCGGCCGCGTTCGTGGCTACAGCGCCCTGGACATTGGCGAAGCCATCTTTTCCACTGGCGTGTTTCAACTGGCGGCGATTCCGGTCTACGGCTTTCTCGCCAACCGCGTCGACCTGCGCTGGATCATGATGTTTGGCCTGGCGCTGTTCGCGCTGTCGATGTGGGACTTCTCGCCGATCACCCACGACTGGGGCGGCCACGAATTGCTGCTGCCCCAAGCCATTCGCGGGTTCGCCCAGCAGATGGCGGTGCCACCGACCGTGACCCTGACCTTGGGTGGCCTGCATCCATCGCGCCTCAAGCAGGCTTCGGGATTGTTCAACCTGATGCGTAACCTGGGCGGCGCCATCGGCATCGCGGCTTGTGCCACGATCCTCAACGACCGTACCAACTTGCACTTTACGCACATGGCCGAGCACCTGAATTACAGCAACGAAGCCATGAACAACTGGCTGTCCACCGTGACTGGCAACTTTGCGGCGCTGGGCCAGAACGCTGCTGACGCGAGCAATTCAGCGCTGCATCAGCTCTGGCTGCTGACGTATCGCGAGGCGCAGACCCAGACCTACGCCGATGCGTTTCTGGCGATCATGGTCTGCTTCATCGTCGCCGTCGCGATGGTCCCGCTGATGCGCAAAGTCGTGCCTCCAGCCGCGCCGTCCGCTGATGCGCATTGATCCGGACAGACCTGAGACTGCCATGAACATCCATTTCCCACTTTTCGCATCACGTTTCGAGGACAGCCCCATGAACACTCTGGCGTCTCGTTTCAAGCGCACCGGCCTTTTCGCCCTTAGCGCCTTGTTTATCGTCGTCGCTGGCTGCACCGTCGGCCCGGATTACAAGCAACCGGACAGCACCCTGACCGCGTCATACCAGAACCAGACCCTGTTGCAGCAGCGGGTCGGCGATACGCCATCCCCGGCGCTGGACACCTGGTGGACCGGCTTCAACGATCCGGAACTGACCCGCATCGTGCAACGTGTACTGGACCAGAATCTGGACCTGGCCAAATCCTTCGCCCGGGTCGAACAGGCCCGCGCCGCTGCTCAGCAAGCAGGCGCCATTCGCATGCCGCAGGGGTCGCTGGACGGCAAGGCGACGCGTCAACGACAGTCCACCGAAAGCTCGCAGGGCCAAGTGGGCAGCGCGTTTCCTGGCTACGACCGCAATCAGACGCTGGAAACTCTCGGGGTCGGCGCCAGTTGGGAAGCCGATCTGGCGGGAGGTCTGAAGCGTGGCGAAGAGGCGGCAATTGATGAGGCTCAGGCCGCCGAGGCCAGCCATATCGGCGTGCGCATTTCTGTGGCCTCGGAAGCGGCCGACGCCTACTTCCGCATCCGTGGCGCCCAGCAACGACTGGCAGTCGCCGAGGATCAGGTCAAGACCCAGAACAACCTGCTGGACCTGATCAAGGACCGCATGGGCAGCGGTCTTGCGACCAATCGCGAACAGGCTCAGGCCGAAGCGCTGGTGTTGCAGGCACGGGCGACCATCCCGCCACTGCGCACCGAACTGGCGACCCAGCTCAACCGTCTGGATGTGCTGATGGGCGCGCAACCCGGCACCTATTCTCAGGAACTCACAAACAGCCCGCAGCAATACAGCGTGCCGACCATCAGCGATTCGCAAGGCCCGGCTGAACTGCTGCGTCGTCGTCCTGACGTGATTGCCGCCGAACGCAAACTGGCGGCGTCCAATGCGCGCATCGGCGCGGCGATTTCCGAGTACTACCCGAAGGTCTCGCTGTCCGGTCTGCTCGGCTTCGATACCGCCCACAGTGGTCAGTTATTCAGCTCGGCGGCGTTTCAACCGCAAGCGATCATCGGCCTGCACTGGCGGCTGTTCGATTTCGGTCGGGTGGATGCTGAAGTGGCTCAGGCCAAAGGCGCCAACGCTGAGGCACTGGCCGAGTACCGGCAGGCCATGTTGAAGGCCACCGAGGACGTCGAGGACTCGATCGTGACGCTGGTCGAACTCGAATCCCAGCGCAGTGAAGTGGATCAGGAAGTCACCGCGCACCAGACTGCCCGCGATGCAGCGCAGGACGCCTACAAGGGCGGTGCTGTGAGCTTGGTTGAAGTGCTGGACGAAGATCGCCAGCTGCTGACTTCGAGGGATCAACTGGCGCAACTACACGCCAATGACGCGCGCGCGGCAGTCTCGACCTTCCGTGCACTGGGTGGCGGTTGGCCGCAGGCCGGCAAAGAAACGACGGCGAAAAAGTAACGGTCGATGGGGTGCGACTGGACCCCTGGTCTCAGTGCTGCTCCCAACAGGTTACGGTCAGCAGAAGGTTCGTTACTGGTGAAGGGAGTGCGGTTAGCGATGTGGGGTAGATCTAGTCACAGTGACTGAAAGTGGGGCCTGGCATAACGAGCCCACCAGGACCTCGCTTTGCCCACTTCGAATAAAACTTTGTGCCCCGTTCTGGGCTTGTCAGCTATTCATGGCCCTGCTCAATAAATAGGGCGAAACCAACGCTGTTGAGCACGAATTGACAAAGAATCTGAACGATCAAGCATTGGCTCCGTTAATGAGTGCAGCTAGTCTCTGTGCAAGCTGGCAATTAAAAAGACTGTTATAGCCAGGATTTTAGATTCAAATTTTCCAAATCTGAGACGCAGGCATGTAATAAATTTGTAATTATTTTATGTGTCTGGCTGTCCGCATCAGATTTATTTTGGCTTTTGATTCAACGGTTTCCCAAAGCGCAGCTATTTATTAGCCAGTATTGGGTTCGACCGCTCCTGCCTAAGTTTCGCCAAAAAGCCCCGTTTTTCGCAAACTATAAAAATTCGCATGAAATGCACAGACCTCATCTAAAACTCTTTTGTCGAGTACTCCTATGTCCGGAATAAAAAATCTGAAATTGAGGCCTAAGCTTCTGTCCGCGTTTGGTATCTGTGCAGCCATTACAATTGTGGTGGCGGTATTAGGGCAGTCGGGGATCTCACGGCTTTACGACTTGTTTCGTGATTCTGTTGACAACAATCTGTATTGCATCACCAAGATTGCCTCGGTAAAGAGTAATGTTACTGCTTCCAGTGGGAATATGTTCAAGGCTATCGCATCTACGACGAGAAAGATGCCTCAGCGGGAGATTGAAGAGTCTCTCAGGGGCGTTGACGAGAACGTTATCCAGGCTAAAAAAGATTTTGATGCTTATCGCACTGCACCGTTAGACGATGACGAGCGAACGGCTGGGGATGCCTTTCTGCGTGACTGGGTCACGTATACCGCCGCCATCAGAGATATCAACGGCGCTCTACGCAGCGGGGATTCTGAGCAACTCGACAGATTGATCAGCGCTGTGTTTGAGCCCGTGTACAAAAAACTGACAGAAGAGTTGGACATCATCATTTCTTCCAATGGTCGGCAAGCGAACGAATCTGCTGAAACGGGCGTAGAGACCAACCGCCAATCGACATGGATCTTACTGGTGGGGTCACTCGTCGCCGTTGGCAGCGCAATTGGGCTCGGTCTTGTAGTGACGAACGTCATCACCCAACCCATCTTTGAGTCCATGCACAGCGCCGCCAAGGTGGCTGACGGCGACCTGACTCACCCCATTGTCGAAGGTGGAAAGGACGAGACCGGTCAATTGCTCAGGGCGTTGGCAAATATGCAAAGCAACCTGAAGGGTACTGTCCAGCAGATAGCAGGTGCTTCGGATCAGTTGGCATCGGCCGCAGAGGAGTTGACTGCAGTCACCTACGAAGGGACGAAGGCGCTGGTACGCCAAAATGATGAAATCCAACAAGCGGCCACTGCGGTTAATCAGATGACAGCTGCCGCTGAGGAGGTTGCTCGCAGTGCGGCCAATGCATCGCAGGCTTCTGCGCAGACTGCAGAAGAAGCTATCAGTGGCCAGGGCCAGGTCAAGCAAGCGATCACGGCCATGGATACCATGACGCTGGAGATCACTGACTCTACCCAGCGTGTTCAAAACCTGGCGAGCCAGATCCGGGATATCACGAAGGTGCTGGATGTCATTCGAAGCATTGCAGAGCAAACCAACTTGCTGGCGCTGAATGCTGCAATTGAGGCTGCGCGAGCCGGTGAGCAAGGTCGCGGGTTTGCGGTGGTAGCCGATGAAGTCCGTGCTTTGGCGCATCGTACTCAAGATTCGACCGGTGAAATCGAATCGATGATCAACAAGGTGCGACAGGGCGCTGATGAAGCAGTGCAGGCTATGGGAAAAAGCCAGACGCTCGCGCTCAGTACACAATCCTTGGCGACAGAAGCGGGAGCAGCGCTGGAGCGTATCAGTGACGGGGTAGGGCGGATCAACGAGCAAAACCTCATTATTGCCAGCGCTGCGGAAGAGCAGGCGCAAGTTGCGCGATCTGTAGACCGAAACCTGACGAACATACAGGACCTCTCGGCTCAGAGTGCGGCGGGCGCAAATCAAACCAGCGCCTCTACTCAGGAGCTTTCTCGCCTGGCCATTTCCTTTAACGGCATGGTGGCGAAATTCAAACTGTAGCGTGTGTCAGCGAGCACCGAGATCTTCACGTGGCGCTTTGGTGAGCGGCCCGAGCGGGCGCAGCGTTCAAACCGGAATCAAGGGGCCAACGGCGTCTACTCGCTGTTGTTCTCTGGCCTTCGCGGGGGTGATGCCCCGCGCTGTTTTGAACGCCCGGTTGAATGAGTATTCGGATTGAAAGCCAACCTTATAGGCTATTTCGCCAATGCTCAGCGTCGTTTGCCCCAGCAGTTGAGCTGCAATTCCGAGCCGCCACCTCGTCAGGTAGGAATGCGGTGTTTCACCTACGGTATCGCGGAACTGTTTCGCAAATGCTGACCGTGACATGGAGGCCTCCTGCGCCAAACGCTCCAGTGTCCAAGTGTGGTGAGGCTTCTCATGGATGCATGCGAGGGCTTTGGCGATGAGTGGGTTTTGCATGGCCGAAAACCAGTTTCCGGCCTCCTTGGCTGAGTTCTCGGACCACTCCCGCAACACGTACACGAACAGGGTGGACAGCAGGTGTCGGATCACCACCTGACTGCCGAGTCTGGACTGTTCCACCTCAGCGCGCAGCTGTTTCAGGGTGTCGGTAATGGCCGAAGGAAGGTCCCTCGACTCGCTCCTGAGGTGCAGCGAGTTGGGAAGGGATTTGATTGCGGGCATGACCATGTCTCGGTCGATGCCGAACGATCCACAGATGAAACTCGTGGCATCAGGGTCTCGGCGATGAAGCCCTTTTGAGTGGCTTATAAAACGGCCGAGGGAAAGGGTCTTGCTGTCTTTGAACCGTTTGAGAACATGAGCATCACCCCGCGGCAAAACGATCAGGTCGCCAGCCCCAAGGCAGATCTCCTTGCCGCCTTCAGTTGCGAAAAGTGCGCTTCCCTGAGCAACGAAGTGGAAATACGTGCCTTGGGCACTTTCCATCTCCACACCCCAATCACCCTTGAGAAAACTTTGAGAAATGATGATCCCTTCGGCGGTGAGGTAGTTGAGCCAATGGTCGGAATTCATGCTGGGCTCCTGCGCGGACGATTTGTCACAGAACGCGGACTTTTTGACATTGATCGGCTTTCCCAAGGCGTCTAGCCTCAAGCTCACGTCAGCAGACAACAGGGAAATCTTAGTCGTTAGACACACACTCGTCAGGCGATTTCCGCCCCGTGGTGTGTGATGCCGGCGCTGCCGAGCTGCACAGCCAGCGATGCATGCTCATGGATACCCCATCAGAAAAGTACAAACAGATGGAGACTGGATACATGAATAGCGATCACCGGATTCTGGTGACAGGGGCCACGGGCGCAACCGGCGGGTATGCGATTGATCATCTGCTCGCGAAAGGCGCTCAAGTCAGGGCGTTTGTGCGCAGCGACGATGCCCGCGCGCAAGCTCTACGGGATCGTGGGGTTGAAGTGGCACTGGGTGACCTGGTGGATTTCCATAGCGTCCGGAGCGCGATGCAAGGCGTACACGCGGCGTATTTCGTTTACCCGATCATGCAGCCGGGCATTCTGAATGCTACGGCCTTCTTTGCCGAAGCCGCACGCGAATCCGGCGTGCAGGCCGTCGTGAATATGTCTCAGATATCTGCGCGCCGCGATGCCGCCAGCCATGCCGCTCGAGACCATTGGTTTTCAGAGCAGGTGTTCAATTGGTCCGGTATCCCGACTACCCATCTGCGGCCGACCTTCTTTATGGAGTGGTTGCTCTATGGCTTTCAACTTCCCTTGATTGCGCAACACGGCATTCTTCAAGTACCCGCCGGGGAGGGACGTCATGCGCCGATTGCCGCCGAGGATCAAGGTCGGCTGATCGCGGCCATCTTGCTTGAACCCGCCAGGCACGTCGGCAAGGTCTACCCGCTTTTTGGCGCGAAGGAAATGAACCACCAGCAGATCGCAGCAGCCGTTGGCGAGGCGCTGGGAAGAGAAATTCGTTATGTGCCCGAGAGCATTGAGGGTTTTGAACAGCGCCTGAGCGCGTTGGGTTTACCGGAGCATTTCATACAGCATGTGAGCGCGGTGTACCGAGACTATCAGAACGGTATTTTCGCGGGACATGACTCACTCATTCAGGACATCACCGGTTTGCCACCGATGACAGTGCAGCAGTTTGTCCAGGAGAAACGCGATCGATTCATGCCGGGTAGCAATTAAGACCTAATGCCAACTAGCGGTTGTGGAGAATGTATGAGTACTGACAGCAACACGGCTTATTTGAAGCCCGTTCCAACCACTCGAGTTCTAGCGATCGGCCAGTTTGTGAACCCGCCGGACCTCGAGCAGCTCAAGGCGATCATGCCTCAGGAAGTCACCGCCACCGTTCGGCTGTATCTTCAAGGGAAGATTGACCAGTGGTATGCCTTGCAAGACAGACGCGGTCCGGTATTCATAATGGATGTCGATTCAGTGGAAGAAGCGCATGCATTACTTGAGGCACTCCCTTTGGGCAAGGCTGGGTTGATGAAGTTCGACCTGACGCCACTGGGTCCTTTGAAGCAACTTCAATTTATATTGGAAGACTCCTGACAGTGTCGACGCCAGGTCGTGCCGACAGTCCTGGCGCAACACCCACTCAATGTAATCCGAATCATTAGTGTCGACTGCCGGGCCCGCCCAGTCGCAGTCCCGCATGACTACGAAACTTCTGTTTTCTGAAACGCAGCATTCAAGGCGCTCTCTGGGGAGCGGGCTTGCGATCGTCTTCGTCCCGCGCAGCGGCGATTATCAGCGTTTCGGTGTTTAGGTTTCCTGTCTCCATCCATAGCCTGCCGGGTTGAAGGAGTGAGCAGATGAAACGTGCTTCATTGCTGCGTCTGGCGACGCTGCGCGGAAGATTCTTCCGGCATGTCGTAGAAAGCGACGTTGAAGGCCCTCCTTACGCGGGTTCAAGTGGTTCTCTTCTGCCACCCATTGAAGCTCAAGGGCCTACTGGCTCTGAGCGCCTGATTCTCCAACCAATGATTCGTAAAAGTTATTACGATCGATCCGGGACTGGTTTGTGCGCGGAACGGGGGCAGGAACCTTTTGTGGCGGTCGGATGGGACGAAGCGCTAGAGCGAGTGGCAGAGGCAATCGCGAGCACCAAAGCCGCCGGAGCCAGCATTTACGGAGGTACCTTTTCCAGGTCTGAAGGGGGCTTGTTTCACGATCCACAATCCCAGCTTCAGCGCTTCTTGCGGTATTCGGGGGATTCTCCGGACATCACCTATACCCATCCATTCACCGTTGAGGAAACGCTGGCATACCATGTCATCGGTGATGTGCTGCCTCGCCTCGCGGATGCGCAAGTGTTGGAAAACTGCAAGAGAGTTGTGTGTTTCGCCGGTAGCGGCCAGTCAACCTTGTCGTTCGGTTCAGATGCTCATCCGGAGTCCGTTATCCGTGCGAAGTCCGTCGCCGATAAAGGCATACCTGTCGTCAATATCGGTCCTGTGCGTGACAGTATCGATATCAGACTAAGAGCGTGCTGGCTCAAGTGCCGCCCTGCGAGTGAAGTGGCGGTGATGTTGTGCCTGATTCACACACTCATCGAGGAAGAGCTCTACGATCGGGCTTTTGTGGACCGGTATTGCACAGGATTTGACGTCTTTGCCGATTACGTTTTGGGCGTTACAGACGGCATACCCAAAAATGCTGGCTGGGCATCCGCCCAATCGCTCGTACCAGAAGAAGATCTCCTGATGCTTGCCAGGCTTATGGCGGCAGAGCCTTGTGTGGTGCAGCTTTCTGCTTCCGTGCTGAGCGTCGAGCATGGAGAACAGGTCCTGTGGGCTGCCATCGCGCTGGTCGCGGCGCTCGGCTACCTCGGAGCTGCGAACGCTGGCTTGTTGATGGAGTGTAAGAATCACGACGCACATGCGCAGCGGCCAATGTGGCCATTCGTCTTCGGCTCCGAGAGTGGTCCGTGCCCGGATTCATTCCGACTCGTGCCTTTTGGGCGTCTGGCCGAAATGCTCGAGTCGCCTGGTCGCGTTTTTCAGCTCAATGGAGCAACTATCCGTTATCCAGATATTGGGCTTGTCTATCTCGTCGCCGATACCGCCAACCCGCAAAATTTCAACCACCTCCGTGCAGCTTGGGCTTCTCCAGAAACGGTGGTGTGTCATGCATCCAGCTGGACACCGACCTCGCGCTTCGCGGACATCGTGTTGCCACATCTGCCCCCTGCTGAACTCAAGGATTTTGACCTGGCCGAAACGCGTGAGCGCGCTCATACCGATTTTTTTTCTGAATCGTTGCCAGAGGCCTGGAGCGATTACGACATTTTTTCTGCCCTCGCCGACAAGCTTGGATTTGGCCAATCGTTTTCCCGTGGCAGATGCGCTACCGAGTGGATTGCCCATCTCAGCCAGAGAGCGCTGAAGGAGCGCACGCCGGGTAATCGCGCTTTGAAAGAGACCGCCGAATCCTTTGAGCGCTTCCTGTCGGCACCCGAAACTTATCCGCTGAAGACGCCTTCCGGGAAGGTCGAACTCTTTTCAAAGACCATTGCAGATTTCGGTTATCGGGACTGTGGCGGACACCCTGCATGGTACGAAAAACGCGAGTGGCTTGGGAGCAGTCTGGCAGCCGTTTACCCTTTTCATCTGCTCTCAGCGGACCCACCAAGGGGCAATGAGGATACGACCGGCCCCACCCATGAACGCAGGCACGGATCTGTCCGGATCAATCCAAGGGATGCATTTCTCTTGCAGCTACAGGATGGGGACTTGAGCATGGTCTCCAACGCACGCGGAGGGTTTATAGCCAGGGTATTGACCTCCACGGACGTGAGCTGCGGAGTTCTTCAGGTGTCGCATGATTCCTCGTTAGAGCTTCTAGACGTTACAGACCGATACGGCATCAGCCGTTACGGCAATCCTTGCACCGTTACCAGCGACGGCGGCACTTCTTCATTGAGTCAGTCCCCGACCATCAACAGTTGCCTGGTAAACATTGAAAAAGTCGAGGATCTCCTGGCGTTCACTATAGGGTCCACGGGGCCTGAGATCCTTTACAACGTATCTTCCACAGCGATCAGGTTCGCCAGTCGGCGTTGAGGGTTGCTGCAACCGCCGACGGAAAACGAGCATCAGGCACAGCTTTAGACCGAGCGGGACGCACGGAACAGTTTGCAAGAACACCTCATCGCAAGCGGTTCGAACGAATGGATAAAGCATTGGGATGGTTCGACATTGGCCGGCCCAGCCGCCCCGTCTAGTCTCTGCGCCAGCCAGCAATTTCTGTCGCTAACTGCACGGATCCCTTTCTTTAGGAAATGTGGCCGATTGGTGTGCGCGAAGCAATGTCGGCTGAGCCTTTTGGCAGCGTCCGGCTTCGGAGGGGCGGTAGCGTGTCTCCAACAGGAGCACTCGCGAGTTAGTGGCATTCAGTGCGCATCGAATGACGTAAACGATCCCAAACTTGTCATTTTCGAAAATACCGCCTCGTTCTTTAACAACCGATAATTTTCCCCAGCGACGAAGGCGTTCCCGGTTCGAGGACGGCTTCGCTAATTACTTATCAGCTATAGGAAGAATCTGTTATGAGCGTTATCGATGATCTGATGCAACGCAACGAAGCCTTCGCCACCGAGGGTTTCAATGCCGAACTGAAAATGATGCCTTCCATGAAGACCGTAGTCATTGGTTGTGTCGACCCGCGTGTCGATCCCGCCGAAGTGCTGGGGCTCAAACATGGTGAGGCCGCCATCATTCGCAACGTGGGCGGCCGTATCAATCCGCCGGCTCTCCAGAACATGGCCATTGTGCGCTCGCTTGCTGCGGCGCAAGGAAAAGACATTGGCCCCGGATGGAATTTGATCGTGCTGCATCACACCGACTGCGGGATTGGTCCATGCCGCCATCTGGTTCCCGATCTGCTTGCCAAGAATCTTGGCGTTGAAACCAAAGACCTGGACAGCCTGGCCATTGCCGATCCCTACGAGGCGGTGGCCATTGACGTCGCCAAGCTGAAGGCCAACCCCAGCTTGCCTGGTGGATTCACGGTAACCGGACTGGTCTATGACGTCGCCACGGGTCGAGTGAATGTCGTGGTTCCTCCGGCCCAGCTGCGCCCTGACGCATAACGGCCTCACTCAGCGAACCTTGTGCGTCACCGCTGCCAAAGTGCGCGACGCACTGTTGTAACCCCCTGGAACGTAGAGCAACTCTAAGGTGTGCTATGAACGATGAGTCCAACCCCGTCCGTGATCACTACCAGGCGGATGCTTTAAGTGAAGACCTCGTGGCGCGTGTCCAACGCATGCTCAGTGAACTGGGCGATGGCCCTCTTACTCACCAGCAGCTGGCATCGTTCGATCAATTTCACAGCGGTGGTCTGAAAGCGACTGCTGATTTCATCGCGATGTTGAATATCAAGCCTGGAATGAAGGTACTCGATGCAGGTTCCGGCCTGGGTGGTCCATCACGGTTCACCGCTCAAACCTACGATTGCCATGTCACGGGCGTGGACTTGACCGATTCATTCGTGGCGGTGGCTCAGCTGCTGTCGCAGCGCACCGGGATGGCCAGGCAGGTCGATTACCAGGTTGGCAACCTGTGCGGTTTAACGCTCGCCGACGAGCAGTTCGATGCGGCATACACGCAGCATGTGGTCATGAATATCAGCGATCGAGAAACCGCTTACAGAGAGGTCTTCAGGGTTCTGAAACCCGGCAGCCGTTTTGGATTTTTCGATGTGCTCGCAGTGGATGACGGACTTGAGCCTTTTTATCCCGTTCCCTGGGCAGAACGCTCGGAACAGAGTTTCTTGCTGACGGAATCCGAGACCCGAGCTGTGTTGGCCGATAGCGGTTTCGCGATTGATCATTGGTCGGATGTCACAAACGACATTGTTCAGTGGATTGAAAACATCCGGCTTCCGAGCATGGATATGCCTCAAGCGGGTCCGTCCCTCAAGCTCGCCATGGGCGATCGCTTTGCCCTGATGGCCGAAAATTTTGCCCGCAGTCTCAGGCAGGGCAGGGCCCGACTGGTCATGGCCGTTTGCGTAAAGCAGTCATGATCCACTCCCATTCCAGTGCTCCGCTCGGTCCGGTATCGGCTCATGAAATTATTTATCAATGACTCATCACCCTATTCTCGGTTGGTCAGAATCGTTGCGCTCGAAAAAGGCCTGAGCGAGTCGGTATCGCTCGTGTGGTCGAATCCATGGGCTGATGATGAGAGGCTTCTGGAGCATAATCCGGCGGGCAGAATTCCGGTATTGCTGACTCACGATGGTGTCGCCATCACCGAATCTTTATTGATTGCTCAGTACCTCGACTCATTATCCAGCCTGTCGTCGTTGCAACCTGCAGGCGATCTTCGTTGTGTGCAGCTTGTGGGATTGGGTCTGGGTCTGATGGAAGCTGCTTTCACGCATGTTGTCAACGAAAAATTTGAAGGGGCGCAGATGCGCGATTCTTTTTTCGGACGTAGGCGAGAGCAGGCAATCGCGCGATCACTTGCACGGTTGAACGACATTACCCAGGCACGTACTTGCGAAGCGTTCACCTTAGGGGAAATTGTGATTGGCGTAGCGCTTTCGTATCTGGCATTTCGTGCACCGCTCAATGACTGGCAAAGCAGATTTTTGAGTTTGCGCGATTTGCACGAACGGCTGTCAGTGCGAAGCAGTTTCCAGATGACCCCTTTCAAATGAGGCCAGCCAAAGTGAATGTCTGTCAGCGCAGGTCTGCTCGCAGCTCGCGGACACCGCGTCCCAACCGCCGGCGGAGCAGGGTGCGCAAGGTTGCTCCATCCACGTAACCGACTTCCGTGGCGATCGCTTCGATATCCATGTTCGTCGTGCGCACCAAGTGCTGCGCTCGCTCGACCCTCATGTCCTGAAAGAAAGCTAAAGGTGACTTACCCAAAACGGCTTCGGTGCGCCGTTGTAACGTTCTGGGAGTAGTGGCAAGGGCTTTGGCGGCATTTTGAAGTGAAAAGCCTGCGCTGAGCTGGCTGCGAGCCCACCGCTCGAAGTTTTCGATCAAGGGATCGGAATGAGCAAGATGCTCGGGAATGATGTAAGGGGCTTGCTGGGATCGATAATCGGCCAGCATGTACCGCGCCACCAGGGTCGCCAGTTCAGGGCTGAACTTGCGAATGATCCACAGCGCAAGATCCAGGTGCCCCATCGCAGCGCCTGCTGTGACAAGCCGGGATGCCGGGACGAGCATGCGTGATTCATCCAGAAGAATTTCGGGATAACGCTGCCGGAAGAATGGCCCTAACCACCAGCTTGTCGTGGCCTCATGGCCTGCGAGCAAACCCGTTTCTGCCAACAGGAATGTGCCGATACAGGAAGCTGCAATGCCGGCCCCTTCCTCATGCCAGGTCAGCAATTGCTGTTTGGCATCGAGCATGTCAGAGCGGCCAAGGGATTCGACCAACTCCTCCGGCATTCGCGTGTTGAGCGCCGGGATGATGACCCAGTCCGGGCGCATTTGAGATGCGACAGGGCGAACCGGGACTTCCAGTCCCCTGGCAGTATGAACCGAGGGGCGCACCCCTACCGTGCTCACGTCAAAATGTGGAGAGGTGTCGAGCAGCAAGATGCCCAGATCGTTGGCCGTGGCGAATGCATCCAGCAGAACGGTAAGGCCTGTATCGAACACACCTTCTATAGCAAGGATTGTAATTTTCATCACGCAAATGGCCCGGAACGATTCATTTGCGCTAGTAGCTCACAAGTTGAAGGACAGCTGCAAGGCAGGAGACCCGTCAGCGACACAGTGACATAAAAGGAGGGAACTACGACATGGAGTTCTGGTGAGCAAGGGATCAGACTACACCTCACCGCAACATTTAAATGCAATCTGATGTGAATGATCCGTTAGGAGCCATCGTTATAAAAATGCCATCACGGACAATCGCGTCAGAACGCTCTTGATTCAACGCAATGCTGCATGCGCAACACAGTTGTGTTGACGGCGACGAATTGCCTGTTGCTCGCTTCAGACGTGCATACCCATGACCAGAGGATAAATGATGAAGTTTACATCTCGCGTTTCCAAGACTAAAACCCGCCTGATGGCGTTAGTTTCCGCAACATTGCTTACAGCTTGCACGCTCTCCGCTGTATCGGCTGCACCGCTTCCAAAAGTGCCCACCACTAAGATCATTGCCGTGGGTACTGTCACACCCGGGTCGACGCAAGAGGCTATCAATGCAGTATTGCCTCAGGAAGTACGCGAAACCGTACAGCTTCATCTGGATGGCAAAATTGAACAGTGGAATGTGCGCAACGATAAACTGGGTGTGGTGTTTGTCCTGAACATGACAAACGTTGAAGAGGCCAAGGCGATCTTCGCGAAAATGCCCCTTGATAAAGCGGGGCTGATATCGTTCGAATTCATTCCCGTGGGTCCACTCTCACCCCTTGGCTTGTTGCTGAATCCTCCCGCTAAATGATATCGGGCGCATCGCTGTCCGATGCGCTCAACGGGTGTTGTAGGAAATGACTATCGATGAAAACAAGTTCGCAGGTATTGATCTGAACTTGTTGGTTGTATTCATGGTGTTGTTCAGGGAGCGGAGTGTTTCAAAGACGGCTCAATGCCTCAATCTGAAACAACCTGCGATCAGTGGTTCACTATCAAGATTACGAACGCGGTTCAATGATCCGTTGTTTGTTCGGATCGGCCCGCGAGGCATGCGGCCCACCCCTAAAGCAGTTGAACTGGCGGCGGCACTTCTGCCGTCAATGAGTGCCATTCAAGGGATTGTCAATGAGTGTCGTACCGGTCCGGAGAGTGCACCTGAGTATTAGCAACTCCTGGTGGTAATGGTGTGTTTTTCTTAATTCGCTGGCGATTATCGCCCGGCCCATATAAAGGTGATTATTAATGACGCGTATCAGTGTACTTTCGGATGACCAGACCCCAGAGGGCGCTCGTCCATTGCTGGATAATGTCAAACGAGCCTATGGAATGGTTCCCAACGTGTTCAAGGTACTGGCGCATTCTCCCGCCGCCCTGGCCACTTATCTACAGTTTCACCAAGCCAACGAAGAAACGTCGCTTACGCCTAAGCAACGTGAGACTGTTTCGCTTGCGGTCTCCCAGGTGAACAGCTGCGAATACTGCAGCGCAGTGCATAGCTTTGTCGGGTCCAAGGTCGGAATGTCGGATGCTGAAATCGCCAATGCGCGAGATGGCAGCCTCGATGCCTATGCTCGTTTCGCTCGGTCCGTGGCCTCGACCCGCGGTCACATCAGCGATGACATGCTGGCCGAAGCTCGCGCGCAAGGCCTCACCGACTCAGTGTTGGTAGACATTATTTCGCAGGTGACCTTGCTGGTTTTCACCAATTTGCTCAACAACGTTGCTCACACCACTCTGGATTTTCCTTCCGTAGAAATCTGACCGCTACACCGTCAGGTGCTGGTTTCAGCGCCTGACGTTTCCGTTTTTAAAACCTTTGGAGTGGCCTGCGGCATGAACAACTACGATATATCCGTGCCCGTTTTTCTCAGAGGATTCAGTAACTTGTTGCGCTGGCTCGACAAGGCTCAGGTTTTTGCAGGCAGTGACGAACGGATGGCAGAGCTGGTGTCGGCGCGCCTTGCACCCGACATGTTCACGCTCAGGGGGCAGATTCAGGTCGCCACGGATATGGCCAAAGGCTGCGCCGCGCGGCTCTCGGGAGTCGCAGCGCCCGTGTTCAACGATGATGAAGTGTCCATCGACGACTTGCGCAAGCGCATCGCGGCGACAGTATCCTTTCTGGAGGGACTTCACGCAGAGCCGTTCCAGGCCAGCGCTGGTGCACCTGTCTCGCTGGTCATTCCCTATGGGACACTGACTTTCTCCCCCCAGGACTACATTTTGCAGTTTTCGCTTCCCAACTTTTTTTTCCATCTCAGTACCGCGTACGACATCCTGCGTCACAAAGGGGTGCCGCTGGGTAAGATGGATTATCTGGGTCGGTTTCCCCATATGACGCCTCACGGTTGAACCCCTCGGTTAAAAAAAACGCCCCGGATTTCGGGGCGTTTTCAGGAGAGGCCGAGATGACGTCCGCGGACTTATTTAGCAAAACTGGCCGCATGCCTCTCGATAAATGTCTTCGCAGTGATGGGCTCCTTTCCGGTGAGCTTGACGAAATCGTCGGTCATTCGGGCATACCGGCCCGCACGGTGGAGGTCTCCCATCGTGGAGAGGTGGTCAATGACATGGTCGGGTAGCCCGGCGCCTTTCACCGCCTCACGCCATGCCGCGACCGGCACGTCCGTGTAGGTAATTGGGCGCCCCAAAACTTCCGTGAATACGCTTGCGTAGTACCTGACATCTTCACATTCAGGGCCCGTGAGATGGTAGACCTCCCCAAGGTGAGGTTGCGGGTTGACAAGAATTTCAGTTACCGCAAGGGCCACATCTGTCGCCGCAATAGGGGAGGTTTTGCCTTCGCCAAACGGAAGAAGCAAGGCGTCACGCGTTTTAATGGTGGGGGCGGAAAACTTCAAAAAAAATCCGTCCATGAATACGGTTGGTCTTACATGGACCACGGGCAATCCGGACCAATTCAGAGCTTGCTCAGCCAGCCAGTGGAGTTTGTGCTGAGGACTGTCTGTGGTTTCAGTGATACTCATTTGGGAAAGTGTCATTTGAGACATATTTATAAAGGCTTCAACCTTGTGGTGCAGAGCGACAGCCGCAACGTTGATACTGGCTTCAAGGTATTGATCGGACACGGACATACCAAAATAGAGGGTGCCGCAACCTTCAATTATTCTGTGCATGTCGTTAAGGTCTAAAAGATCCCCTATCACAACTTCAGCACCTTTATCGCGTAGGCTTTGCGCTCGATCATCGTCCCGATGAACCATTGCGCGCACTGCAAAGCCCCGCTCTAATAGTAAAGATGTGATGGTGTTGCCGACCGCGCCGATGTTACCCGCAGCGCCTGTGACTAGAATGGGCTTGTCGCTGTTCATGGCTGGATACCTCGTGGTTAAGCTTCACGTGTGGCGAAGCAAAGCGGGAAGGAAAAACTCTTAGTATTTATATCATAATATTAACATTGGAGATTGCCCTGACCAGGGTAAATGCACCTTGTTGGCGATGCCCATTGTCGGATCAGGGATTGAGCCAGACGATTGCGCATGCAGCTCTGCGGTTACAAGACAGCCGGTCATACCTGTGGGGCTCAGCGAGGGGCATAATTGACGTTCGATCGTTTGAGTTTTCGTACGGTGAGCGCACTTATAATTCGAAAATAGAGTTTAGGAATTACATGGAACAACCAGACACGCTGCCCTATCCATTTGTGGCACAAGGCGTCATTCTTTTGCAGGCGCGAATAAACGGGGAGTGGGGTGTAACACTGCCACAACGTAATGGCGCATTTTTTCACTTTTGCCTGGAAGGCTGCGCCTATGTCAGTGCCGAGGGACAGCCTGACGTAAGGCTGGAAGCCGGTGACATTATGCTGGTTGCACAAGGGGCACCTCATGTCGTCACTCACAAAGTGGGTGGTCATACCCTGCCTGTGCAAGCGTTTTTATCGCAAGTTAACGGGAAAATCAGTCCGGCACGCGACGCAACTTCCATTGTCTGCGGTTTTTTCGGACCCGATTCAGGCCTGTTGTTAACTGCGCTGGAAAACTTGCCGTCTTTTGTGCATTTGGAGGCATGTAACAGTGTTCCCATCGCTGAGAACCTGAAGCAGCTGCGTGAGGAATTACGTCGGTCGGAGTTTGGTTCTCAACACATGATCCGGCATCTGTTATCAACGATCTTTATATATATTTTACGTGAGTGGGAGAAGTTAAGAGATGAAAGCGTGAATGCGCTCTCTCTTGCCCAACGTCGCCAAGTCGCGATCGCGCTTGCCTGCATACATGAACGGCCTTTCTATCGTTGGACCTTGGAGGGGCTCGCGATGGAGGCAGGCTTGTCACGTACGATGTTTGCTCAGCTGTTCTCGACCTCAGTCGGTGAACCTCCCCATGCCTATCTGACGCGGTTCCGCATGGGATTGGCGACCCAAATGTTAAAAGACACAGAGGAGAGTATTTCCGAGATAGCGAGGCGCATTGGTTACTCCTCGCAGTACTCCTTCAGCAAGGCATTCAAACAGGTACGTGGGTTAACGCCTGGACAGGTCAGGGGTCAACGATCGGCCGCCAGGGCACTGTAGAGGACGTCATTTCGAAAACGCGCTTCTTCCGGCCAGGACGGCAGGCCGTGAGCCGACCCGTTCAAACCAGGCAGCCATTCGTGGCAGGCTGGTCCAGGGCAGTCGGTCCTGTACAGAAAGGGTGTACGTAAACGCGGCGATGTCGGCCATCGAGAAAGCATCGCCTGCAATGTAGTCGTTCTCGAGAAATTGCTCTGACAAAACCAAGTGATCCATCGCGCGTTGGTCCAGAGAGAGGGATCCATCCCTCTGTCCTGCCCGGCGCAAGACAAAAGCAGCTTGGCTGATCGCAATGACGTCGGTCACGAAATAGAAAAATCGGTCCACGACCTTTAAACGGTGATTCGTCGCTAATGGGGAAAGGCGCCCGGGGGAATGCAGATCAGCGTATTGAATGATCGCATTTGATTGGTTGATGACCAGTGCCGGCGACACAGTATGGTCGACCAGTGTCGGCACCTTGCCCGCTCGATTCAGTTTCAGGAATTCCGGTTCACGATGCGCGCCCGATCCAAGATCAAGACGTTTCGCAACGAACGCTATGCCAGCCTCATTCAAGGCAATGGCCGCCCTCAAACTGTTGCCTGTCTCGGCGCCATACAATTCCACGTTCACAGACATCGTGTGGTCCTCAGCAAAGCGTCGTTAGTCCAAGCACCGATGGTTCAACCTCTGGCTTGCTGATCGTCTGCGGTGAATACCGCAGCGGTGCTCGAGGAAATGGAAACAGCCAGTTTTTTGAAGATCTGCATGCCAGTTCGCCTCGATCTCAGATCGATGCATATACATCGGTCAGTGCATGGTGCAATAATTCCTGCTTGGTATTTCGATCATAATCCAATCACTCCTCCAGGTACACGCCCTTGGACGCCACCGTTAAAACCGCCAAACAGCAACGGATGATTCTGATTGTCATCGCGTTGGTCTCCTCGCTGGTCATGCTGGATTCGAATGTCGTGGCAGTAGCATTGCCCACCATTGCAGCGTCGTTGAATGCCGATTTCGCTGATGTGCAGTGGGTCATTACCGCTTACGTATTGCCGTTCGCTGCTCTGTTGCTGGCGGCGGGCTCGTTCGGCGACAAGGCTGGCCGACGGCGCTCCGCCGTGATCGGCATGGTCCTCTTCGGCCTGTCTTCGCTGGCCTGTGGCTTGGCAGTTACGCCATTGATGTTGAACCTTGCCCGCGCGGTTCAAGGCGTGGGTGCAAGTCTGCTTCTCACGGCATCTCTTGCCGTCATCAACCACACATTCTCAGGCGCAGAGCGCGCCAGAGCCTACGCGTTCTGGGGCGCGAGCCTCGGCGTTGCGATCACCTGCGGGCCGATCATCGGCGGCGTCATTTCCAGCGTTTTCGGTTGGAGTTGGGCATTTCTGATCAACGTCCCGATCTGTGCGGTATTGATCTTCGCGACGCTTAAAGTCGTTCCCGAGTCTCGGGATCCAGATGCGAAAGGTCTGGATTACGCAGGCATATTCTCGTTCAGTGCTGGCCTGTTCCTGCTGACGTGGGCCGTCATTGATGGAAACACGTTAGGGTGGCTTGCACCCGCAGTGTTATGGCGGATTTTCGGCGGGGTGGTGCTGCTGTTTGTCTTTGTCGTAGTCGAGCGCCGCCAGGTCAACCCCATGGTCGACTTCGCGATGTTCCGATCAGCGAATTTCGGTGGCGCCGCGGCTGCGATGGTTGGGTACGCAGCGGGCGCCCAGGTGATGATCTTCTATCTGCCGCTGTATTTGCAGAACGCGTACGGCTTTGCACCTATGACTGCGGGCATTTCCATGCTGCCCTTTGCGCTGCCTATGTTTCTGGTGCCGCGACTGGGTGCACGATTAACGTGGCCTTCTCGCTCGGTGCTTTCGCTTGGCTTATCCATCACAGTGGTCGGTAATGCACTCATGGCTTTGCTCTCTGGCGCGAGCGCTTCCTATCCCATCTTTGCTGTGGCCATGATCGTTGCCGGTACGGGTGCGGGCATTCTTAACGGCGAAACCGCAAAAGCTTTGCAGAGTGCTTTGCCTGCCAATCGATCGGGTGTGGCTTCGGGAATAGCCTCCACCATACGGTTCACAACGCTACTTTTCGGCGTGGCCGCACTTGGGGCAGTTTTGGTGTCCTCTATGTTCAGGGTGTTTGACCCCATTGCGCAGCGAATGGGGTTAACCGAGGAAGCGGCGATCGATCTGGCTCGCAGGTTTTCAGCAGGTGATGCTGGCTCAGCTTTGGCCCACCTGCCCGGATCACTGAGAGGCGAGGTCGGAACAGCCCTCCGTACAGCGTTCGAATCCGGTTTCGCTGCCGCCGCTTGGGTCGCCGTCGGTGTTGCCGCGATAACTCTGGCACTGACTTGGCTGTTGATGGCCGGTGGCGCCGCTGTTGCTTCCTCGGACCCTGAAGCGCTTTTCGTCGCTGACGAGTAGGGGAAGCGGGGTAATGGATGCCGACCTGTTCGCTATTGGGCAATAATGCCGGGGTCGCTTCCGTTTAATCTACGATGCCCAGGAATACCCATGCCCACCAACTGTTTGTGTACGAGCGTTCGCCAGTTGGCTCGACACATCACTTCACTCTACGAAACCCACCTGGCGCCTCATGGTGTCAGTGCTCCTCAATTCTCGCTTTTACAGCGTTTACATTTACTGGGACCGATCGCGAATCTTGAATTTGCGACAGAGATGGGAATGGACAAGAGTACCCTGAGTCGCGGGCTCAAGCCGTTAATCGCTGAAGGGTGGGTCCAGACCGTTGTCATGCCGGAAGGGGCGGTGATCGATAAGCGCTCCTTCGGGCTGCAATTAACGGAATCAGGCACGGCCAAGTACTGGGCGACCTATGAGGCTTGGGGCGCAGCACAGGCGCAGATGCAGGAATTGCTTGGCAAAAAGTTGGCGTCCCGCCTCCTTTCCACGACGCTCGATGTCCATCAGGCCATCAATCATCGGAGTGCCGTCACTCAATGACGGCTCGCTCTACGAAAAACCTGGGGCGGTTGCCCGAAGGCCCGGAGGAAAGCGCGCCGCATGCGCTCCTGATCACCGAACCCCACTTCCCTGGCCACCGAATCTACCGTATGGCTGCCCACTTCCATCATCATTCGCGCTGACTCGACCCGCAGATGCTCGACTGCCTTGGCAGGTGACTGTCCTGTTTCCGCTGTAAAAACTCGACTGAACTGACGAGGGCTCATATGGGCGATGTCGGCAAGATTTTCCACCGATAGATCCTAGTTGAGATGCTGCCTGGCGTACGTGAGCACCACCTGAATTCGATCGGACTTCGGCGATAACTCTTGCATCACCGAGAACTGGGACTGCCCCCCCGCCCGCCGGTGATACACCACCAGCTGCTTGGACACCATTCGAGCCGTCTCTTCCCCCAGATCCTTTTCCAGCAATGCCAGCGAAAGATCGACGCAAGCACTCATGCCAGCCGCAGTCCAAATCGAACCGTCGTTAATGAATATCCGGTCTTCTTCCACCTTGATGGAGGGATATGCTCGCTGCAGCTCACGTGAGTGACACCAGTGTGTGGTTGCACGGCGACCATCGAGTAACCCCGCGTGGGCGAGAACATGCGCGCCGGTACAGATAGAACCCAGACGGCGGGTGATTGCACGGGCATCACGCAGGTAATTCACCATCCTGTCGGTGATGGGGGGTATCACGTTGTCGCCCAGGACCAGCAATGTGTCGAACCTCCGGTCATCGAACGGTTCGGTATTCACTGCAAAGCCCGCAGATGTCATCACCAGTCCGCCTTCTTCGGAGAGCAGGGTGATGCCATAGACCGGCCGTCCGATGATTGAGTTGGCCAGCTCGAAGGTCGCGGACATCGAGAGCCCAAGCGCTTGAAAGCCGGGATATACAATCAATCCAATTTCCTGCATGACGGTCTCACCCATACAAGATTGCTAATCGTAGACAAAAACCCCGTGCCTGGGATGGGCACGAGGTTAAGGTTTGCTCTTGTGCTGTTACTTACCAGCGTTGTCCTGTGCGTCGTTGGCTACTACGGTCGGGCGATCATTACGCTCGTGCACGTGGCGGTGTGGCGTCCGGTCAATGTTCAAGCTCAGCAGTTCCGGGCGACTGTAGTGGCCGCGTGAATCCATCTGGCGCTTGCGAATCTCGATCTGGAACAGGTCGATATCGACGATAACCTCACCTTCGCCTTCGGTCAGTGCGCCGAGTACTTCGCCCTGTGGGTCGATGATAGCGGTATAGCATCCACCGGAGATCGGGCCGATATCGCAGCCGGTGGCTTCGACGATCTGTGCTTGCTGTTCCGGGTAGAGCCAGGCAGTGGAGTTGACCACAAAGCAGGCCGACTCAAGGGCGTGCATGCGGATGCTCACTTCCATCTGACGGGTGAACAGTGGGCCGGCGAAGGAGCCGGGGTACATGGCGGCGTGGATCTGCTCACCGTCTTCGATCAGGGCATAACGGGCGAGTGGGTTGTAGTGCTCCCAGCAGGCCAACTGTCCGATTCGGCCGACTGCGCTGTCGACGGCCTTCAGGCCCGAGCCATCCCCCATACCCCAGATCATGCGCTCGTGATAAGTCGGCGAAATCTTGCGACGAGCCTGGATCAAGGTGCCGTCAGCATCAAACAACAGTTGAGTGTTGTACAGCGTGCTGCCGTCGCGTTCGTTAACACCGATGGACACCACCATGTTGGCTTCTTTGGCGGCTTGACCGATCGCATCGGTGGTCGCAGATGGAACCGTAACGGCCTGATCCAGCAGCTTGTAGTGCTCGCTGCCCATTTCAAAGGGTGACTGTACGAAGGAGAAGTAGGGGTAGTACGGAACGATCGTTTCCGGGAAAACGGCGAACTGGACACCTTTGGTGCCGAGCTCTCGAATCTTCTCGACGACTTTGGCGACGGTGCCTTCACGGCTGTAGAGAACAGGTGCAATCTGGACGGCGGCGGCTTTGACGATGGTCATATGGAGTTCCTCACGCGGTAGGTTGGTTAGCAAGTGAGGGAAAGATTACAGTTGAAATTTTATGGCGGTATGTCGTTGTTACCTCCTTTTAGGACATGTGAATTTTCTTTTGTGGCCGTTGCTGAGGACCGTTGCAGCATGGAGGTCCTCAGCGTGCTTTGCATCAGCTCAAATGCCCACGGCGCGTCTCGTTGACGTCCGTTTGCCGGGCGGGACTGCTGACCCGATCACCTCCTCTCAGGGAACCTAGCCTTTGTTTTGAGCGTTCAAAGACTCGAAGAAGGAGGTGATGTTGCTCGCCGACGCTTTGAGTTGTCCCACCAGCAGGTCCATCGCGTTGTACTTGGCGGTCAATGTTTCGGTCAGCTTGGTCACGTGAAGGTCCAGTGCTGCCTGCTGATCCAGAAGTTGACTCTGTTGCTTGTTCAAACTCGATTTACGGGTGTCGAAAATCCCCCCTGTCTGGGTGTAGGGAGTCACCGCAGCATTCATACGCGCCAGCAAACCATTCGTTCCGTCACCGGTGCCGCTGAACAATTGCTGTACTTCTCCCGCCAACCCCTTGTCCAGCGCCGCGCCGAACTTCGTGGCGTCCAGCGACAATGTACCGTCCGTTTGACTGGTGTTGATGCCCAGCTGTGACAACACTGACAGCTTGCCGCTTGCGCCCGTCGTTACCAGTTCGTTGCGAAGCGCCGCAAGGATCGACCGAGGCAGGGCATCGCCGGTCAGGGCAGCCGGGGTGACACGGGCTCCCGTCTTGGGATCGGGTGTATCGCTAATCGTTGCTTTGGTGACGGTTGCGACTGCAGAGACCACTGCGTTATAGGCGTCAATGAATGTCTGAAGCGACGCCTTGAGTCCATCTTTGTCCGTACTGACGGTGACGGTCGTTGTGGAGTTTTCGCTACCCGGCATCAGATTCATCGACAGTCCGCCTACTGTTTTGTCGATGTTGTTGCTCTTGCTGGTTATGGCGAACCCGTTGATGGTAAATGATGCATCGGACGGTGGGCTGCCGATGTAGCCTGCTGACGTTGCGGAAGCTGGATCAAGTTGATCGGTCTTGCCAATGCTGAAGCCTGGGATGCTGCTGGTGGTCGTGATTTCCGAGCCAGCGCCAGTGGTTGTAGACCCCAATATCAGCCTTGATCCGTGGTCGTCGGTGATGATGTTAGCGCTGATATTGGTCGTCTTGGCGTCGGCGTTGATTTGCTTCACCAGGGAACCGAGCGTAGTGCCGGCGGGGATGTTGTACGTCTTGGAGACGCCATTCTGCGTGATCGTGAAGTCGCCTGCGGGAACGGTACCGTCGACGCCTCCTGCGATGGACGCGGTCGCCACGTTGGAACTCGTGGCAACCTTGTTGATCTTGACGACGTACGTGCCAGGAACGGCTTCGTTATCGGAGGTCACCGCAACCTTGGCTGGATCTGACGAGGTGGCTGCATAACCGGCGAACTGAAGCTTGCTTGTCGTTCCGGTTGGAGGCTTGAGCAGTGCCTGCAGCGATGACAGTGCGGACTGCAGCGTGCCAATGCCAGACAGCTTGGTGGTGACCAGCTTGGTCTGAGTCGTTATCTGGGTCTGCTTTGCAGTTTTATCCGCATTGACCAACGCGGTGACGATGTCGCCGATTGCCAGGCCTGAACCCAGACCGGTGGAGGGGGTGATCGGACTAGCCATTTTCGTTCCTTCCGAGTTTTATGCAGTTTCACACCGTGCGCCGAGCTTCAGGCGTAAGCAGTGTTGTTTGCCAAGGTGGTCCAACGGTTGCCGCCGTCCCTGTCAGGTGTGTAAGCACCCGTCCAGGGAGTGGACGGCTGCTTAGGTCATCTGGATCGTTGTCTGCAGAATGGTGTTTTCAGTCGAGATGGTTTTCGAGTTCGCCTGATAGTTCGCTTGAGCTTTGATCAGCTCTACCAGCTCGTCACTCAGGTCTACGTTTGATTCTTCAAGGGAGGAGCCATTGATGTAGCCAAGCGTGCCGGTATCTGGGGCGCCCGTGACCGCTGTGCCAGATGCATAGCTCTCTCGCCACATTGTCCCGCCAGCGGGCTCAAGGCCTTGAACGTTTGCGAAGGTCGTCAACGAAACCTGGCCAATCACCCGAGACAACCCATTGGAATAAGTCGCAAACATGTTGCCTGAGGCATCCACTTGCATATTCGTGATCTGCCCGGTGTTATTTCCATCTTGATGCTTCGCAATCGCGCCACCGGGAGCTGCAGTCTGAGTTGTGGCAAGCATGTCCAGCTTGATCCCGGAAGGATTGGCTGAAGCGCCATTAGGGCCCCATGTCGTGACTGACCCTACCGTCTTGCTCTGAGCTGGAACCCAGTTAACGATGTTGAACGTCCCGTCGGGGTTGACCGATATATTTGCAGTGGAGGTGGGAGGAGGGCTGGTCAGCAGGTTTCCGGACGAGTCAAAGGTGAGCTCGGTTTCATCGGCCACGACTGGATCTGTGCCTGGATTGGAAATATTTCGCCCATCCATCAGCGAATGCATACTCCAGGTGTTGGTTCCCGTTTTGGTGAAGTATTGGCTCAGGGTGTGTTCGTTACCCTGACTGTCGTAGACGGAAGTGCTGATGGTGTTGGTGTAGGAACTCGGATCCTTCACATCGAATGTTTTGGAAATGATGGGCTGAGTTGAATCCAGATTGGAAGACAACGTGAAAAGGCTGGTCGGCTTGGGGGGCATGTTGGAGCTGTCAACCCTCAGATCCGCCAGAACACCGCTCTGGACGTTGCCATTGGCGTCAACGCCATATCCTTGGAGATTATTTCCGTTGTTGTCGACGACGTAACCTTTGGGGTCCGTGTGGAAATTGCCTGCTCGCGTATATAGCTTCTCACCGTTGTTGCTGACCATAAAAAAACCATTTCCCTGAATGGCCAGATCCAGACTGCGGCCAGTGCCGCTGCTTAATGAGCCTTGGCTGAAGTTCTGTGTCACAGCAGAAGTGTAAACACCGTTGCCAACGTCGGTGCCCCCAGAAGTGCCGCGGATTGACTGGGCGTACTGGTCCGCAAACTCAGCGCGTGAGGATTTAAATCCTACCGTGGCAACGTTTGCGATGTTGTTACCTGCGACATCAAGGCTTTTGTTCGCGGCTTTAAGCCCGCTGAGACCGATATTGAATGACATGGCATGTCTCCAGTTGTGCTTGCATTAAGTTCATTAATTCGGGCATGGCTTCGCCTGAGTGGCGTAGACGTTTGTAACGATCAATCGTACTAAGCGGAATTAAAGTTCAGTCTCGATCTCAAGGTTGTTCTAGCTGAGGTTTAAACCAACGGACTGTCAGGTTCGTCAGTGTCGGGGGACCTGATGTCGAACTCGCGTTGATGGCTATCGTGTTCTTTGATCGCTTCACCGGCCGAAGCTTTCATCATGGGTTGAGGTGATTCAGCCTCGGCGATCTTGTGCTGGGCCTCTATCTTTTCCAACTCTTCTATCTTCTTGTTCACCTTGTTTTTTTCCTCAGGGGACATGGCGTCATATTCTTCTTGGGTGATTCCAAGCTCGGCGAGCATGCCAGCCTTGATCTTTTCTCGCGGGGTGAGGTGCATATACTCCATGAACTGCTCAGAGGCCGATTTTTGTCCATGACTCTTTGCCGCGGAGATCCCATCGGATACCCCGTTTTCCTGGGTTTGCATGACGACCTTGAGTTTCGCGAAGGCTTCTTCGATCCGCTCGCTGTCTGCGCTGTCGCCTTGTTTCGGAGCGCTGTCAGCCCGGGTTTCCACGCTGTTGTGGTTGCCCCCAGCGGCAGCAACGGCGGCTGACGTGTAAGCGTCCGAATCCGATGGTGGGATCGTCTTTTCAACTTTGTGTCGAATGACCCGGGGATCGCCATCAACACCCACGACTCCGTTCATGCTCATCTCCTGATAAATATGTTGAGTGACATGCAATGCAAGCTCTGGGCCAAAGTCTTTTAAGGTCAAAGATTACGAGGCCTGGCGCCGTTATTAGGTTAAATGTGCGCTGAGTTTGGCAAGTAGTTGCCGCGTTTGCGGAAAGAAATTGCCATTTTTACGGCGATATATTGTTTGGAATGATAGATGAGGCAACGCTTGGTTATATATCGTTTTTAGTGATGTCTAGGTTGGCTGGTGGCAACAGATATTGTTTTAAACAATATACGTCGCTTGTGCTCGTGATTGTTCAGCGCAAGGTACGCAGCAAGGGAGGGTGTTTTTCTACACGTAGGGCGACGCGGGGTATAAAAGCTGCTAATTTGTTTTTCGCTGTCTCGGAAATAAGATTAAAGGGCCAGAAGATCAGGACGACCTCATAACGTCGATCCTGATATTTCGAGGAAATGTGCTATGTCGGTTTTAGGTGTTGATGATTCTGCGGCTGCATACCGCACTGCGATAGGACACGTTCAGAATGTTGCTAAAGAGTCCTCCGGTTCAGAGGGCCAAACAGATGCCGTGAACTCAGAGAAACCCAGTCCAGCAACCCTCGTGACCCTGAGTGATGGAACGAACAGTGAAGTGTCGGTGTACAGCGTCAAGCTTAAAATGGTCCCGATGAGCGTTGCGATGGCTCCCCAATTATTCGTACAGGGCGATTTGGATGGGGACAGTTCATTGAGTCGCAACGAGTTCGCTTAGCAGCTAAAGCGGGTGGGTGTCGACGATGACCATGCTGACCAACTCTTCGATGAATTTAATCACTCCAAAGGGGATGCCCTTTCTCTGGATGATTACGTCAAGGGCATCATCGCTCACAACAAGGGAGGAAATGACATCTTCCAGCAGCTTTTCAGTATGTACACGTCGGGTAAGAGCGGTGGGTTAGACAGTGACGCTTTTTCGTTGTTTACCGCGGCGGGCGCTTCCGTGGCATCTCAGTACTGGCTGGATCATCCTGAAATTCTGCCTCGCAGTTGATCAGGTGCTACCTGCAGCCACGCCGCGCCGGACGCCTACCCTTTGACTGCAGCGATCGCCTGTCCCACGTCGTCGAGTCCAACAGACGCACTGGAAAGAGTAAGTGGAACATTAGATTTAGAATGTAATCCTATGCAGACCAAAACCGTGTAGGAGATGAACCCAATGATATCCGAGCAACGATTCGACGCTGTACGCATGCATTTTTCGTCGCCAAAGCCGTATGAGCAGCTCTTGGCGTCACTTTTGAAGGACATCGGGGACACCCCGGTGGATCTGGACGCCTTGGAGCGAGATTTCGATTCGTGGGAAAGCTATCGCGCCAAAGCGGAAAGCCTGGCCGGGCCAAGTGGTTTCATGCTGTTCGGGATCATCGATCATGGCGGATGGATGCGAAAAGTCGGATCGTTTCCCCGGTCAACACGGGTGATTCTCGGTAATCCCGCTCTTGCGATCACCATGCTCAAGCATGATGTAAACGCCGGTTTATTTGCTCCTGTCGAGCTGCTGCTCGTTGCGGAGCCTCAAGGAGGGAGCCGCGTCATGTATCTCAAACCGTCATCTTTGATGGTAGTGGAAACCGATGATGACCTGCTGTCTGCGGCGCGCGTTCTCGATGAGAAGCTCAAGGCATTGGTGCTAAAAATTTCAAGGATCGACACCTGAATGCGTCGATCAGAGCGTTGATCGTCAAGGCAAATGAATGCCGGCGCAGCAACAGGATCTGATCATGTCCGACGGCATACCCTTCCACTGGAAAGCCTGGAAGGTTCTCTTCAACGAACAGGACGTCTTCGATCAAGCTGTCCCGGATTCACCTACACCAAGTGAGCAGGACGTTCAGAAGTTTTCTGTACGTCCGCCCGTTATCTGACGAAAAGGTTTGGGTATGAGCCCGTTTGCCGATAAGAAATGTTGCTGTTGCGGTGTATCCGGGGCGCTGCGGGATGTTTGCTAGCCGGCGGCTGAATTCGGAAAGAGAGGCGTCGCTGTCCAAGGTAAAACGCACACTGGGCCAGCGCCGAATTGGTGAAGGACCGAACGGCCGAGCTTGAAGACCTCAATCGCCGCCTTGAAGAGATCAGTCGCAAGGACGCTTTGACCGGATTGGCCAACCGTAGGCATTTCGACGAAGTGAAGGAACGCGAGTTCCGGTCTGCCAGGGAGCGAAGGGCACCTCTCTCCGTTCTCATGTGCGACGTTGACTACTTCAAGCGTTATAACGACGCCCTTGGCCATGGAGAGGGTGACGAATGTTTGCGAATTGTCGCTCAGGTCATCCACTCGGTATCGAGCCGAAAGGCGAACCTCGCTGCTCGATACGGCGGAGAAGAGTTCGTTGTGCTGCTGCCCGGCACGGCGGATGAAGAGGCCTGCCTCTTGGCACACACGATTCGAGCGCAGCTGATGGCGCGGGGTGTTCCTCATCCCGCATCACCGATATCGGGCGTGGTGACTTTGAGCATCGGGGTTGCCAGCCTGAATGTTTGCACCATGAACAGTTTTGATGAGCTGTTGAAACACGCCGACGATGCGCTGTATCACGCTAAAAAACTGGGGCGTGACAGAGTCAGCGTTTACCCTCCCAAAACCTGATGCAAGGGTCTCCCCAATCGTCGATCCTCCAGCGTGCGATAGCCTCTCAGGACCGAACCGAGCTGATTCTGCCGATCACCCCAGGCGTGTTGCCAGGGCGGGTCAGGCCCGGCAGGTCACCGACGATGATTGCCAGCAACTGCAACTGAGGAAACCTTAGCGGGCAATCGTCTCGGTGGCAAAAATCGACCAATCCTTGTGCCCCAGCCCTCTGGCCACGGCTGCCGTCATGTTTGCCCGCACCGCATTGGCAGCGGGCAATTTCAGGTTTACGCGACGGGCTGCATCGATGGCGAGGTTGATGTCCTTGAGACCCAACGACAATGTGAAGCCCGGCTCGAAGGAGCCATTGACGATGTTCTGTCCATAGCGTTGGTAGCTGGGCGAGGCAAACAGGGTCTGGGTCATGAGGTCAATGAATGTGGCCGGGCTCAGCCCATGACGCCCGGCCAGGGCGCTGGCCTCGCCCAGGGACTGGATGGCCTGGGTGACCATCATGTTCCCGGCGATCTTGGCAATGCTTGCGTGCACAGGATCGTCGCCCATCCGCCAGGTCTGTTTTCCCAGCACGTCGAAGAGGGGCTGCACCGTCGCAATCGCCGTCGACGACCCGGCCGCCATGATATTCACTTCGCCCTTTGTCGCCACCGCTGGCACGCCGAAAACCGGCGCCGCGACCAGCGCGATGCCGTTGGCATGATGGATGTCCTGCAGCTCTTTCATCAGCGTAGGAGAGAGCGTCGACATCACAATGTGAATACAGCCTTTGTCGGCACTGTCCAGAATTCCGGAAGCCAACAGCACCGTTCTGACGGCGTGATCGTCGGCGAGCATGCTGATCACGACGTCCTGCTGAAATGCGGCGGCGGGGGAGGCGAGCACGTGCACGCCATCCAGCGTCGCCAGGGTTTCCTGACTACGATTCCACGCCGAGACGCGATGCCCGGCGTCGATAAGCAAGGGAATCATGGCGCGCCCCATGCTGCCTGTTCCGATAAAGCCGATGTTCATGTGCAAGCCTCTGGCGTTCTTAATTGATGGCTTCAAAGTATGTGGCTCAAGGGATTGCTGCGGGACTGCCATTGCTGCAACCTCATCGTTCATTTTTGTAGGGGGTGAGGCATGGACTGGAGTGACATGCGGATCTTTCTGGCGATTGCCCGCAGCGGCTCGCTAGGGGGCGCCGCCAGGCAGTTGGGCGTCAGTCACCCGACGGTTGGCCGGCGCTTGCAGGTGCTTGAACAAACCAGTGGGCAACCCTTTTTTCTGCGCACTGCCCAGGGGTTGGTGCTTACGGACAGTGGCGAGAGGATTCTCAGTCTGGCGCAGGACATGGAGGACAGCGCTCTGGCCATCGAGCGTCGTCTGGCGGGGCATGGCGATCAACCCGAAGGCCTGTTGCGCATATCCTCAGCCGACTGGTTCGCCTGCCATGTGTTATCGCCGGTCATCAGCGAACTGGTGCGGCGGTATCCGCTGATCGTTCCCGAAGTCATCGCCGGACACCGGCTGTTCGACCTTGCCCGCCGGGATGCCGACATCGCCTTCCGGATCGTGCCCTTCACCGAGCCCGACATCGTCCACCGCAAACTGACAACCCTGCCGTACGGGCTGTACGCCGCTGTGCATGCGCCAGCGCCGCACCGGGATGGCGAAGGCATGGGCCTGATCCTCATGAACGTCGCCCAGGCCCATTACCCGGACGTGCAATGGCTGCAGCACCGCTATCCCCTGGCGCGTACCGTGTTTACCAGCAGCAGTCGGACGGTGCAGGCGCAGATGTGCGCGAAGGGGCTCGGCGTTGCCGTATTACCTCGTGTTCTCGGCGACTCAGTGCCAGGACTGCGACTGCTGGATGAGGACGAGCCGCCGCCAGGGCGGGACATCTGGATGGGGTATCACCAGGACATGCGCCAGATGGACCGGCTGCGCGCGCTGGCCGACCTCGCCTCCAGCATGATCGGCGAGGGGTAGAACGTTGCAGCCCTCAGGTGGAGCGAACAGCCGAGGCCTTCGATACCTGCGTTGGCTGCCGCGCCAAGGTCAGACTCAGCGACGCCCCCACGGCCAGGCAGGCGGCGATGCACAGGGCAGAGATCGTGAAGGCGTGAGCGATGCTGACCGCCGTGGCCTGTTCCCCCAGCAAGGTATAAAAGACACCGCCGATCAGTGCGACGCTCAGCGATGTGCTGATTTGCAACGTTGCACTGGTGATGCCTGCGATCATCCCGGCATACGCTGGCGCGACCCGGCCCGTGACCATGCGCATCAACGTCGGCAGCGCCAGCCCTTGTCCTGACCCGATCACGAACAGGATGGCCGCCAAGGACGTGAGGGGCGGGGCGAGGGTAGCGGGTGTCACTGACACGAGCCAGCCCATCCATAGGAATCCGAATACTTCCAGCCCCATGCCGACCGCGTTTACGTATTCTCCCAAGATGCGCCTGAGGTGAGGAACCGACAGGGGGCCGATCAGGAATCCCGCGCCGAACGGCAGGAAGATCAGGCCAGCACGCAGTGCGGTCATCTGCAGTGCGCCTTGCAGGTACATCGAAAACAGCAGGAAAAACACGCCGATTGCGTAGAAGCACAACGCGACCAGCAGCGCTTTGCCCAGGCCAGGCGCTTTCAGTGCGGCGGGGTCGAGGAGGGGCGTCCCGCCGGCCAGGTGCAAGCGGGTCTCGTAGCGCCAGAACAACACCGCCAGCACGGGGGCTGCGGCGAGCGACAGCCACGCCCACAGCGGCCATCCGGCTTCGCGGCCTTCAATCAACGGCACGATCAGGGCGGTCAGGGTCAGCATCGACAACGCCGTGCCCACCAGGTCCAGCTTGCTCGCGTGCACGGCACGGTTTTCTTTGAGCACCGGGATGCCGAACGCAATGACCAGCAACGCGATGGGCAGGTTGACCAGGAATATTGCCCGCCATCCCAAACCCAGCACGTCGACTGCAATCAAAACGCCGCCCAGCGCCTGACCGATCACCGACGCCAGTCCAAACACGGCCCCGTACAGACTCAGTGCCAATGGCCTTTCCGACGCCGGAAAAATCGCCTGCACCGATGCGAGCGCCTGAGGCGCCATCACGGCAGCGGTCACGCCCTGCAAGGCGCGCCCGAGGATGAGGGTCCAGGGCGAAGCCGCCAGGCCGCACATCAGTGACGCGGCGGCGAAGCCCAGCAGTCCGAGGAAGAACATCCGGCCGCGACCGTACAGATCGCCGAGTCGCCCGCCGGTGATCAGCGTCACGGCGTAAAGCGTCGCGTAGGAAGAGATGACAAGCTGCTCGGCTGACGACGCTGTACCCAGATCTTCCTGTATCGAGGGCAGCGCGACGTTAACGATAAAAAAATCCAGGGGCGGCAGAAACGCACCTACCAGCAAGATGGCGAACATCAGCCAGCGCCGAGGCTCGGGCGCTTCGATTTCGATTTGAGACATGACAGGCATCCTGTTTGGAGACTCAGGTTTCACGACGCGTGAAAGGCGACGAGTGAAAAGCCAGGCTTCTGTCGAGCAGGTTTCTCGCCTGCTCGCGCCAAGCCGACGGGTCCCAATTTAGGGGATCACACGTGGTCTTTCGCCTTACAAAACTGCACGGCCACCGTTCATTCGTGTCAGTGCCGCTCTGCTCCGATGACGCTCACCATGGGCAGGTCGTTTCAGACGACCCCTTTATCAACGACTGAGGAGTCAGACATGTCAGGTAAATTCAGCAATCAGGTTGCCGTCGTGACCGGCGGGTCGACGGGGATCGGATTCTCCATCGCGCAAGCCTTGATCGCCGAGGGCGCCAAACGCGTCTACATCACGGGACGGTCAACGGACACGCTGGAGGCGGCGGTTGCCAGGCTCGGCGACAAGGCTGTCGCGGTGGTTTCCGATGTCTCGCGTCAGGCGGATCTCGATGCGCTCAAAACGACAATCCAGGCGCGGGGTGATCGGCTGGACACCGTGTTCGCGAATGCCGGGATCTGTGAGAAAAATCCGGTGGGAGACACCAGCGAGGCGGCTTACTACGCCATGTTCGACGTGAACGTCAAAGGCGCGTTTTTCACTGTTCAAACGCTTCTGCCCTTGATGAAAGATGCTTCGTCCATTGTATTGACCGCCTCGATCTGCTCCAGCAACGGCATGGAAGGACTGAGCCTGTACAACGCTTCCAAGGCGGCGGTGCGATCGTTTGCACGCACGTGGGCCAACGAGCTCAAGGACCGTAAAATTCGCGCGAACGTGTTGAGCCCTGGCTTCACCCGCACGCCGCTGATGGACAACGGGCTGAAAATGAGCGAGAGCGACATCGCCACACTGCGCCAATACGTCGAGCAAATCACGCCATTGGGTTACATGGCGCAACCTGAGGAGATCGCCAGTGCGGCACTGTTTCTGGCCTCCGACGACGCCAGATACGTGAACGGCGTCGAGCTGATGGTCGATGGCGGTTTGTCGCAAATCTGAAGTCTTAAGTTCAATCCGGAGAACATCATGAACATCGAAACCCTGACCGCTCGACTCGACGCGCTGGAAAGCCGCGCCGCGATCGATCGATTGATCAGCGCTTACGCGAACGCATTCGACCGCATCGATGTGGCGCGTTTGCGGGACATCTGGCACCCCGACGCCAGCCTCGATCTTCCGGGGTTCGGCACCGCCACGTGCCGTGACGGGATCCTTGCCATGGCTGAAAACAGCTGGCGCCAGATGCCTCATATGCACCACTGGATGGCCAATCCTTTGATCGAAATCGTAGGCGACAGCGCGACCGGAACCGTCGCCGCGAACTGCCTGTTCCATGACATCGAAAAAGGTCCAGTCCAGGTCAGCGGGCTGTATCACGACACGTTCGAACGCCGCGCAGGCAAGTGGGCGTTTCTGTCGAGGCGATTCGAGCTTCACTACTTGACGCCTTTGAACGACTGGCTACCCGTTGCGGGCAGTGAGTTGTTCTCAGCGTCACAGCCCTAAGCGCCGTTAGGGGCGCGCAAGTCGAGTCGCATGACGCCGTTTCCCCTTGTCGGACCTCAGCCTGGATCACCAACCGGATTCCTGCCGCTGCTATCGCTATACCCAACGCCATCTGTCACGACAACATGCAGGCTGTCCCCTGTGCATTCATTCTGTCCGTAAGCGTCTACGCTCTGCTGCAATCAGTACGTCTGAAGGGGCAGATAATGTTCAATGATTTGAGGGGCCACGTCGCGCTGGTCAGTGGGGCGGGCAGCGAGGGGGGAATTGGGTTCGCCATCGCCAGGCGGCTTGGCGATCTTGGCGCAAAGCTGATCATCACCGGCAGTAGTGCTCGCATCCATGACCGCGTCGCGGACCTGAGCGCGGCGGGTTATGAAGTGGAAGGTCGCGCTGCAGATCTTACAGATCAGTCCCAGGTCATCGAACTGGTGACGTGGTCTGAATCACTCTGGGGACGAGTGGATGTGCTGGTGAACAACGCAGGCATGGCGATGCAAGGCGATGCCGAGCCCTTCTCTGAAGTGGCTGGCATGAGTCTTGAGGTGTGGAACGCTTCGATTGCCCGTAATCTGACCACCGCGTTTTTGCTGACCCGCTCTGTGTTGCCGGGAATGCAGCGTCGACGATATGGCCGCATCATCAACATCAGTTCCACAACCGGCACCCGAGTGAGTAATCCTGGCGAGGCCGCCTATGCCGCAGCGAAAGCGGGAATGGTGGGGATGAACATGAGCCTTGCTCTGGAAGTTGCGCCTTATGGCGTCACGGTGAACGCTGTTGCTCCCGGGTGGATCGCAACGCTGTCCAGTTCACCGGAGGAACTGGCCGCTGCGGAGTATGTTCCGGTCGGGCGCGCGGGTAGGCCGGACGAGGTAGCCGCGGCCGTCGCCTTCCTCGCATCCCCTGAGTCCAGCTATATCACCGGCGAGTTGCTCGTGGTCGACGGTGGCAACTGTCTCACGGAGAACAAGAGCCCGCGTTAGCAAATCTCCCTTTAATGGTGTTCAGGCTTTGGCCGTCAGATCTGTTATCCCGGCAACCGGGGAGAGCAGGGCCAAGTGTCTGTATGCCCACCTGACACTCACTGTCGCGCTGGCTGATGATTACGGCCACAAGCCCACCCTCTCCATCAGGCAGACCCACTGGCGTAATGCAAGACATCCAGAAGCAAATCAGGCAAAAAGCCCGACGATATTTTTATAGCTATCGATAACTCATTGATTATAAATAACTTTATTTTTATTTGAGGTTGGCATAGTTGCTGCGATATCAGTTTCATTCATCAAACTGCTATGAGCATCCCACCGTGACTAATCATTTCGATCGACTGACCTCCGCGTTTGCAGGCTTTCAGACCAGTACCAGAAATCGGCCTGATGGCGGCGTGTTATTTGAAATCAAAGATGGCAGCGGAAGCACAATTACCCGGGCGATTTCGCATATGCAGCTCCACAACGCCCTTCAGATGGAGTGGTTAATCAGCTCTATTAGACGTGATATGGCAGTGACGCCCGAGAATTTGCCTGCGATCACGGCGCTTCAGAGTCAACAACGGTTCGATATGCCTACCTACGTATCGCGATAACCCAAGCGCCTCAACACCAACTCTCCTTCAGCCACGATCATGTCGTGGCTTTTTTATTTCACCTCATTGTGACCCGGTTCACTGCCGTCGTCGCTGAATCCCAAGTGGCTCTCACCCGTCCGGCCGTATTTGAAGGCCGCCAATCTGTCAGTGCTGCAAGCTGCACTCATCCTCATTCATGCCAAGAGCGCTCTATGATGAGCGCCGACGACCAGCGTTATGCCTCGCCGATCAATAGACTGAGCTCCGCAAGTGGCAGCCGTACGGTGAAGGCGCAGCCCAACCCCAGTCCGCCGCTATGGGCGACCACGCAGCCACCATGCGCCTCAACCAGTTCGCGTACTACCGTCAATCCGATCCCCAAGCCCTTGCTGTTAACGCTTCGTGAGTGTGGGTCCTGGACAAACGGCTCGAAAATGGTCGGCAGCGCTTCTGGGGAAATACCCACGCCATTGTCTGCAATTTCCACCTGTGCCCAGCCGTCGACAGCGCTGAGCGACAGGGTAATCACCCCGGTGGTCAGCGAAAACTTGCAGGCGTTGCCTAGCAGGTTGGTGAACACCTGGGTGAGTCTCAACGGATCGCCATCGACGTACAGCACACTGCTCGGCGAGTGGAGTTCAAGCATCTGGAGCCTCGCGTTCATCGCAGGTGTGCACACATCGATCGCCTGCCGAATGACCGTCGACAGTTCCACCGTCGTCCGTCTCAGATGCATCTTTCCCGAACGGACTCGAGTGACGTCGACCAGATCGTCAACCAGTCGGGTCAAGTGCTCTATCTGCCTTGCGATCACCTCATGCAACCGTGGCAACGCTTTTTGTTCGACACGGCTGAGCATCTCTGTGCTCAGGCAAAGCGGCGCCAGGGGCGCGCGCAATTCGTGGGCGACCTTGGCCAGGATAAATTTCTCCTGCTGCAGCGTGGCTTCGGCACGCTGTTGCGACAGCTGGGCGTCCAGAGCAGCCATGACCAGCGCGCTGTTAGCCGCGCGCATCTGAGACATTTGCAGGTCTTGGCTGGGAGCGCTTGCAAGCCTTGCGCGTTTGACCCGGTACATTGCAGCATCGGCGCTAGCGATCAGAGCTCGGGCATCGGCGCCGTCCTGTGGGTAAATGCTGATGCCGATACTCATGCTGATGAACAGCTGATGCTCGTTGATCAACCTGGGATTGCGCAGGCGCTGGATGATGTCATCGGCGACGGCCAACGCCTCAGCGTGGGAAACGCAGCGGGTGAGCAGGATGACGAACTCGTCGCCGCCGTATCGCGCGACCGTGTCGTGATCGCGAACGCACTCAGTCAGGCAGCGCGCCGCTTCGATGAGCACGGCATCCCCGGCCTCATGACCGAAGGCGTCGTTTATCTGCTTTAAATCGTTCAGATCCAGAAACAGCAACGCAAAGCGTTCACCGGACTGTTGCGCGTGATCGAGGGTCTGCTGCAGTCGTGTTCGAAGCTCCCGACGATTAGGCAAGCCGGTTAACTCGTCGAGACTGGCGACGCGAAATATCTCCCGCAAGGTTTTGTCGGTCGCTTCTACCTCGTTTTGAATCCGCAGCATGCCCAGTACGAGTTGTTCGTTGATGGCCAACAGCTGTTCGGGGTCAAGGGGAGGTTTCATGACAGTGCTCCGTCAGTGTCGCGCGGGAAATCCATTCGCCCTTACGCGCCTTTGAGTTTCTCGGACACGCCCGTGATCAGGCGTTTGATACGTGGTTTGCTGCTCAGTCGGCACTGCTCTGGCGATCGTTGCGATCCTTGGAGATTGCCGTGCAATCGCCCAACAGTTGCTCAGTGAGCGCGGGGCCGATCAGGGAAGCCAACAAGGTATGGAAGGTGGTGACCAGCGCATCACCCCGTCGACGAGCCTCTGCACTGCTTTGCTGAGCCAGCATCGTTTTGAAAGGCAGGGTATTCATGGCGGTTTCTTCGGTCTCGCAGAGAGATTCGAAACACGGATGGGTCGCAGCGCAGAGGTGAAGGCAGCGTCGATACAGCGCGGCTACGGCCTGCGGGCCCAGTATCGGTGTGAGCACCGCACGCATCTGTTCCAGTGTCTGCGCGAACTCTTCGGACACTTGAATGGCGCTGGAATGATCGCTTCCCACTGCCTTTAGCAGCGGTGCGCTGCGTCTTCGTTCATCATTTGGCATGAGTATCGTCACTCATCGGGGCAAAGGACCTGCAAACGGTACCGCCATTGCGAGCGATAAACCCGGGCTTTTGCGCCCGTGATTCGATCATGACCTCTGCAGTGGAAGTCGTCTGTGTGCTGGCCCACATAGCGCGATGACCTCAGTGTCCGTCTCTGACCGTTTGCTGTTGGTCGCACAGCACCGTCACGATGATGCTTGATAGTTGCTTTTCTGAGACACTGAAATCCGGACATGCCGTAAAGAGAGGGTTGCGCTTCAGCACCTCTTTCCCCACCTTTATTTGAACCAGACCGCAGAAAAAGACGCTGCGGCCATTGGGAGATCCGTTTGCCTACTGTTCCGGTGGATATGATCGGCGACGACCGCTTGTTTCATGTGCTCAATGCCAGTGAGCGGCTGGCTATGGCGGCTTCGGTGGATGAGGTCGTCGCTGTGCTGAGAGACACGGCGCGCGCCACGATAGGCGCGGAAGGCGTCGCGGTCGTCATCGAAAATGATGGACGCTGCTTTTATGTTGCCGAGGACGCTATTTCGCCTCTCTGGCAAGGTCAGAGCTTTTTGCTTGACCACTGCATCTCAGGTTGGGCGATGCGTCGCTGCGAGACGGTAGCGATCCGTGACGTGCGACTCGATCCACGTATTCCCAAGGAAGCCTACGCGCCGACCTTCGTTCGCAGCGTGGTGATGGTGCCCATCGGCAAACCTGTTCCGGTTGCGGCGCTTGGCGCGTACTGGTCGCAAGTGCGCGACCACGACCCCGACACCGTCAAACGGCTGGAAAGTCTGGCGCGACTGGCGACGATCGCCATCGAGAATGCGCGCCTGACCCAGGCGCGTAATCGCGGGGCGGCCGTGGCGGCTGCACAGAACCGGATTCTGGCACTGGCCGTAGGAGAAACAGCCCTCGACGTTACGCTGGATGCGATCGTTCGTGAGGTGGACGCGCTATCCACGTCGGGCTTTTCAGGCAGCATCCTGTTGTTGAATGAAGACGCGCAGCGCGTGGAGCATTGCGCGGGTCCGAGCCTGCCCCACGCTTACATCGACCTCATAAAGGGCATCGCCCTCGGCTCGCCGACGGGTCGCCATGCGGCCAAGCCGGTGGCTGATCTCATCAATGCTGCATGCTGGCGCGAGTTTCGGGATCTGGGCGCAGGCCACGGGCTGCACGTGCGCTGGTCAATCCCGATCCGTTCTGCGCAAGGCGCCATGCTGGGCGCTTTCGTCCTGTACCACCCTGAGCAGCGCGAGCCGATGCCGGCGGATATCGAGATCATTGACTTCGTGGTTCAAACAGTCGGGCTGGTCGTGCATCGTGCTCGAGCCGACTCCGCGATCCGGATCAGCGAAGCGCGATTGCGTCTGGCCGTTGACCATGCCGATGTGGGTTTCTGGGATGTGGATTTCGTTCAGAACACCTTGGTCTGGCCGTCACAAACCAAAGCGATGTTCGGCATCTCGGCTGATGTGCCGGTCACGTTGCAAGACTTCTACGACGGATTGCATCCCGAGGATCGGGACGCGACGATTGAAGCCTTCACGGCAGCCGCTGACCCTGAGCGTCGCGCCCTCTACGACGTCGACTATCGCACGATTGGCCGGGAGGACGGCATTGTGCGCTGGGTTGCGGCCAAGGGGCGGGGCGTTTTCGATGCGGCCGGCCGCTGCTTGCGCGTCACCGGCACTGCGATCGAGATCACCCCGCGCAAGGCTGCCGAAGAGAAGCTGCGAGAACTCAATGCCACGCTTGAAGGCAGGATTGCGCAAGCCATTGCCGAACGGGAAGAGGCTCAAAAAGCGTTGCGTCAGAGCCAGAAGATGGAAGCCATGGGGCAGCTCACGGGCGGCGTGGCCCACGATTTCAACAACCTGCTCACCCCGATTGTCGGCACCCTCGACATGCTTCAGCGACGAGGCGTCGGCGGCGAACGAGAGCAGCGGCTTATTTCTGGCGCGGTGCAATCGGCTGAACGTGCGAAGACACTCGTGCAAAGGTTGCTTGCCTTCGCACGTCGTCAACCGCTGCGTACGGTTCCCGTCGACGTGGCGAAGCTGGTCAGCGATATGGGCGATCTCGTGGCCAGCACGACCGGCCCGCAAATCAAGGTTGTCGTCGATGTGCCAGAGGATCTGCCTCCCGCCATTGCAGATTTGAACCAGTTGGAAATGGCCCTTCTCAATCTCTCCGTCAACGCGCGGGACGCGATGCTCGAGGGGGGGACGATGCGCATCTCTGCCAGCACCGAGCGGGTCGGCGTGGAGCACCGTTCCAAGCTTCCGCCGGGGGAATACCTGTGTCTGTCTGTCGCGGACACCGGCATTGGCATGGACGCGGCGACGCTCGCGCGCGCGGTTGAGCCCTTCTTTTCCACCAAGGGTGTCGGCAAAGGCACCGGCCTGGGGCTTTCGATGGTGCATGGGCTGGCATCGCAGCTCAACGGTGCGCTTACGATTCAGAGCGCACCCGGTCTCGGCACGAACGTGGAGCTATGGCTTGCGCGCAGCACAACCGGGCCGGCGCCGGCGTTGCGCATCATGGAGGCAGTGGAGCCTCAGCTGACACGCGGGCTCGCGCTGTTGGTCGACGATGAAGAACTGGTGCGTACCAGTACGTCGTACATGCTGGCCGAGCTGGGTTATCGCGTGGTCGAGGCGGCCTCAGGCGAGGAAGCGCTCGAGCTGATAGAGGCCGGGGAGGCGTTCGACCTGCTTGTAACAGACCATCTCATGCCGGGCATCAACGGCACCGACCTGGCCAGGGTGGTCCGTACCTCCAGGCCGGGAACCGCGATCCTGCTGGTCTCCGGCTATGCAGAACGAGAGGGGCTTGACCCTGATCTTCCGCGGCTCACCAAGCCGTTTCGCAAGAACGAGCTCGCGGCAAGCCTTTCGCAGCTCTGTGGCGAGTCCCGTGACAATGCCTGAGGGCACACAGTCGCGCCTTGAGTTGCTCGTGGGCGCAACGCGTCAGTGCCAGAACTAACCGGGGGGCGTCAGGCCGCTGTCAGGGAGATAGAACCGCAGACATGCCCTCGCGGCCCGTGAATCGACTTGAACGTCTGCGCGCCCAAGGTCTCTGACAGTAACGCGGCGCAACATTGTGCTGCCTTATTTCGCAAGGAGACCGGTTCGTATGAAAATCCTCATGGTGCTTACCTCTCACGACCAGCTTGGCGACACTGGCAAAAAGACCGGCTTCTGGCTGGAAGAGTTTGCGGCCCCGTATTACGCATTCGTCGACGCCAACGCCGAGATTACCTTGTCTTCACCCAAGGGCGGACAGCCGCCCTTAGATCCTAAAAGCGACGAACCCGATGCCCAGACCGAGGCCACCCGCCGTTTCAGCAAGGACCGCGAGGCACAGGCCGCATTGGCCAATACCGTGCCATTGAGCGAGATCGACCCCTACGATTTCGATGCGGTGTTTTACCCCGGCGGCCATGGCCCTCTGTGGGACCTGGCCGAAGACACAGACTCCAAAACGCTGATCGAAGCGTTCTATGCGGCCAACAAGCCGGTTGCCGCCGTGTGCCATGCGCCGGGCGTATTGAAGAACGTCAACGCCCCGGATGGCCATCCGGTGGTGAAGGGCAAGAAGGTCACCGGATTTACCAACTCTGAGGAAGAGGCGGTCGGGTTGACTCAGGTCGTGCCCTTTCTCGTCGAAGACATGCTACGGGCCAAAGGCGGCAATTACTCCAAGGCCGCAGATTGGGCCAGCTACGTGGTGGAAGACGGGCACCTGATCACAGGTCAGAATCCAGCGTCGTCGGAGGCGGTGGCTCAAGCACTGCTCAAACGCCTGAAACAGGAACAATCAGCCTGATTCACACTGCCTGGTCTGCGCAATCGCAGATCAGGCATGCATTGCTCTGCCCGAGACAACCCACCCTCCTGCTGTTTGACGCAAACACACCATTCTTATCCCAGCCCCTCTCTTGAAAAGCATTCTCGGTTGAGCAGCGGCAGCAACGTGTCGGACCTGGATTCGACCCTGGAACGCCTTTACGTAGGCGAACCGCCGCGTGATGGCAAAGTGCTTTCTTGATCGTTAAAAAGTTCAAAAGTTATACAAAAATAAATCGATGTACAACCTTATCCAAAGCCCATAGCATCCTCGCCGAATGCAAGGGCTGAAACCTTTAAGCGTGTTCGATACATGCAGTTCGAGGTGATGGGGTGGTGTGCATCTGTTCGGGCTCGCCTGAACTCAGCTCACCTGATTGGGTGCAGCCGTTCCGCCATTTACCTTGAAATTGACCCTGAACATCGCTTTGGATGACGCCCCCAAACCCGTTGAAGGCAACGGTGGTTGCCGGAATTAATCTCGTGCCTCACGGACTGATACGTGCTGGCGTTTTGGGGCTGAAAAATGACGAAGCAAGTGAGATTTCTGGACAATTTAAGAGTTTCCCGAAAGCTGGGAATCGGGTTTGGCATCCTGTTGCTGGCAGTGCTGGCGGTTGCTTTCGTCGGTTACACCAGTAACAACATCCTCGTTGATCGTTTGGATACCACACGCCTGATCGGTACGCTCAACGATGCCGCACAGGACGTGCGTCTCTCAGAGAAACAGTACGAAGCGTCCGCCGATCCGGCCGCTCTTGAGGCATACCGCACCCAGCTCGGTACCCTGCAAGGGCTTATCTCAAAGGCCTTGCTGTCACTGACACGTGCGGAGAATCAGCTAGCCCTTACCCAGTTGCAGACCAGGACAGTTTCCTACGACCAAAAGGTCAATCGACTGGTCGATACCGATAAGTCCACCAGCGATTCGCTCAAGCCGCTAACGGCGTTGTCTGACAAGTTTGGAAGCACCTTCGCTCAACTGCTTGAAACAACCAATGCCCGTGCACTGGAGCAGCCGGGCACCGAGCGCGTCGCTGAGCTGCGCACGGTCGCTGATTTACGCAATGGCATGACGATGTTTCGTCTTGTCTTGCGTCGCTACATCGCTGTTCCTGACGCGACCAACAAAACAGCGCTGCTCGCCACAACCGACGGTTTTTTGAACGAGATCGTCAAAGCCCGTACCAGCCTGCCTGCTGCACTTTCCGTTCAGCTGGAGGAAGCCTACGCCGGCATGCGTCAATACCGCGACGTGCTGGTTCAAGTCGCTGCGCTGTTTGAGCAGAAGCAAAGCCTGCGCCAGCAAGTGGATCAGGAAAGCGACGCCATGGATAAAATCATGACCGGCTTGATGGACACCCAGCAAAGCCTGGCGCGTGCCGATCAGCAGAGTGCGTTTATCCAGGTGGCTGTTTTGGCCCTGGTCGCGTTGCTGGTAGGACTGGTGGCCTCGGTCGTTATTTCACGCCAGATCACCGCACCGCTCGCGCTCACTGTCGAGCTGGCTCGACGGATCGCCAAAGGTGATCTCACGGTGCAGGCCAAGTCATCGCGCCGCGATGAGCTGGGCGATCTTCAAAATGCGATGCAGGACATGGCCCAAAACCTGAACACGCTGGTGCAAGGCATTGGCATGGGTGTGACGCAGATCTCGACGTCTGCTGAAAAGCTGTCGGCGATGAGCGAGCAGACCAGCGCGGGTGTTCGTCAGCAAAAAGTCGAGGTGGATCAAGTGGCCACCGCGATGCACGAGATGGCCTCCACCGTCCAGGAGGTTGCGCGCAACACCACCGATGCCTCGGCCGCGGCAACCCTGGCCGAAGAGCAGGCACGTCACGGCGGCGCCGTCGTCAAGCAGGCCACCCTTCAGATCAGCGAGCTGGCTCATGCCATCGAGGATCTGGGTGGCGCCATGAACGTATTGACTCAGGACAGTGAGCAAATCGGCAAAGTCATTGACGTGATTAAAGCAGTCGCGGAACAAACCAACTTGCTGGCGTTGAACGCGGCCATCGAAGCCGCAAGGGCAGGCGAGCAGGGGCGCGGTTTTGCGGTGGTTGCCGACGAGGTGCGTTCACTGGCTCAGCGTACACAGGACTCTACCAAGGAAATCGAAACGCTGATTCTTGCCTTGCAGCAAGGTACCCAGGCCGCAGCGACGTTGATGGTGTCCAGCCGCGAGCGCACATTGGACACTGTCGATTTGGCGCACAAGGCTGAGCAGGCCATCACCCAGATCAACCACTCCATCGGGACCATTCAGGAAATGAGCCTGCAGATATCGGCGGCCGCTGAGCAGCAAAGCGCTGTGGCCGATGAAATCAATCGCAGCATTCTGAGCGTTCGTGACGTGGCCGATCAGTCCGCGGTGGCAAGCGAAGAAAGCGCTGCGGCAACGATTGAACTGGCTTCCCTGGGGCACGATTTGCAAAAAATGACCTCGCACTTCAGAACGTGAAAGCCATGATGTGTGCGCAGCATGCGTCCATCGAGAACGCCGTGGTCGAGAGCCACGGCGGGCTTAGAGCATCTGACACCGCGATGGGATGAAAACGGCGTAAACCATCTGCCTCAGGGGTCAGCGGCCGAGCGGTTTTCTCTTGTTTGCCAGATTGGGTTTGGCAGATACGTGCAGGTAGGAGAGCACACTCTCGGTGAGCTCCGCCGACAGTCTGACCGCCTCCTTGTTGCGCGTCATGACGGCAGCGACCAATCCCTCGATCAGTGCCAGCACGGCAGCGTTTGAGCTGATCAGTACCGGATGGCTGGCTTCGGCGAACAGTGTGTGATGAGCAATATTGGCCAACGGGGAGGCGGGCGAGTCTGTGATAGCCAGAACTGAGGCGCCGCGTTCTTTGGCAAATCTCGCTAATTGCAGGGTGTCCTGAGAGTAGCGGGGCAGTGAGATGGCCAGCAGTACGTCGTCGGGCGTGATGGACGCCAACCGATAGGCTGCGTTCTCGTTGCCGCCTTCCATGCTGATTGCCTGTGCATCAGCAATGAACGGGATCAGGTTTGAGGCGGCCAGTCCTGCCATGTATGCGCTGTTGCCGAAGCCCAGGATGTAAATCTTGCGCGCCTGAATCAGGGCACCGACGAAGGCGTCGAATAACTCCGAGGGATTGTTCGCGTTGGTTCTGCTCAGATTGCTGGTCGCGATTTGAATTTGTTCGGCCAATCCGAATTCGCCCGAAGGCCGCTGCGCCATCTCATTGCGCAGTTTGTCGACCGGGGACACCATGTCCTGCAGAGTCGCGACCAACTCGGCCTTTAATTGTGTATAGCCCTTCAGGCCGATGGCCCGCGCCAGCCGATTGACTGCTGCCGGTGAAGTCAGAGACTCCTGCGCCAGTTCTTCGATGGTCAGGGTCGCGGCCTTGAGTGGATGACGCAGAACAAAGTCCGCCACCTTGCGCAGCGAAGGTTGCAGGTCTGGCGCAGCCTCGGCGAGGTTGCGCATGATGGGGGCTGTATAAACGGTGGTATTGCGGGCGGAAGGTTGGAGCATAGGTTGGGCCGGCCTGTCGATCAGTTGCCCCAGTGTATCTGAAGCGAGCGAATTCACGGGAGTCTGGCTTCAGTCGGTCAGAAGGCGCCCTTGGCGAATGGGTTCGCTGCCCGCCACCTTGGCCAGCCAAAGGCCTGGTTGAGCAAAACGCAACCGCTCGCGGGCGTAGAGCACGCCGTCTGTGGTGGCGCACACCCGTGAATGGCGGTCAGTGATGGGATCGAAGACGTCAAAGAGCGCGTCGCCTTTGCTGACCCTGGCACCCAACGGTTTCAGGAACGAGACGACACCGGCGTGGGTTGCATAAGCATACTGCGCGCCTGCAAAGGGTGTGGCTTCACAGGAGGAGGAAGGCACATCAGGCCAGTTGCCGCTGATCATCTCCAGGCCACCCAGGTATCCCAGGATGGCGTCTGCATGCGCTTCGGCCTCGACGTGACCTGTGTCCGCCATACCGCCCAGTTCTACCGTTGTCGCGATGCAAGCCATGGGAATGCTCGCTTCTGGAAATTGCCTCGCCAGCTCAAGCCAGGGAGTGGAGCATGCTTCGTCAAAAGAATCGCCGCCTGCGGCTTCAGCCAGTAACGCCACGCCGGCGCCGATCCGTTTTGCCAATGGCTCAAGTGAGTCCCAAAGCTGAGGCAGGCTGTAAAGCAAAAGAATGGATTCAAAATCACAGTGCAGATCAATGACCACATCTGCATCACAGGCGTGAGTCAATAAATGGCGTTGCAAACCTTCGAGGGTCGATTTCGGCTCAGCCAGCGCATTTAGCACTTCGTGCATGGCGGCTCTGATGACCTTCACGTTATCGCTGGCATTTTCGTTCAGGCGACCGGCAACACGGGCAGCCACCGCTTTGCCGAGTGAAGGAAAATCCCGATTGAAATTCTTGCCGCTGGCAAAGTCGAACCGACCCTGATGAGTGGCTTGAAACATCTGCGACAACCCGATGGGGTTGGCCACAGGCACCAGCTCGATCGTCGCGTTCAACCGACCTGCTTTCTCCAGCTCGCCCAGGCGTTTTTTCAACTCCACCGCAACGCGCATGCCAGGCAGTTCATCCGCGTGCAGCGATGCCTGAATGTAGGCTTTTCGAGGGCCGTGACCGAACCGAAAAACCGACAAGCGTCGCTCGATACCGGGGCTGCCCCAAGGGAGCACATGCTCAATATGTTCCATGAAGAATTCCTGAGGAGGGCAGGAGTCGCGCAATCGCCACTCCTGCACACGTGATCAGCCGCCGTAGATGTCGAAGCTGAAATACTTGTTCTGGATTTTTTGGTAAGTGCCGTCAGCGCGAACGGCGTCGATTGCTGCGTTGAGTTTTTCAGCGGTTACCGAATCGCCTTTGCGCACAGCAATACCTGCGCCGTTACCGAAGTATTTGCTGTCGGTGAAGTCGGGACCCACCAACGCGAAGCCCTTGCCAGCGTCAGTCTTGATGAAGCCTTCATCGATGTTGACGATGTCGGCGAGGGTGGCGTCGAGGCGACCGGATGTCAGGTCCAGGAACGCTTCACTTTGGGAGCCGTAGCGCACGACCTCAATGCCCGCCGGGGCGAAGTTGTCAGTCGCATAGCGATCGTAGGTAGAGGCGCGTTGAACCCCGACTCGCTTGCCTTTGAGGTCCACCAGCGGATCGTTGATGACGGTGCCAGCCTTCATCGCCAGTTTGCCGGGCGTGTGATAGTACTTTTTGCTGAAATCGACCGATTTTAGGCGGTCGGCCGTGATCGACATGGACGAGAGGATCGCGTCGATCTTGCGAACCTTCAGTGATGGGATCAACCCGTCGAACTGTTGTTCGGTCCATACGCATTTCACCGCCATTTTCTCGCACAGCGCATTCCCGATGTCGTAGTCGAAGCCGGTGATCGCGCCGTCAGCTGTTTTGGACGCGAAGGGCGGATAGGCGGCTTCGATGCCGATGCGCAGGGTCTGTTCTTCTGCCATCCCCAACGTGCTCATGGCAGTCAGCGCCACGGCACCCAGCAGTGCGATTGTTTTCATTGGACGACTCCTATTTCGGGTTATCAGGGTAGGTGGAGCTGATCGACGAGCAGGCATGGCATTTAGCTTGATGGGACGCCGCTACGGGATCAATGAAACGATTATTTTCACGATATGTAAATCAAGAAAATATTATGGCCATTTTAAAGGGGGCAACATCGGACCTTTCAACTCAAATAACCGTATGGAAATTAAAGATAAATACGTTTTTACTCGTGGCATTTCGTATTTTTCAAGCTTGAATGTCGGCTCTTGATCAGTAAAAAAATGCGGCGTATAAGATTTCAATTCCTAGAAATCTGATTGAAATATTTTCGTTTTCGGTGCTGGTGACTTCGGCTGGCAGGCCGTCGATGTTCTCCCTACAAAAAGAGCCATACGGATGAGCAAAATGAGAAAAGGCAGGGTGTTGGTCGCGCTGGCGGTCGCGTGTTCAGCGACATCGGTGCTCGCGGACGGCCATTTACTGGCGGTGGGGGGCATGCTGAGGGCTAGCAACTTGCCTGTGTATCAAAAATTCGTGGATCTGGCGGGTGGGGCGGGTGCGGCCAACATCGTGATTTTCCCCACCGCCAGCGGCAGCCTGGGATCGAGTAAACGCTTTCAAACCGAGTTGGTTGCCTTGGGAGTGCCGGCGTCGCACGTCAAGATCGCTTCGATCGATAACAAGAACTTCGCACAGACCATGAACGATCCCGAGGCCGTTAAACCGATCACCGAGGCAAGCGCCGTATGGTTTGTGGGCGGGGATCAGGCACGAATCGCCAAGGCGCTGTTTAACGCAGACGGCAGTGATTCGTTGGCGATGCAGGCTGTGCGCAAGGTTTACGAGCAGGGCGGGGTCATCGGCGGCACCAGCGCCGGAGCAAGCATACTCGGCGCCCAGATGCCCACGGCCTACGGGGTTGTCATGGACACGCTGGACTTTGGTGTCGCGAAGTCTGCCGGGCAACGTGGTGCGGCTTTGCTCAAAGGTTCTGGCTTGTTCAAGGGCGGAATAATCGATCAACACCTGGATCAGCTGGAAGAGACCAGTACCGGGCGCACGGCACGCATGGCAAGTTATCTGGTGAACGCCCAGCGCAGTATCGGGTTCGGGCTGGACACCAACACGGCCATGTGGGTTAAGCCTGACGGTCAGATTGAGGTTATTGGCGAAGGTTATTTGACCGTGATGGATGCCAGCCACGCCACCCGACAGTTCGGCGTCTACGGTACGGAATTGCACAATGTACAGTTGGCGATGCTTGGCAACGGCGATCGCTACAACCCTGCCACAAACGCGGTCTCACCCGCCGAAGGCAAAGACGTTATCAAGCCGGGCGACGAATATCTGGTGGGCAACCAACTGATCACCGACCTGTCCGCTGTGGCAGCGATGCGTCGAGCCGTGCTGTATGGCCTGGCTGACAACACCGCTACCCGTCAATCGGGATTGATGACTCGCTACAATCCTTCCAATGGGTACCACTACGGATACCGGTTTGATTTCACCAAGTCCCCCGGTTTCATCGCGCACAGCAAGACGTATGACTCATTGACCAACTACACCGCCCAGGGTGTGCGCCTGGACGTCACGCCGGTCGATGCAGGGTTAAGGCCCGCGCAAAAGAACCTGCCTGCCGACATTCCGGCTTCTCAGGCATCCAGTGCAGTGCGCGCGGTGGTTTTCCGTGGCCTGATGACCTGTAACGAGGTCAATGCCTTCGAGCCGGCTCGTGCCATTACCCGAGGGGAATTGGCCAACACGTTGCAGATGACGCTGGCCGGTGAGCTGAAGATCGGCAAGCAAGTTGAATTCACCGATCTGACGGCCGACTCCCCTCTGTTTGAGCAAGCCGAGATCGTGGTTTCCAATGGCTGGATGAAAAGTGGGCCGGCGTTCGAGCCCGATAAACCGGTGACCTGGGATGAATGGGCTGAAGCCGTGAAAGCCATGGCTGCAAAGGGCCTGGTTACAACAGTGCCAGCTGATGCGCACGCAAGCGACGCGACCGTGCGCCGTGATGAAGTGGCCGAATTCATTGCGCGGGCTTATGGGCTTGCGGACAACTCCTGAGTGCAGCGTCTCCCGCCACTCGGTTCATGGCCAAGGCAGCCATTAATCCTGGGGCGGGGCTAAGCCGTTGAGGAGCGCTGCGGAGCACGGTGAACATTCAGGCACCAGACGACGCCGGTCAGCAGCAGTGCAATGGCAGACAGCTCATGGCCGTCGGGTAGTCGATGCTCCCACAAAAAACCAAACACCAGCGCCGCCAACGTTTCAATCACAAGCACCTGACCGCTGAGCGCTAACGGTAACAGCCGGCTCGCCTGGTTCCAGCATGCGCCCCCCACGACCGAAGACAAAAGCGCTACGCCCCCCGCGACCCAGAGAAAATCCAGCCACTCTGCAAGGCCATGTTGACTGCCCTGAAAACCCAGGACCGGCACTGCTAACAGCAGCGATTGAGCGCCGGTCATGATGCCTGTCAGCAATGCCCAGTCATGGGATGAAACGCGGGTGACTTTTATGAGCCGCCGCGCATTGCTCACCGCGAACCAGCTCCACGTTACCAGGGCGCCGAAGGCGCATAAAATTCCGAAGAGGTTCGTCAGCGTATTCAGCCCGTCATCACTGCTCAGTGCATGCCAACTGATCAGTACGACCCCACCCATCGCGCAGCACAACGAGGGGAAGAGCTTGCGCAAGGGGACGGCATTTGCGTCATGACGACCTGCCAACGTGACCAGCACCGGGATGAGTCCGACGATCAGGGACGTAGTCGCGATACCCACCCACTGAACACCTGTGCCCACCAGTGAGTAGTAGATGAGGTTTCCGATCAGGCTGAGCCAGAAGAGCGACTTCCAGTCTTCCAGAGTGAGAGGGGTACAAACGCGACGCCAACGCCGCATGAGCAGTACCGCCGAAATCGCGCCGTAGCAAAGGAATCTCAAGACAGCGAGTTGCAGGCCGCTCAAGCCCGGCGTCAGTTCCGCGCCGAGAAAAATCACCCCCCAGCACAGCCCCGCGCAAACCCCGTAGACCGCGCCCTTCATCAGTGATCGATCAGCAACCATTTCGTCAGCACTCCACCGCCTAAACGATGAAGTCTGGAGAAGTCGAGCAGGGGAGTATTGTCGGAAATTTCGGGATTTTTTACCCAGACTGTTTTTGCGCTTTACGATAAACCGCCGGGGTCGTGGCGCTCACGCGCTGCATGGTTCTGGTCAGTGATGCCTGGTCGGAAAAACCTGCGCGCAAGGCAATCTCAGAAATCGGCAATGGGGTTTCGCGCAACCATCGTTGCGCTTCCTGAATGCGCAAGTCGGTGAGCCAGGCCTGAGGAGTCATCTCGAACAATTGACGGAATCGCTGATGCAGCTGACTAACGCTCATGTTTGCGGCTTCAGCCATGACGTCGTTACTCCAGTTCGCGCCAGGATTCGCCCGAAGGCGGGCGATCAGCCGCTCCATGGGCGTTGGGAAACAAGAAGTGTCCGGGCTGAGTGACGACAAAAGCAGCGGGCCCAACTGCGAGGCCGCGATGGACAGTTGCGCGTTGCCGATCAGCGCAGCGAATTCGACAAGCCGACGTGCCGCCGGGGGAATGGGCATATAGACGCCCTTCGCCAAACGCTCCATCTGGAGCACCTCCAGCGTTGTCGGCGCACAGTCCACAATGAGAAAACGGCTGTCGGGATGGGCGAACTGTGAATGCACCGAACAAGGCGCTACGACAGCGGCCACTGACTGATCAATGCATCCCCCGCGGCCGTCCACCTCAATTTCCATTTGGCCATGCGTCGGCAACACCAATTGAACATGATCATGGTGGTGGTGAGGGCTTTCACCCTCGTAACTGCGAATCTCAAGGCTTAGAAACATCGGCGCACCATCGGCCCCAGTCGTGATTCGAGCGCTGGCGTTCACAAGAAGGTCAGCAGTGGGGCAGCGGATTCTAACACCTGCCGGTCAGGCCGTTAATCACGTCCGCTCGGTTGAACCTCATCAGGTGGGCCGCGCCCATCACTTCACGAAGTGCCTGTCTCCATACGCGGGCACTTCGTGACTCAGCCACGGATAGGGTCAGTACGCTTGAGGCATTTCACCTCGTGCAAGGCGCGCGTTGATGTGTTCGATGACGCCGGGTAACTCGACGATGGTGTCGATCAGGTAGTGCGGGCGAGACCCTTCGAACAGTTCGCCGATGCGCGCACGCTCGTGTTTCAGCTGCTCGGGGGACAGGGCTTTGAAGGCGTCGTACGAGAGACCCAGGGCGTTTCCCGAGCAGGTCAACGCGACCGTCCACATGCCTGCTTTGCGACCTTCCAGAATCCCGGGCCACGTGTCGTCGACCTTCACGCAAGCGGCGACGTCGTCGATACCCAGTGCAATCACGTTGGCCAACGCTTGTGCGGGATGAGGGCGGCCGTTAGGCACCTCATCCGTCGCGACAACGTGATCGGCGACGTAGCCGTTGGTGCGCGCCAGCTCTACGACCTTGGCCATCACGACGGCGGGATAACCGGAGCAGGAGCCGATTTTGAGTCCGTTGTCCCGCAGTGTCTTGATCACCTCAAGCGCGCCGGGAATCAGCGCGGAGTGCTCGGCGATCTTTTCGATTTGCAGCGGCATGAAGCGGTTGTAGATCGCGGTGACATCGTCATCGCTTGGCAAGTGTCCGAAGGCAGCTTGATAGCGCTTGGCGATTTCCGGTTGATTGCAGAGGGTGCGGATGTGGTCCCATTTGCCCATGCCCATTGGCCCGCGTGCTTCCTCGAGCGAGACAGCGACGCCGAACTCGGCAAAGGCTTCGACGAAGATTTGCGTCGGGGCGAATGAGCCAAAGTCGACAACCGTGCCCGCCCAGTCGAGGACAACGGCTTGCAGGCGTTCCGGGGTTTGATAGTTCATGGGTGTTCTCCTTGTTTTTAGATAAAGGTGGCCCGCTTCTTCGGATGGGAAAAAGGCCGGTGAATCGGGTTATTGCCAAGTGTTCAGGTGTGAGAGGTTTCCGGCAGCGCGCAGGAATCGAACAAGTCAGAGATGATCGGTCGGTTGCGGCGCACCCCCAGGCAGCAAAGAAAGTAGTGGATGTGCAGAGGGTTCTCGATAAATGACACGGCCTTGGTGCCGGGCTGTTCCGCGTACTCCACGGCCGACACAAACCCGACGCCGATGCCTTGCACCACGGCATGGACGATGGCTTCGCGGCTGTTCAATTGCATGACGCAGTCCAGATGGATACCCCGCGTGTGGCAGGCTTCCTCGACCAGTTGCCGCGTGCGCGACGCTTTTTCCCGCAGCACCACCCGCTGCGCGCTGATCTCGTTGATGCTGACCTGCGCCTGAGTTGCCCAGGGATGGTCGTCACGCACCACGCCGAGGATCGGGTAGGTGCGATACAGCTGCGTCGTAAGCCTATGGTCGAACTCGGACAGGGCGAGGATCGCGACATCGATGTCGAAGTTGTACAAACGCTCCAGCGTTTCGGCCTCGGTGGTAAATGAGGTTTCCAGATCGATGTTCGGATACTGCTGCATGAGCGAGTAGGTCAGGCTCATGGCAATCGGAGGCGATACAGCGCCGATTCGTAGCATGCCGTGTTTGCGCTGACTGAAGCTCTGAAGCAATTGCAGCGCTTCATCCTCCTGGCCGAACACCCCTTGAGTGATCTCGTACAGTTTCACGCCAGCGGCACTCAACTCCACGAACCTGCCACGGCGATGAAACAGCTCGACGGAAAACCGCTTCTCCAGCGCGCTGACCTGTTCGCTGATCGTGGGCTGACCGACGTTCAGGTAATTCGCCGCCAGGGAAAAGCTCCCGGTTTTAGCCACGGCATGAAAGGAACGTAACCACTTGTGATACTGATACATGCGTTCGTTTCCTGAATCGTCGGTTTTTTATGGTTGTGGTTTGCGCCGCTTCAGCGCCTGACGAACAGCGCCACGAACGCGCTGCACAGGCAGCTGATCGTCACCACAATGAAAATCAGCGAGGTATTGCCTGTGCTGTCCAGCATGCGACCGATCAGGGGCTCCGCCAAGCCCGCGAACAGGTACGACGAGAAGTTCATGATGCCGGTCGCAGTGCCGGCGCGTTTCGCGCCCACCAGATCCGGGCACAAGGCCCAGAAGCTGGAAGCAGGTCCGTAGACAAAGAACCCGCAGAGAAACAAGGCAATCAGGCCGATCGAGCTGTGTGCTGGCAGGCTCCACATCCACAGGCTGGTCATGGCGCCCAGGCACATGTACAGCATGATCGCCAGATAACGCTTGGACCCGAACAATTTGTCCGACACCCAACCGTTGCTCAAGGCGCCCACCGCCATGCCTACCGGCAGCGCTACCGTGATCCACTTCGGATCGACCAGACTCTGGCCTTTCTGCCAGTCGGCACCCAGAAAATGCACAGGCACCCAGACGATCAGTCCGTAGCGAGCGGCGTTCTGGAAACCCAACGAGACGGCGGCGATCAAGAGACGAACGTTTTTCAGCACAGCCTTGTAACGTTGGGCCGAGGTCTCTTCGTTTTCGTGATGGCCTTCGTGCTGTTTGTCGTCAGCATTGGCAACGCCGGTGTCAGTCAACGGGCTGAAGCCCAGATCCTCAGGCTTCTCGCGGGCGACCAGATAGAAAATGATCCCGCCGGCCAGCATCAGCAGGACGGGAAGCCGGAAGATCCAGCGCCATTCCAGATGAAAGACCTCCAGAACCACCACTGAAGTGACGTAGGACAGCACCGAAGCGCAGCCCGCTGCGAACACGTAAAAGCCATACATCTTGCCGCGCTCACCGGCACTCCACCAGTTGGAGAGCAGCCGGCTGCCCGGTGCCCAGCCCAGTGCCTGGAAGTACCCGTTAATGCCCCAGGGCAGGATCAGACTGCCGAAGCCTGCGGCAAAACTGGTGACCCAATTGGCGCCGCAGGACAGCACAGCGCCCAAGGTCATGATGCGTCGTCCGCCAAACTTGTCGGCCAGGTTGCCGTTGATGGCCTGACCGATGGCATACGCCCAGAGCATTGCGCTGGATGCCCAGCCCAGTGTTTCCTTGCTCAGACCGAACTCAGCCTGAATGCCGGGGATGGCGAAGCCGAACGTCTGGCGTCCGGTGTAGAAGAACAGATAGCAAAACATGGCCGCCAACAGCATCCGCCACTGGGCAATACGAAAGCGTGACATCGGTACGGCAAGACCAGAGAGACTTTCGGCACGATTCATGGTGTTTTCCTTTCTTGTTTCGCTCTCGCGTGGCGGCAGCCAGCGAGTCGGCACTCTTTACGGTGCAGCAGGAAATAGAACGATGAACAAGATCGTTCCAGCGTAGTTGCGCAGGGTCCGTCAGGCGGCGCGCGCGCCGATGAAGTTCTTGCCTCGCGCGCCTTGCAGGGCGTATTCGACCATCTCTCGGGCTTCGGTATCGCTCACACCGTAGTCAGAGAACTCCGTCTTCACCTCAAGGCTTTGCAGGAAGTTCTGCAGTTGGTTCTGAGCCTTGGCCAGGTCAGGGCCGAAGACCCGTTGAAGCACGCGGTCACGTTCGTGATCACGGCCCCACGCGAGGCCCAGTACATAAGGCAAGGAAAAGGAACAGGCGATGCCGTGGGGCAAGCCGTGGCGCAGGGTCATTTCATAGGAGATGGAATGCGCCAACGCGGTCTTGGTGTTCGAGAACGCCATCCCTGCCTTGAGCGCCGCCAGTGCCATGCCTGAACGCAGCTCCTGGCTGTGCAGGTTCTTGCGCAGGCCCGGCAGACACAGAAACACTTCCTCGATGGCCGAAACGGCAAAGGTGTCCGAGATGGGATTGGCGTTCACGTTCCAGATCGATTCCAGTGCATGGGACAGTGCGTCCAGTCCGGTGGACACGGTGACGCTGGCGGGCACCGTCAGCATCAGGTCCGGATCGACAATGGCCGCTTTCGGCCAGGTGCATTCCAGGTGCAGCGAGTATTTCTTCTTCTGCGCCGAATCCCAGATCGTCGCCCATGGCGTGACTTCGCTGCCGGTACCCGCAGTCGTGGGCGCTGCAATGAGTGTTTTGCAGTGAGCAGGCGTAAAGGGATTGCCCTGCGCCAGCAGTGCCAGCAACTCATCGAAACGACCCGATTCGGTGCCCACGATCAGCGCCTTGGCGGTGTCTATGGCACTGCCGCCACCCAGGGCGAACACCACGTCACAGTGCTCGGCGTGCTGCCAGAAATGCTCGTACACCGACCGCAGCTGTTGGACGTCGGGATTGGGCTGAACGTCTTCGAGGACGTAGACCAGGCGGTCGCCCAACAAGTCTTCGACCTGTTTGATCAATCCCAGACCGCGGGCTTCGGGGAACGTCACCAGCGCCACTTTTTGGCCAGCGGTGAGCGCAGTGATCTGGCTTAGGCTGCCACTGCCAAAGTAAGTGGCGACAGGGTTGTGGAAATGGGCGGGCATGATGCTTCCTCTTGTTGTTGTTTTCTGGAAGTCATGATCGGGGCGTGGCGAGCAATGCTCAAATCGATTGATTCGGGGTTTGTATCGGTCCAGCCGATAGCAACAGGTGCGGCAGGTGGTTGGGCAATGGCTAACGCCTGCAAATATGAAACAGCCGATGCGCATTGCATCGGCTGTCGATAGGGGCTACTGAGTTGAGAACTTTCTCAGCGTTTTGGTTATGAAGCTTGAGGCACTTCACCGGCCGCCAGACGTCGGTCGATGTCGGCGATAACGGCCGGAAGTTCGTTGATGGTGTCAATCAGATAGTGAGGGCGAGCGCCTTCGAAGAGGCCGTGAATACGTCCACGCTCACTGGCCAGTGCGTCTGTACCCAACGCTTTGTATTGCTCGTACGTCAGGCCCAGCGCGTTGCCGGAGCACACCAGCGCCACGGTCCACATGCCCGCACTGCGCCCTTCGAGGATGCCGGGCACCGTATCGTCGACTTTGACGCAGGCGGCGACATCGCTGATGCCTAGAGCAATCACATTGGCCAAGGCCTGCGCGGGATGCGGGCGGCCGTTGGGCACCTCATCGGTCGCCACAACGTGGTCGGCGACATAGCCGTTTCGTCGAGCCAGTTCGACCACTTTTTCCATGACCACTGCCGGATAGCCGGAGCAGGATCCGATCTTCAAGCCTTGTTTGCGCAGGCCATCAATTGTCGCTAGCGCGCCGGGAATGAGCGCCGAGTGAGTCGCGATTTTCTCGATCTGCAAGGGCATGAAACGGTTGTAAATGGCCGTGACGTCGTCGTCATTCGGCGCGCGTCCAAAGGCCTTTTTGTACCGCTCACTGACCGCCGGAAGGTCGCACAGCGTGCGAATGTGATCCCACTTGCCCATTCCCATGGGGCCGCGTGCCTCTTCGATAGAGACCGCTACGTCAAACTCGGCGAACGCTTCGACGAAAATCTGAGTGGGCGCAAACGATCCGAAGTCGACGACGGTGCCCGCCCAATCGAGAATCAGTGCCTGGGTTTTAGCTGGGTTGTTGTAGTTCATGACTGGATTCCGCTGAGGTGAGGGTTCAGATGGCTTGCATTTCGCGCAGGGCCTGGCCGATAGCGTCCACGGCGCCTTGCATGCCGCGGCTGTCCACGCAGCCGATACAGCCGACGCGGAAGGTTTCAACTTGAGTCAACTTGCCCGGGTACAAAATGAAGCCCTTGGCCTTGACGCGTTCGTAGAAGTCCCTGAACCGGTAGTTAGGACTGTCCGGCGCATGGAAGGTGACGATGATCGGCGCCTGAATGTCCGCAGGGATAAAGCTGCGCAGCCCCAGCGCGCTCATGCCGTCCAGCAGTGTTTTGCAGTTTTGCGCGTAACGCTGATGACGAGCGGGCAGTCCACCTTCTTCGGCGTATTGCAGAAGCGCTTCGTGAAGGGCTGCGACGACATGGGTTGGGGGCGTAAAGCGCCATTGGCCTGTTTTGGCCATATAGCTGTTCTGGTCGTGGAGATCCATCGCCAACGAATGCGAATTGCCTTGCGCCTGATCCAGTGTCTGCTTGTTGGCGAACACAAAGCCCATGCCCGGTACCCCCTCCAGGCATTTGCCTGACGCGGCGACCAGTGCATCAAATTGCAGTTCACGCGCATCGATGGGCAGCGCCCCGAACGAGCTCATTGCATCGATGATCAGCCGCTTGCCGTGGCTTGCGACCACTTCCGAGATGGCTTGCAGCGGATTGAGTATCCCCGTGCTGGTTTCACAGTGGATCAGTGCGACGTGGGTGATGTCGCGGTCCTCAGTGAGCAGTCTGTCGACATCGTCTGCCGTGGTCGGCTGGTCCTCGGCCGTTTCGAATGTGCTGTAGGCGCGGCCCAGTACGCTGCAGATCTTCGCCAGTCGCTGTCCATACGCACCGTTGACTAACACCATGACTTTTCCGTTACGCGGCACCAATGTGCCGATGGCAGCCTCGACGGCGAACGTGCCGCTGCCTTGTAGCGGCACGCAATAGTGGGAGTCCTGGCCGTTGATGATCGTGAGCAATCGCTCACGCAGGCTGGCCGTCATTTCATTGAAGTCCCCGTCCCAAGAGCCCCAATCCATCATCATCGCCTGACGGGTACGGGTTGAGGTGGTGAGGGGGCCTGGGGTCAACAGAATCGGCGCAGCAGTGCTCATAGTGATTTCTCAGGAGTGGCTTAAGGTACGGAGCACAGGTTGCAATCACGCCGGGTATCAAGCAAATTGTTTGTTGTTATCCAAGGTATAAGTCAGGCCGATAGATATGAACCTGTTTCAACTCCGCGCATTTGACGCCGTCGCCCGCGAAGGCAGCTTTACCCGTGCGGCCGCACGGTTGTTCATCAGTCAGCCGGCGGTGACCGGCCACGTGAAAATGCTGGAGGAGCATTACCAGATCACCTTGCTGCGACGGACGGCCAGGCGCGTAGAACTGACCCAGGAAGGCATTCAGCTGGCGGCCATCACCCGGGCGATGTTCGGACTGGTCGAGGAGGCACAGGCATTGCTGGAGTCCAATCGCCAACTGCTGACCGGACGTCTGGAAGTCGCGGCGGATGGCCCGCACCGGGTCATGCCCATGATCGCCAGCTTGCGTGCCCGATACCCCGGGGTCGTGGTCAACCTTCGGTTGGGGAATGCCCAGGAAACCCTGGCAGCGCTGTTGTCCGAGCACGCCGATGTGGCGGTGATGACTGAGGTCGAACCGCGCAAAGGTCTGCGCTTGCAGGAAATGTCGCCTTCGCAGATCTGCGCATTGGTTCCGCAAGGCCACTCGTTGGCCGGCAAGCGGATCGACATCAACCAGTTGGATCAGCAGATCATGGTGTTGCGCGAGCCGAGCTCGATCACTCGACGTACCTTCGATAAGGCATGCGAACAGGCAGGCGTTCAACCTCGGGTGTTGCTGGAGCTGGACAGTCGGGAAGCCGTGACTGAAGCCGTGGCTGCTGATCTGGGGATTGGCATTGTGTCGTCGGTCGAGCTGAGCCACGACCCGCGAGTGATCGCGGTGCCCATTGTGGGCGAGGGGCTGACCAACCGTCACATGATCGGATGCCTGGAGCGACGCGCTGAATCACGCTTGATTGCGGCGTTCATGGCGCTTGATGGGCGTGTGGATTCAGCGTAAGTCATAGCGGTCACACGCGGTGTGGCCGCTATGGAGAGGCAAGTTCCGAGCTTATTTCTTCGGTTCGGACTTACCGTCGTAGCGAGCGCGCCACTTCTCCAGCACGCTAGCACGCTGACTGCCGGCTTTGTCAAAATCAACGGTGATCAGGCGGTCGTAGTAGGCGCTCGGCATCTCCGCCAGCTTGCTGTTGAACTCCGGACGGGCAAGCGCCGCAGCGTTGGGCTGGTACAGCAGGAATGCCTGTTCGCTCACTGCGAAGTCCTCCAGTTTTTTCGCCGCCTCCAGGTTGTGGCTACCCTTGATCAACGCGACCGCGTTGATGTCCAGCCCGAGCCCTTCGGCAGGGAGCACAATGTCCAGCGGGGCACCTTGGCGTTTCAGGGTGATGGCGCGGAAGTCGAGGGAAATGCCGATCGGGTACTCGCCCATGGCGGCTTGGGTACAAGGCTTGGAGCCCGAGTGGGTGTATTGGCCGATGTTGGCGTGCAGCTTGTCCATGAAGTCCCAGGCCTTTTGTTCGCCCATGATTTGTATCCAGGCATTGACCGCCGAATAACCGGTGCCGGAAGAGGCGGGGTTAGGCATTACGATTTTGCCTTGGTACACCGGCTTGGTCAGGTCCTCCCAACTCGTCGGGATGGGGAGGTTCTGCTTTTTCGCCTCCACCGTATTCACGCACACTGCGGTCGCCTCGACCCCGTTGCCGACCCACAGCGGGGGGACCTGCTTGTCCCGAAAACGAGGATCGACTTTCTCCACATCCTTGGGCGCATAAGCCTCCAGCATTCCCTCTTTGCCCAGCAGCGCCACACTCGAGGCGTAGAGTCCCCAGATGACATCGGCTCGCGGGTTGGATTTTTCCGCCAGCAGCTTGGCGGTGATGATGCCGGTAGAGTCCCGTACCCACTTGATCTGGATATCAGGGTTTTTGGCTTCAAAGGCTTTTTTGTAACCGGCCAGCTGTTCGTTTTCCATGGCCGTGTAAACGGTCAGTTCTGTACTGGCGAAGGCGCTGGCGGCAACGCCAAAACCAAGAACGGCGGCAACGGCTGTAGTCCAGGATTTAATCATGGTAGGTCTCTTTAAGTGGAAGGTTGGCAGCAGGAATGTCGGGGGTCAGGCGTGACCGGTTCGCCAGTGCTGGGTATGCCTGAGCAGACCGCGCGAAAGCAGGTAAAGCGCAAGTGAGACGAGTGCCGAGGTCAAAAGAATCAGCGAGGACAGCGCCGCGGCGGCGCCGATATTGCCTGCGTCATCCAGGTTGAGCACTGCGACTGCGGCGAGCACGGTGTCGGGGCTGTAAAGGAAAATCAGTGCGGACACGGACGTCATCGAAGACACGAACAGGTAGCGGAAAACTTCGAGCAGCGCGGGCAGGCAGATGGGCAGCGTGACACGCCGATAGGTGGTGATCAGCGGGACCTTTAACGACAGCGAGGCGTATTCGATCTCTTCGTTCAGCTGACGCAGTGCGGTAGTCGCCGTCATTTGAGCCGGCGTCAGGAAGCGCATCACACAGCACACGACCATCAACGCGATGCCACCGTACATCCCGTTCAACGGGTTATCGGGATGGTTGAAGAAAAATACATACCCCAGGCCCATGACCAGACCTGGCACCGCCATCGGCAGCATGCACAGCAGTCGCAGCAGATTGTCGAGCCACCCGCTGCGGGTTTTTTCCATGAGGTAGGCGCACGTGAAAATCACCGGGGTGCCGATCAGCGCTGTCAGGCTGGCCAGCATCAAGCTGTTGCGGTAGGCCAGCCAGCCAACATCGCCATTGGTTTCAAAGTCGTAATGACGAAGTGAAACCGACAGATCATAGGGCCAGAAGTTGATCAGCGAAGCCCCGACTGCGACCACCACCAGGCTCAACAGCGCGAGGGCGACAATGCCTGCGGCCAACAGCAGAACGAAGTCCCGAAGGCCGTTGTCCGGCGCCACATAGGCGGCTGCCTGACTGCTGACCTGGCCTCCGCGCAAGCGGCGCATCCACACGTCAACCGCAAAACTGATAAGCGCAGGCACCAGCAGGATGCTGCCAATCAGTGCGCCCTCGGAAAACTTCTGCTGGCCCACCACTGATTTGTAAGCCTCCATCGCCAGCACCTGATAGTCCCCGCCAATGACAACGGGAATACCAAAGTTGGTGATCGTTTGGGTGAAGACCAGGCAGCTGGCGGCAAACACCGCGTACCGGGTGCTCGGCCACGTGACATTCAGGAAGGTTTTCCAGTGAGTCGCGCCCATGCTCAGCGACGCGTCGTACAGGCGTGCGTCTGCCAGACCCAGCGCGGAGATGAGGATCATCAGGGCCATGGGGAAGTTGTAAAACGCTTGGCCCAGCACAATTCCGCTGTAGCCGTAGATACCGTCCGGGAACCAGGATTTGAGAAGCCCCTGATTTCCGAATAAGTAAATCAGCGCGATGGCCGAGAGCATCGACGGTGCCATCAGTGGCAGCAGCGAGATGCTGCGCAGCAGCGCCTTGCCGGGTATCCAGCTGCGTTGCAGGGCATAAGCGAAGAGGTACGCGGCGGGCACCACCAACGCGACCGTGCTGAGTGAAACCTTGATGCTGTTACCCAACAGCCATAAAAATCGGGAACTCGACAGCATCTGCCAAACGCCGGCGATTCCGTTTTGTACATCGGCCACTTTGCTCAGCATGGCGATCAGTGGAAGGGCGAGCCCGACCACGAGCACCATCACCATGACCAGCTTTAATCCGCCGCTGAACAGCAGGTCCAGCTTCGCCGCCGCAGACGAATTCGTCTTGGGCTGAGGCGGCAACTCACGCGACTGGGGTAGGCGCAGACTGGTCATTGGCCGACTCCTGGAAACGCTCGCAAGCAATGGGGCGGAAACGTCAGCCATACCCGTTCAGCGTTCAACTGCACGGCGTTGAGGTCAGCGCTGACTTCTGCAACAAGGTGCTGGCCGCGAAGTTGCTCCAGCTCAACGGTGAGCCGGTAGCGGTTGCCCAGAAACAGTTTTTCAATGACGCGGGCGGCCATGCTGTTCGAGGGTTGGGCCAGGTTATCGACGCGCAGCGCTTCGGGTCTGCAAAAAAGTCGGCCCGGCCCTCCTGCATGAGGCTTATCGAGTTGCAGCGACACCGATCCAACGTGAGCCTGGCCATCACTCAGACTCTGATACTCAAGCCAGTTGGCATGGCCGATGAAGTTGGCAACAAAAGGCGTGGCGGGCGAGCGATAGATGTTTTCCGGGGTGTCGAACTGCTCGATCCGTCCTTGATTCATCACGGCGATGCGGTCCGCCATTACCATGGCTTCATCCTGGTCATGGGTGACCATGACGGTGGTGATGCCAAGCTTCTTCTGCAGGGCGCGGAGTTCATGGCGCAGGTGTTCGCGGACCTTGGCATCCAGGGCGGACATTGGCTCATCAAGCAGCAGCAACGAAGGGGAAGGCGCCAAAGCCCGCGCAAGGCCCACACGTTGTTGTTGCCCGCCGGACAATTGGCCCGGGTACTTGTCTGCAATCGCTGTGAGGCCCACGAGCTCAAGCATTTCCTCCACGCGCTCTCGTATTTGAGAGTGCAGCAGGTTGCGTGTGCTCAGACCATAGCCAATGTTCTGGGCAATGGTCAGGTTGGGAAACAAGGCATAAGACTGGAACAGGATGCCGTAATCGCGCTGGTGTGGATGAGCGCGCGTTATGTCCTTGTTGCCGAGTATCAAACGGCCCGCGTCTAGCTTTTCCAGGCCCGCGATAATGCGCAGCAGGGTGGTTTTACCACACCCTGAAGGGCCGAGCAGGCATACGAGTTCTCCGGCCTCGACCCCGAGCGACACGTCATTCAGGACGCTCAGTTTGCCGTAGGACTTACCCACGCTTTGAACCGATAGCGGCACGGTAGATAGTTGAGTAACTGTAGGAGCCATGAGGTTTCCCTGTGCAATGCCAGCCACCAATAACAATGGTGGTACCGATGTAAACCAACGGAAATGAACAAATGACGGGCAGGTAGGAAAGAAGCGAAAGCCGGCAATCTGTCGTTGCCGTGCGGGTGTCAACTCGCTTGGATTTGATGTATCACGCAGAAAATTGACCCGCAAATACAAAACCGAAAAAAAACAAAGATGGCGCAAACAACCCGGCTTGATTCATCGGGGAAAACCAATAAAAGCTATCTGATTCAATGGTTTGAATCGGGTTTTTTGGATTGGTACCGTCGTTTTCTGCTGCGCAAAAATGGCTATGAATTCATAGCGTTTTTGGCAGTTTCTCAGCCGATAGGACCTTCTACGGACCGAACGCTAACGTCCGCAAATACATCTGATCATCAGTTTTACTGATGCAGGATCGTTCTATAACCGATTGGATTGATGGTTGTCGGGGCGGCATGCTGACGGCCTTCCTACAGCGAGCCTCCCCATGTCCGATACCAATCTGGCCACACTGCTGGTCTTGATTTCTGCTTTCATGCACGCCAGCTGGAACGCAGTGGTCAAGTCCAGCAATGATCGACTGTCTTCGATGGCGACAGTCGACGGTGTGGCGTTCGTCGTTGCGCTGATGGCTGTGCCCTTTGTCGAGTTGCCCTCATTGTCGGTATGGGGGCTGATCGTGCTATCTGCCGTGGTCAATGTGTTTTATCGGTATTTCCTGATTCGCGCCTACCACTTCGGAGACTTCGGCCAGGTGTACCCGTTAGTTCGGGGAGTGCCCCCGTTGTTGGTGGTGGTGTTTGCCGCCTGTTGGCTGGATGAATCGTTATCCCTGCCGGGGATGGTGGGCGTGGTGATCTTATCCCTGGGCGTCCTGAGCCTGTTGCACGTGACCGAACAATGGCACGCGCCGCGCAATGCGGTGGCGGCGGGTGTGTGTGTCGCGCTGTATACGGTGATAGATGCTCAAGGTGTGCGGAGTTCGCAGGGCGTGCTGTCGTACCTGGTGTATTTCACCTTGGTCTTGAGTGTGCCGATCCCGCTGTTTGCTGCCAGATTTCGTCGTCAGGCTCTGCGCCGTCATCTGCGGGAAAATTGGCGATTATCGGTGTTCGGAGGGCTGACGTATTGCGCAGCTTACGCACTGGTGCTGTGGGCCATGACGCTGGATCACGTCGCGAAAATTGCAGCGCTAAGGGAAAGCAGCGTGATTATCGGCGCAGTGATTGCCACGTTGCTGTTCAAAGAACCCTTTGGACGGCGCCGGTTGATCGCGGCGCTCACCGTCACCGCAGGGATCCTGCTGATCAAGGCCGCGGCTTAACCGAAGCGTTTTTGCGCGACTTGCAGGAAGTCATCGATAAGGCGCGCAGCACGACGCTCTTTGAGGCAGTAGAGAAATTCGTCGAGCATCGCTGCCTGATGAATCGTCACGATGCGCAGCTCCTGACTGTCCGGAACTTCGTGGCGGGCGATGATGCTGACCCCAATGTTGCGAAGCACCGCTTCGCGGATGGCTTCCCGGCTGCCGATTTCAATGACGTTTTCAAGGGTGAGCCGGGCGTGGCCCAGCATCTCTTCAGTGAGCTGTCGGGTGTGGGAGCCTTGTTCCCGCATCAGCACGCAATGACTGGCGATGGCGCTCAAGGCAATGCGGCTCTGGTTCGCAAGCGGATGGCTGCGATGGACCACCAGTACCAGCGGATCTTGCCCCAGTCGCAAACAGTAAAGTCGGGCATCCGTGAGCTGTTGAGACGACGTCACCAGGTCAACGCGGTAATCATCGAGGGCTTCGATCATCTGTTGAGAGTTACCCAACTCCAGACTGACTTGCGATCCGTGCAGCTCTCGAAACGCCTTCACCAGATCGAGAATGTAATAGGGCGCGGTGGCGCCGATGCGCAACTTCCCGGCTTTGCTGCTCGCATTGTTCAGGAAAAACTCGATGTTCGAGCTCTGGGACATCATGGGTTTGACGAGCGGTAGCAAGCGGGCGCCCGTTTCACTCAAGGTCAAACGCCTGCCGCCACGGTAAAAAAGCTCGACCGCGAACTGACTCTCCAACTGACGAATCTGATTGGTCACCGTGGGTTGGCTCAAGCCCAGTTTCTTGGCGGCAAGGGTCACGCTGCCCAGCTGGGCAACCATGTAGAAGGCCTTGAGTTCCGATTCAAGCATTTTGCGCACTCTGGCTTGATGTCACCCCGGTCGTTGAAGCCAGGAGTCAGGCGGCTATCTTAATGGGTCCATTCAATGGATGGCGAGAAGCGGTGTCCACGGCACTGAGCACGATCTGCTCAGGTCAGTAGCTGGAGCGTGTCAAACAGGTGTCGATCTTCCGGCTTCCACGAGCGGGATCGGCGTCGTATGACGTGCAGCAGGCACTCTACAAAGCACTGTGCCGCGCTTCCCAGTTGGGCATAGCGCGAGGTCACGATTCCGATGGTGTCGGTCGCACATGTCTCGGACAGCTCAAGCTTTAAAATGCGCTCCTTGAACGTGGGCACGGTCAGCATGGGCTCGGGGCAATGGCTGAGCATGTTCGTCTGCTTCATGAGCGACAGCATCAGTTGAAGCGGCTGTGCCCGTTGGACCCGTTCTACGGCGATACGCGCATCATGTTGCCAGAACAGTTCGGTCATGAAGCTTTCATGATCGGCGTCCGGGTCATTGACCACTCAGTCCTGATCCAGCAGATCCTGCATTGAGCGGCAGTGCTGCTTTGGGTGTCCCCGACGCGCAACGACCGCCATCTTGTAGGAAAACAATGGCTCGCTTGTGAACTCCGGTCGGGACAGCAGCCCTGAGACCAGACCGACGGCGAACTCCATGGTGCCGTCCCTTAGCCGAGGCAGGGTGACGGCCATCAAACCCTCGAAAATCCCCAGTCTCACCTGCGGCATTTTTTGCCGAAACAGCAGCACCACTTCTGGCAGCAGGGTCATTCCCATCCATGGAGAAATACCCCGCCGCAGGTGACCCTCCGCCTGACACGCAGGTGAGCCAATTCCAGCTCCGCCTGTTCCAGCTGACCGAGCATTTGTCTGGCGTGCAGCAGCAGCGACCGTCCGTATTGGGTGAGCATCACGCCGCTGGCATTGCGAACCAGAAGGGAAAGCTGCAACTGGCTTTCAAGCTCGCGCAACGCCTTGGCCACGGCGGTCTGGGACACCTGCATTCGGCGGGCTGCGGCACGAATACTGCCGCAGTCTGCAGTCGCGACCAATGCCTGCAACTGATGCAGTTTCATGAGTGCCTCCTGTAATGGCGCATGCTAACCAATGGTTGTCAGGCCAACCAATTTGCGACTGCCGGGCAGAAAACCATCTCCCTATGATCGGGTTCGCAGAATGCCCGCCCATGTACATAACAACAAGGAAATATGATGACCCAATCGTCCGTGTTACCTGGCATGCGAGCCAGAAGACAGTGAAAAGCGAGCCCGAGCGATTTTTTCGGCCGTGGCGGGTGCTCAGCTTATTGCCAGGAGTCGATCGGACATTTCGCTATTTGACACGCTGATTGATACCTACCGTGCCTACGGGCCATTGCCGGCATAGTTTGTATGGCTGCGCGTGCTGAGTAGTTGAGAAGTCCACCGTCCAAAAGCTCAATCCAGATAAGCCCACGTATTCGCGCCATCAGAAAATCTCACTGGCGTGTTCTGAGTAAGTTGCGGATCAAAGTCGTTCATGTTCACACCGACCTCGGTGCCTGCTTCCGGGTTGAGCGCTTTCCAGTGCGTTGCGTATCCGCAGGTTATCGACCGCTGGATAGCGGTCGATAACCTGAAAACAACCATCCCCCATCGAGTATCCACACACCTGCCGGAACTGTCCCTGTCAGCCAGGGTCAAGGTCTGTGAGCGGACGCCGATACCTGTGTTCGTACATGACCGATCCATTTACACCGTCATCAGATCGACACCTTCCAGGGTCAAGATGGTGAAAGCGTCGTAAAACCCCAATCGGATTTCCTAACGACGTGATGTCACTGCCAACGGGATGACCTATGGGTGCCACGGAAGCCAGTACGGCCAAACACAAGGGCTTGAAACGCCGCGCCACGGTGATCTATCGCCGGGATGGGGAAATACTCTTCGTTCGCAAGCGTCGTTCAAAATGGAATTTGCCGGGTGGACGCGTCGAGCGAGGGGAGACCCCGCTGCAGGCAGCGAAGCGCGAGATGGCAGAGGAAACGGGCCTCAGTTTTGATCGATTAGCCTATGTCTCCCAATATCGGCAAGACAACGTTGTGCACTTCCTGTTCGAGGCGCGGCGTTCGTCGTCCAGGAAACCTCGCCCGCTGAATGAAATTGATGATTGCCGCTGGATCAGCCCTAAGGACATGAGCAAGCGCAATGTGCGAGAGCCGATTCGTGACTTGCTTAAACGTTGCGCCTCCGACCTTTAATAGCGCTGTTCGCAACGTCAGCCTGTTCAGCGTCTTACCAGATGACACCAATGTCCTCAGGCAATGAGGAATATGCCCGCTGATGTAGCCGATCCCACACCAGGCTGCGCAAGAAATCTTCCGCCATCCAACAGTCCGGGGCATTCAGTGCGGGGACGCGCCTGAGAATGCTGGTCGCTATATCCCAATATATGGGATTTATAATCATATATTGAGTCATTTGATTCTCTCGTCTATGGTGGATCCACACGAACCAGAAGTCTCAGAACAAAAAACAGAGAGGCGATATGCAACTTCCGTCCGTGAATGCAGGCATGCATGCCAGTACCATGAAACGACTCAACATCAAATTGATCCCATTTTTGATGTTGCTCTACATGGTCGCTTATATCGACAAGTCGAACATTTCAGTTGCAGCACTGCAGATGAATGCCGAACTGGGGCTCACCGCCAGAATGTACGGCATAGGGGTAGGGCTGTTCTTCCTCACCTACATCATTTTTGAAGTTCCCAGCAGCGTGATACTGACCCGGGTCGGTGCCCGACGCTGGATTGCGCGGATCATGATCACCTGGGGCATCGTTGCGGCGGGAATGGCGTTCGTGCAAAGCGCCGGTCAGCTCTACGGCATGCGATTACTGTTGGGGGCGGCCGAAGCAGGCTTCACACCTGGGATCATCTATTACCTTTCACAGTGGTACCCGCGTACCGACCGCGCAAAAGCAATGTCCTTCTTCTACATCGGTGCGGCTTTGGCCTCCGTTATCGGCCTGCCGCTTTCGGGTGCCTTTCTGCATCTGGACGGGTATTTCGGTGTCAGTGGCTGGCGGTGGCTGTTCCTGTTGGAAGGACTGCCAGCTGTCGTTCTTGGAATCGTTGTCTTGCGGTACCTGCCAGATAGCCCGGCCACAACGCAGTGGCTTCAGGCTGACCAGAAAGAATGGTTGAGCCAGACGATCGCGGCTGAACAGGCTGCAACTCCTATCTCGCATCATGCAGGCTGGTCGGCGGCGTTCCGCAGTCGGCAGGTCTGGCTATTGAGCCTTTTCTGGTTACTCCAGGCATTCGGGACCATCGGCATTACCCTGTTTCTGCCTCTCATTGTGAAGTCGGTATCTGGCCAAGAGTCTTTTACCGTGAGCGCTTTGTCTGCACTGCCATTTCTGTTTGCCTGTATCTTCATGTACTTCAATGGCACTCATTCTGATCGTAAGCGAGAGCGGGCGTGGCATCTGGGGTTGCCACTCATGATCGCCGGCGTGCTTTTGGCTTTGGCGGTGGCCACAAATAATTCGTGGTTGGCCTATGGCATGCTGGTGATCGCGGTCGGCTTGAACTGGGCGGCGACGCCCGTTTTCTGGGCCACCACGACCGAATACCTTTCCGGCGCCGCTGCCGCGGCATCGATCGCTCTCATCAACTCGATCGCCAACATCGCCGGGCTCGGCCTGCCACCTGTCATGGGGTGGATCAAGGACGCTACGCAGAGCTACGACTCAGCGTTGTTGATGGTTGCGATTGCTCTGTTTGCTGGAGGATTGCTGGGGTTATATCTGGCCCGTGCGCCACGCAAGAAATCGCTTGAGATCCCAAGGAACGAGGTAGGGCTTGAACAAGTAAAAGCTCCTTGAGTGTGACTGTCCCTCACCGCATCCGCGGGCGTTGAGGGGCCCGTCTCAACTCTGAAGTTGTGGGCCCGGCCTTGTTTCACTGCGATGGAAAATCATTTTTTTCGTCGCCCTTCACGTGGGCCGGGTACTCCAGGTCGCCGCGATTACAAACGCCCGGCGCTATCGCGCGGGTGTGCCGAACAATCGCAGCCGACTGACACCGCCGTCGGGAAACACGTTGAGACGGACGTGAGTAATCGGCCCAAGTCGGGCCAGCTCCGTGGCGTAGAAGTGCTCACGGTCCATTTCCATTTTTTGCTCCGGCAGCAAGTCTCGCCAGAACAGGCTCTGGGTCTCGATCTGGCTGTCGGTACCGCCTTTGACGTAAGCGCCCTGAATCGAGACGCGGTCTGGATAGTTGCCTTTGTAGTGAAGCGTGTCGACCACGATCCGCTCGACTTCCCCGGCAATGCCCAACGCGACAATCACCCAGTCATTACCCGGCGTGCGGCGGCGAGCGGTTTCCCAGCCCTCGGCCATCACGGCGGCGCGACCGGGGTTGAGGATGTTGCCCATCTGCCCGTAGTGCTCGTCGGAACAGGCGATGGCACGTCCTCCGTTGAGCGCGGCGCACAAGTCGATGGTTTCCCCGGGAGCCATTGCGGACCAGTCCTTGTAGGAAATGCCATACACGCGCAGCCGGGCGACGCCGCCATCGGGATAGATGTTCAGACGCAGGTGGCTGTATGGGCGGGCGTCGTCGATCAGGTGATAGTGATGGCTGTCACCGTTCAGCTCGACGGCGCCGAGGACTTCAGTCCAGGCCGTGTCTTCATCGGGGTCGCCGTCGTTCACAAAGCACGCTTCGAGGGACGCGGAGGGCGGATAGTTGCCGGTGAAAAACGACGTGTCGATGTTCACGCCCTTGAGGGTGCCCGCCACGCCCAGACGAATCACCGCATGGTCGTACCCTTCATGACGTTTGCGTCGCGACTCCCAACCGTCCATCCATTTGCCGTTGTCGTCGAACACATCGGCCTTGAACACGGCGGGCGTGTGCAGGAACAGACGGTTCACGTCGGCGAACCAATCGTCGGTGACCGACAGCGCGACCGTGCCCAGGCGTGCGTCCGCCAGATTCAGGTATTTCTCAAGCGGGTGTTTGGAGGTGTGCATGAATCAACCCTTGAAGTGATGAGTGCCGGGATCAGTGCCGCGCCGATTTGACGTGGTCGGGGACCCACGGACCCTTCACGCTGACAGCCGCGAACGCCTGGTCGATGATCTGCAAGTCGGCATCTTTGGGCGTGTTGTCGCCCTGGCCTTGAATGTTGACGATGTCCTGCGGGCACGCCGAGAACGCAACGAAACAGTCCATTTCCGCACGCAGGGTGATGTAGTCGCCGGGATTGGTGACGGTGGGTAGCGTGGCCAGCGTGATGTTGTCCGATTGCACCCGGATGTTCATGAAAATGTTGAACGAGGCGAGGTTTCGGCGGGGCGGGGTCACGCCGAGCTCGAGCATGCCCTCGAACAGGTTGTCGCTGCAGTTGCGATGGTAGTGAGTACAGCCCAGCAGCTCGTAGCGCCGACGGTCACAGGCCGCCATGAAGGTGTCGTGCACGCCGGGGGAGGTGTCTTCGACTAGTGTCAGGATGGGATGGCGGGCACTGGTGACGAACGTGTCGCCGACGACCGGGTTCAGATGCTGCGTCCACACGCGCGTGGCCTCCATGCACATGAACTCTTCAAGGTCATAGGCATTCCACGCCCAGCAGTCGACGACCTGGGTGCCGTGGGTGTTGATGACGCGCACCGATTGCCCGGCTTTCAGGCGTACGGCTTTGCCATGGCCGGCAGGAATGGTCAGGGATGAGGGGACAGACATGGGCATACTCCAATTCAGAACAACAGATTCATGCTGGACGATGACGATTCAGGCGACGCTCCAAAGCGCCGGCTGCGGTGTCGAGTAAAAGGGTGATCAGCCAGTAAGCGAGGGCAACCACCAGATAAATCTCAAGCGGGGCGTAGCTGGTGGAAATGGCTTGCTTGGCGGCGTACATAAACTCTTCGACGCCGACCACCGATAGCAGCGCGGTGTCCTTTATCAGGCCGATCAGTAAGCCCACCGAGGGCGGCAGCGCCACGGGCAGCGCTTGCTTGAGCAGCACGTGACGCAGCGTTTCCCAGGGTCGCAGGCCCAGCGCGGCACTGGCCTCGTATTGTCCGCGAGCAATACCGCCAAACGCGGCGCGCAGCACCTCGCCCATGTAGGGACCGTAATACAGGGTCAGTGCCGTGACCCCGACCACCGGAGAGCTGAGGGTGATGCCGTATTCGGGAAGAATGAAAAACAGCAGGTAGATCAACACCAGCATAGGCAAACCCAGAACGAAATCGATGTAGGCGCGCACCGCCGCGCTTAACCACGGACTTCCTTTTTGCAGTGCCCACGCCAGCAAGGCGCCAAGGGTGAGCGCCGAGCAGGCCGATACCAGACTCAAGCGCAAGGTGACCAACAGTCCGGTGGCAAGGTCCGGAGCGTTGTCGATAATCGCCGACCAATCCATCAGTGGCTCCTTGCACGGTTGAAGCGGCCTTCAAGGCGTCGTGCGAGCTTGAGGGTTGGCCAGCAGATGAGCAGATAGCCGGCGACCACGAGGGCAAGCACCGGTGTGGCTTCGAACGTGCGAGCGATTACCAGTTGGCCTGCGTAGGTCAATTCAGTCACCGCCACGACCGAGGCCAGCGGGGTGGTCTTGACCACCAGCGTGAACTCGTTGACCAGAGCCGGCAGGCTGCTGCGCAGCGCCTGAGGTGCCGAGACGTACCACCATGTCTCGAACGCTGACAGACCGAGCGCATGGGACGCTTCTGTCTGGCCGTGGGGCAGCGTGCGATAGTTGGCGCGCAGAATCTCGGCGACATAGGCTGCGCTGTTGAATCCGATTGCCAGCACGGCAGCCAGCAGCGGTTTGCCGCCCAGCCCGATCAGCGGCAGGGAGAAGAACACGATGAATAACTGCACGATCGACGGCACACCGCGCATGAGGCTGACGTACAAATGCCCGACGCCTCGCCACAGCGGCAGGGACCGTCCGCGCAGCCACCAGATCACGTGACCCATGACAAAACTGGTGACGGCGGCGAGCACCGTCAGTTCGAGCGTCACCCACAGGCCTTTGCCGAGATCGGGCAGTGCGTTGAGCATCTGTGCGCCTGTCATCATCGGCTAGCCCGCGAAGTCGCTGAGGTCTTCGGCCACCGACAACCGGACGGCCCCGGGCGTGTCATTACCGGGGATACCCGTGCAGCAGGTCGAGACCACGAACACCGTATCGAGCACCACACGGCAGGTCACCGAGTCACCGGCTTTCACGGTCGTGGGTAACGGCGTCAACGTTCCCCGCTGATCCAGTTGCACGTTCATGAACAGGTTGATGGGATCGGGCAGCTTGGGCTGCTGGCGACCCAGTCTCTGCAGTTCGGCCTGCAGCGCTTCGACACAGCCGATTTGCCTGGCATAGCCGTTGGCTGCAAGAAAAGCGCTGGTCGATGCCGGCAACAGCAGGTCGTGTTGGCCGACGCTGTCCTTGCCCAACACCATCACCGGACGCCTGCGGTTATTGACCATGCGCATGCCGGCGCCCAATACGTAAGAGTTGCTGAACACCCGAGTGTGGTGGACGGACAGGTGCACATTCGGATCGGTTTCGCTGAAGCCGAACAGGCTGGCCACCGCGCCGTCTTCCAGTGCGGTGATGCGCAACAACTGGCCGCGCTTGACCAGGATCGAGCCGGCGCTGGCGGCATCGACCGTGACCGTCTGCATGGGCAGCGGCGCTCGGGTTTCGGTGGCCTCTTTCATTAACAGCATGGGTTACTCCTTGAGCGGGCAGTCAAGCGGACAACGGTTCGTCATCGGAGATGACGATGTCGATAGGGGTCACCAACAAACCATTGCCGGGAATGATGTCCTGCGGACAGGACGACACCGCGCAGACCAGATCTTTAAGCGCGCGGAAAACGATGCGGTCGCCGGCCTTGCTGATCGGGTCGGTCACTTGCATGCGGCCGTCAGCGGTCACGGGGCCGTTCTGAAACAGGTTGAAGGGCTCGGGGACATTCACCGGCAACACGCCGTAATGGCTCAGGCCCTCATGCATGTTGTCCAGGCAGTTGCGGTGGCCGTCGACCCCGAAATCGACACTGAAACGTGTGCAATCGCAGGCCGGAACGTTGGCATCATGGACGCCGACGGTGTCCTGCAGCACGTGCAACAAGGGCTCGTCGGCGTTGGAATACAGGCTGTCGCCCACGCTGAAGAACAGCGAATCGAGGCGACGACGCGTGTGTGTCGGTGACAGGTAGTGATCGGTCTGGCCATTGACGACAGCCACGAAGTCAGCCGCTTGCTGGCCATCGCGGTCGATCACCGTGATGAACTGGCCACTGCGCACTTCGAAAGTCCGGCCGTGCCCGGCGGGCACGTGAACGTGGATGGATGATGAAGACATAGGGGTTCTCACTTGGCAGGAATAAAGTCTTGGGACGGCAGGTCGAAGGTCACGCCCAGGTACTGCTGCTGCAATTTCTGCAGGTCGCCGGAGTTTTTCATGGCGATGATCTGGTCGCTGATGGCCTTGTTCAGGCGGGTGTCGTCCTTGCGCGTGGCCCAGCTGATCCACTGGCTGTCGCCCAGCTCACCGACCTGACGCAGATTGTCCGGGTGCTGTTTGCGCAGGCTGCCCAGCACGGTGATGTCGTCGAGGATGAAGTCGGCGCGCTTGGTCATCAGTGCCGACAGGGTCTGGTCGACGCTGTCTACGCCGACGATCTTGATCGGCGCCAGGCCCTTGGCTTTCAGCTCGACGTTGAATTGCTTGACCAGCTGCTCGGGGGCTGAGGTGGTTTTCACGGCGGCGCTGAGACCGGCCAGGCTCTCGATTTTAAGGCTGGCCGGGTCCAGGCGTTTGTCATCGGCGCGGGTCATCACCGCATTGACGCTTTTGCCAAAGGGCGCGACGAACAACACCTTGCCCGCGCGCTCGGCGGTGACGTTCAGTGAGGAGCCTTCAGCATCCACCGAACCTGAAATCAAGGCAGGGATGATCCCGCTGAAGGCCATTTTCTGGTATTCGACTTTCACGCCGAGGGATTTCGCCACCTGCGCCATGATCGCCGGGGTATACCCGGTGATGGCGCCGCTGTCATCGGTGTACTCATAGGGCGCGAAGGTCGGGTCGATGGCCACGACCAGCGTGCCCCGCGCCTTGACGTCATCCAGCGTATCGGCAGTGGACACCGAGGCATGCAGGCTGACACCGAGCGTCATGGCGGCCAGTACGAGCGGAAATCCGGGAAACGTTTTTTTCATGGTGGCGCCCTTGGGTAGATGGGTTGACCCAAGGGGTATCGCAGTTTCTGTGCCAGCAGCGGCGAATCGAGGTCAAGAAACTGTGCAGACCTTAAGAAACAAAGGTTTCAGCAATTAATTTAAAGAAACGTATGTTTCTTTGTCGGGCGATCAACGCCGCTATTAAATCCGTTTGCGCCCAAAGCTGGTGCGTATTGCGGAGGCTGCCGGCCCAAGACAGCGCACTGATCACTTATTCCAGTGCCTGGAGTTTCTGATGCAGCACTTCGGCTTGTGCAAGGTGAGTGGATCTCTCACCTGCCAGCTCTTTGCCCACCAGTGAACAGATCAGGTTGGTGACTCCGGCCACGCTGGCATTGCTGTCGAACATCAGGCTGCCTTCGGTGTGGCAGCGAATCACCCAGCGGGCCAGCTTTGCCGGTTTACCGGCCAACACGTCGGAAATGTAGAGCAGGTGCACGCCAAGCTCAGCCATCGCTGACATGGCGCTTTCCAGTTCAGGGACGCGTCGACGCAGCCCGATGCAGATCGCCACATCGCGCCCGTCCAGTCCCGCCAGGTATTCGGCGAGGCTGTCGCCTGGCGCCGGGAGCAGCAGGATGTCATCGCGCACCTGGATCAGGTTGCTGCGAAACATCACCGCAATGGTCTGGCTGTGCCGAAAGCCGATGAGCACCACACGCCGTGCTTTGGCGATGGCCTGGGCCATCTGCGCCAGATCATTGTGCGACAACGACTCGTAGGTTTTCGCCAGATTGGCGATCTCTTGATCCAGGTGATGCTGCATCAGCGCCTTGGGGTCCTGGTCGGCATCGTTCAGGTGTTGCAGGTAGAGAGGGGAGCCGGCGCTGCTGGCTTTGCGTGCCTCGCGCCGAGCCGCGTCGTAGGAGTCATAGCCCAGCGCCCTGAAGAACCGGGTCGCAGTCGCTTTCGATACGCCAGCGCTGATCGCAAGCTCGGTGGCCGTCTGCATCGCCAGTTGGCCAGGGGAGGCGAGGATGACATCGGACAGTTTTTGTTCCACCGCCGACATCTGGTCGTAACGGCTGCGAATGCGGCTCTCCAGCGATGCCGAGGGTTCGGCCGATCTGGAAATTACCTTCGATGACATGGATCGGCCCCCGGACTGAACGAAAGCGGCAGTTTATACAAAATGTCTCGGCGCGGTAGTGACTTGGAGAAGCGCCGTTCGGGCCTGTCGGTTTGCGCGTGCTGGCAGACCACGGCGAGCTGCCCTCAGGAAAAGTCTTCGGGCATCTCAGCCTGAGCTATGAGCCTTTGCCGTATCTGGGCGATTTGATGTTCCATGCGCTGCTGCGACCGATGATCGATTCGCCGCAGCCATTGCTGCATGAACAGCCGCAGGGCGAGTGGCAAAAACGCGCTATTCGCCTCACGGCGCTGGGTGAACGCGTGTTGCAGGGGCGCACAAACTGGCTCGACTGCGCGCCAGCGGAGCGCTGGGTGGGCGGGGTTCATATCGTCGCCGATCAAAAGCCGTGGGTCGTGAGTGATCAAGGGCAGGTGCGGCGTCGTTGAATGAATCGGCATTGGGGAGCAATGCCTGCCCGGGATGAGCGCTGGTACCCGTACGGGAAGAAATTGTTTGAGAGGCGCTCTCGTTGTCCAGTGGAGGCAGCTTCCCTGACCGAGGAACTCAATCAACTTGCCTTCCGGTGTTGAGATACAGAAATCCTCGCTGGTTGCCCGAATGGTAGTCTTCACCAATTTACCGAAACCACATCACTCAGTCCTTCAGGCCGGTCCGGGTTCATCCGGAGAATGCGCTGTAGCGATCAACAAGACCGGCGAGGCATGCCGAACTCGTCGGTACAATGGCCGGTCACTGACTACCCGGAGCCTGCGCCTTTAATGTCGTTGTTTAACCGTTTGACTGCATTTTCAACCCAGAGCGGCAGGGCGGTCGGTCTCGTCTGGGCGACCTCCCGCCCGTTGTTCAGCGGCTTGATCGTGGCGACGCTGATCGCCGGCATTTTGCCCGCGCTCGCCGCATGGATCGGCCAGCGGATCGTCGACGCGGTGGTTCAGGCGATGCAGATCCTTGGCAGTGGCAGCCAGGCGCCGCTATGGCCGGTCCTGCGTTACGTGTTGGCCGAGGCGGGCGTATTGGCGTTGCTGGCCGCGGCGCAACGGGCGCTTTCAATGCAACAAGCGCTACTGCGGGTGCAGTTGGGGCAGAAGGTCAACCTGATGATCCTGGAAAAGGCCCAGACCTTCTCGCTGCTGCAGTTCGAGGACTCGGCCTTTTACGACAAGCTGGTGCGCGTGCGCCGGGATGCATCGACCCGGCCACTGGGCCTCGTCACAAAAGGCCTGGGGCTGACGCAAAACCTTATCTCGCTGGTCAGCTTTGCGGTGCTGCTGGTGCATTTTTCCCCTTGGGCGCTGCTGATCCTGGTGGTCGGCGCGCTGCCGGTGTTCTTCGCCGAGACGCATTTTTCCGGTAATGCCTTCCGGCTGTTCCAGCGTCGCGCCCCGGAAACTCGCCATCAAAATTACCTGGAATCGTTGCTGTCCCATGAGGCGCACACCAAGGAAGTGAAGCTTTTCGGCATGGCGCCGCTGTTGCTGCAACGCTATCGCGACAATTTCACGCGCCTGTACGCCGAAGACCGCCGGCTCACCGTGCGGCGCGACGCCTGGGGGTTTGCCCTCGGGCTATTGGGCACTGCTGCGTTCTACGTGGCCTACGCCTGGGTGGTGCTGGACACCGTGCGCGGCCAGACCACGCTGGGACAGATGACGATGTACCTGGTGCTGTTCAAGCAAGGCCAGGTCGCCATCACTGCCAGCCTCAGTGCGATTGCCGGTTTGTACGAGGACGGCCTGTACCTGTCTGACCTCTACGAATACCTTGAGGTGCCGGTGGCACCGAAACGCGGCACGCTGAAGGCGGGTGCACGCCCTGGTGACGGCCTGCGCTGCGAACGCCTGGGCTTCCGCTACCCGGGTGCCGCGCACCCTACGCTCAGCGACATCAGCCTGCACCTGACGCCTGGCATGAGCCTGGCCCTGGTGGGCGAAAACGGCTCGGGTAAAACCACATTGATCAAACTGCTTACCCGACTCTATACGCCTGACGAAGGCCGGATCCTGCTGGACGGCAGCGATTTGCAGGACTGGGACGAACAGGCCTTGCACCAGCGCATCGGGGTGATCTTTCAGGACTACATCCGTTACCAGATGACGGTCGGCGAAAACCTGGGGGTGGGTGACGTCGACGCTTTCGATGACCAGGCGCGTTGGCGCGATGCGGCCACGCAAGGGATCGCCGCCGACTTCATCGAGCGCTTGAGTAACGGCTACCACACGCAGTTGGGGCGCTGGTTCGTCGGTGGGCAGGAATTGTCCGGTGGGCAATGGCAAAAGGTGGCGCTGTCTCGGGCGTACATGCGCCGTGAGGCCGATCTGCTGATTCTGGACGAACCGACGGCCGCCCTCGACGCTGGGGCCGAGGCTGCCGTATTCGAGCATTTCCGCGAGTACGCCGAGGGGCGCATGAGTTTGCTGATTTCTCACCGATTCTCCAGCGTGCGCAACGCCGATCACATCATCGTGCTGAATCAGGGCCGGATTCTGGAACAAGGAACCCACGTGCAACTGATGGCTGGCGGCGGGCGCTATGCCAGCCTGTTCAACATCCAGGCGCGTGGGTATCGGTAACCGCCCCGACTACCCACTGACGAGGCAATATGCGTTTCGTCATCCAGATATTCACGGTTGAAAAGCCCGGCGATCCGCAGGCAGATCAACCGATGGCCGGGATTGCCAATCAGATCGTACCAACCTCAACGCTTCCGGTACGTCGATCAACTCTTCCGCGCTCTGTCTCATTTTCCTGCTCACTCGAGTTTGAATAGAAGGCCGGCCGGCCACAAAGTGGCGCACTCCTTCGATGTTATGATTTGAGCGTGCATTTCCTGCCAAGAGACTGTCCATGGATCGCTTGTCTACTTTGTTATCGCAGTTCGGCGTGCGCGCAAACCTGTTTTACAGTGGCAAGCTGTGCGGTTTGTCGTCTTATGACGGTGCACAAGGACGTGGTTATCTCCACTTGCTACAGGCTGGCAGCGTTACATTGCGGGGACCTGATCGTAAGGACTTGCTGCTGACCCGGCCCAGCCTGATTTTCATGCCGCGTCCGAGTCGGCATCAACTGTTTGCCGGTGAGTCCGAGGGCGCTCAGTTGTTGTGTGCAACGATGGAGTTTGAGGGAGGGGTCGACAATCCGGTGTCCGCTTCATTACCCGATTGTCTGGTGCTGTCGCTGGATGAACTACCCATGCTGGCCGATACGCTGAAATGGATGTTCCGCGAGGCGGCGGGCTCGCATTGTGGCCGGGAGGCTGCGCTTGAACGCTTGTTCGAGTTGTTGGTCATCCTGTTGGTTCGACATCTACTCGATCACCACCAGTTGCAGACCGGGGTCATGGCGGGTCTAGCCGATCCGAGGCTGTCACGCTCCCTTTTGCAGATTCACAACGCACCTCATCTGGCGTGGTCAATTGCGGGACTGGCGAGCGAATCGAATATGTCCCGGGCGGCCTACGCAGTGCACTTCCGGGCAATCATCGGGCAGACGCCCGCCGATTATCTGTTGAGTTGGCGTATCAGCCTGGCGCAGAAGCGTCTTCGTGAAGGCCGGTCGATGATTCTGATTGCCTCCGAAGTGGGTTATGAAAGTCCCTCGGCACTTGCTCGCGCGTTTCGACGCAAGACTGGCTACAGTCCTCGGGACTGGATGAAGGACGTGGCAGGCGGAGAAGAGGGGGCAATGACCTGAAAGCATCGGATCCCTTCAGGTCATTTCAGTGGCGATCATCGGCTCATCGGCGTTCCAGGGCCATCAGCGAATGGCCGGCCACAAATATCGAGGCGGCAAGTAGCCCGATATCTTTGAGTAGAAACTGGCCTGGAGCGACAGAAATAGCGGGAAAACCGAGGCCAGGCTCGATCACGCCGGGGGTTGAAAACATGAAGCTCAAGGTGGTGAAAAACAGTCCGGCAGACAGCGCGCCACCTATCAAAGACAGCTTCGGTGACAACAAGCGACCAGCAATGAGTGTACCGATCGATACTTCCAGCACACCGAGCAGACTGGAGAAGGTATCGACGCTGAAAATGTCATAAACCCACCCCAGAAAGGGGCTGTTACTTACGAGCGGAACAAGCCCGGCTGCTTCGTAGTGCGTGAACTTCATGCCGCCGAACCAGAAGTAAATGACGGCGAGTGCAAAATAGGCCCCATAAATACCAAGCGCCATGATTTTATACCCAGGCGTTGAAGGGGTTTGTGCGTTGTTGGTTTCGTCGTTTTCGATTCTTGAGGTTTTCATGATCAATGCTTCCAGGAGTGTGATAAGGAACGCTGATTACCGACCCTGCGCCGTGGGCGATGGGAGTGGAAACAGTGTTGCCTTTGTGTGCACGCTCGTGGTGTTAGAACGTATTGCGTTCGGTGCAGATCGTCTTGACTCGTCCAAACTCAAAACAATGGCCGTGTTGTAGCACGTCATCATTAGAACGGCCTTGCCACTTTGGAAGCATGGCGGCGTGCATCAATCGCCGCCCGAGAGGACTGTGTATTCCTTGCACATCCCTCCCGGCCGCCAGTCACCATTTGAGTCAATAAGCCGCTAAATCGCTTCTCTACTTCAAGGCCCGTTCAAGGTGTTCAAGAAGTACGCGCACGCGGTTGGGTACGTACTGACGAGTTGGAAGCACTGCCGCGATGGACAGTTGCTCAGGCACGACATCCTCCAACTCGACGAGAGCCAGACTGCCATCCGCGAGCTCGTTGCGTACGTCCCAGTAAGTCAGCATGGCCAGGCCCAGTCCCAATTTGCTGGCCGCTCTGACGGACTCGACACTGTTGGCCGAGAACGATGCCTCAGCACGGATGGAGACCGACTCTCCCTGATGGACAAATGGCCAATAAGGCATGCCATGCAAGCCAATGCATTGATGACCTTTCAGGTCTTCAAGGCGGGTAGGCGTACCCTGTCTGGCGAGATAATCAGGACTTGCGCAGATGACCCTTGGGTTCGGAGCAAGCGCGCGGGCTACCAACCCTGAATCGCTCAGCGTCGCGATGCGGATAGCGACGTCGATACCCAGGCCCACGATGTCGACGATGCGATCTGACAGTGTCAGATCAACCTGCAGTGCCGGGTTTTCGGCGAGCAGCCGGGGAATCACCGGCATGATCAGTTCCTGGCCGAACACAGTGGGCGCGGTGACTCTGAGTAAACCACTGGCCGTTCCGGCATTCGCTTTCAATGTAGCGCGCGCGGCCTCGTCAGCCTCCAGAATGCTTCTGGCGAACGGTAACAGTACTTCTCCCTCGGGCGTGAGGGACGCAGAGCGGGTTGTTCTTTGGACAAGCCGCACACCTAACTCTTTTTCCAGCGAGGCAAGCCGTCGGGACACGGTCATGGCTGACAGCCCAAGTCGTCGCGCGGCCCCTGAAAGGCTGCTGGCGGTTGCCACGGCAGCGAACACTTCAACATCCGGAATCTGCATCGATTATATCTCTTTGCGTTACGCCGCCTTATCTCCCCGGCCGGCTTCTGCCTTCACCTGATTGGGGATATCGTCGCCAACCATAAGGCCTTGGAAATGAATCTCTGGCCAACGAAGGCTCAATCACATGAACATGTCCAGCAAAAAGATTCTAGCCACTTTCGATATTGGCGATCTGAAATTAAAGAACCGGCTCGCTGTTGCCCCCATGACCCGCATCAGCGCGACTGAACAGGGCAGCGCCTCGGAGAAGATGGGTCAATACTACGAACGCTTTGCCAAGGGCGGTTTTGGGCTGGTGATTACGGAAGGGATTTACACCGATCAAAAATTCGCCCAAGGCTATCCGTTTCAACCCGGCATGACGGATGCCGAACAAGCCCTGGCCTGGCGAGCCGTTACCCGACGGATACACGATCATCAAGGCGTTATCTTCGCGCAACTGATGCACGCAGGCGCTTTGAATCAGGGAAACCGTTTCCTGGGTGAAACGGCCGGCCCGTCCGCTGTACGCCCTAAAGGGGAGCAGATGAAGTTCTACTATGGCGAGGGCCAATACGCTGTACCCAGGAGCATGACGGATGAAGACATCGCCGATGCCATTGAAGGGTTCGCCAATGCCGCAAGACTGGCAGTCGGGAGTGCAGGGTTCGATGGCGTAGAAATTCATGGCGCCAACGGCTATCTGCTCGATCAATTCCTCACCGACTACACAAACCAGAGAAATGACCGCTGGGGGGGAAGCGTAGGTAATCGAATCGCCCTGACGTTGGAGGTCATCAAAGCCGTAAGGGCTGCCGTCGGAGGGGCTCCCGTTGGTGTTCGAATCTCACAGGGCAAGGTCAACGATTACGCACACAAATGGGCTGAAGGCGAAGCTGCCGCCGAGACCATTTTTGGGTCTCTGCAAGACGCAGGTGTCCATTACATTCACGTCACAGAACACAAAGCGTGGGAGCCCGCATTCAGCGAGCGCGGCCCCAGCCTGGTCAACCTGGCGCGTCGTCATGCTCCTGGGGTCGTTCTAGTTGCCAATGGCGGTCTGGACAACCCTCAGCATGCTGAGCACGTTCTCAACGACGGCGCTGATATCGTCGCACTGGGTAAAGGCGCGCTGGCTAACCCTGATTACCCAACGCGGCTGGTGATGAATCAACCCTTGGAGGCGTTTGACTTCTCACTGCTAGGGCCTATCGCGAACATCAAGGACAGTGAGCTGGCTTAGGGTTATCAGAGCGTTAAAGGACGCTTCAATAAAGCGATGACCTGATTGGAAATATCGCGTATCGATGGTCGGCTTGGCCAGGCCAACCCGGCAGGGTTTGGCCTCTGACCCCCGACTGCGCAAGGTCTCTGCCTTATTCGGCGGCCCTTTCAGGGTTGAAGCCGTCGAAGCTGTCAAACACGCCCATGAAACCGGGAACGGTCGCCTCCCGTGACCAGTCGCGCTGAAGCTCGCAGTACATCTGCACGCGGCTGATGAGCTTCACGCCCGCTTGCTCCATGCGGCGAAGCGCTGCTTCGTGTGCGGCGACCGACGTGCCGCCGACCGCGTCGACCGGCACATACACTTCGTAGCCTTCCTGGATCGCGTCCAGCGCAGGGAACGTCAGGCAGGCTTCGGTCCATAGCGCGGTCATGATGAGCTTGCGGCGGCCAAGTGCTTTGACCGCCTGCTTGAACTCGACGTCCTCCCAGCTGTTGATCGAGGTGCGGTCGTAGGTTGGCAGGTGGCCAATCACGTCCTGCAATTGCTGAATCGGTGGCTTGTTGCGACCGGTCTGGACGTTGACGGTGGAGTGAATGATGGGGAGGTTGTAGTTGAGCGCAGCCTTAGCGACGCCGGTGATGTTGAAGATCAGCTCTTCACGGGCCATCGAGCGGATTGAGGACACCTGGATTGGCTGGTAGTCGATGATGATCAACGCCGAATTCTCGGGCGTTAACAGCTGATCGGTTTGAGTATTGCGGATGATTTCGCTCGCCATTACTGGGTCCTTGTAGTGGTTGTTGATTCATGTCTGTGCCAGGGATGGATATCGCACCTCCTGAGGCCGCGGTCGCCAGGCCGCATGCGGCGAATGAGGATGCAGGCGTTCGAAAGGCATGCGTCAACAGCAACCTGCCAGAGGAGACAGCGGCATTCTGCTGTTCCTGTATCTGCTTCGGTAGTAGCATCAGGCGATGAACTGTGTTGCGGATGGGGGAACGCTGATTTGAATATCGAAGAGCTTCAGACGTTCGTTGAGGTTGCTGATGCGGGCGGCGTGTCGCCGGCTGCGGTTCGGCTTGGTGTGTCCAAGTCAATCGTGAGTCGCAGGCTGGCGCGGCTGGAAGAGGAGCTTGGCGTGCAACTGCTTGCTCGGTCCACCCGCGGGGCTGCGCTGACGGAGGCCGGCGCCACATTCCGCGACTACGCAGCCAGGGTCTGCACCGAGATGGACGTCGCCAAAGAGGCGATCCTGCCCACTGGGGCGCTGCGGGGTCGACTGCGCGTTGCTGCGCCGCTGTCCTTCGGCCCGACCCATTTCGCACCGATACTCGCGGAAATGGCCCGACGCCATCCGGAGCTTCATGTCCAGGCCTGCTACAGCGATCGCTTTGTGGATGTCATTGCCGAAGGTTTCGACTGTGCGATACGGGTTGGTTATCTTCCGGACTCGAACCTGATCGCGAGATGCATCGGCCCGATCAACGCGAGTCTGCTCGCCAGTCCAGGTTACATCGAGGCGCATGGATCGCCTCAGGAACCGGCGGAGATCATCGCCCACCAGGCCCTCATGACCGGAACTGAGACTTGGCAATTCATGGATGGCGACAAGGTGGTCTCGGTGCGTCCGCGCGGGCGCTTCAGGGCCGACAACGGCATCGCGCTGGTCGCTGCCGCCGTAGCAGGTCTGGGGATCGCCTACCTGCCCGATTGCCTCACCTACGACAACGTGGTGTCCGGCGCGCTGGTGCCGATCATGACGCGTTTTCCGGCGCCACCTGCGGGTGCCTACGTGGTTCGCCCGTCAGGTCAGCATCCGGCTCAGAAGATTCGTGTGCTGACCGATCTGCTGATCGAGTATTTCGGACAGTCTCCTCACTTTGCCGGAACCCCGCATAACTGAGGTCGCCCCGGGATGCGCTCCCGAACCGCACGTCGCGTGCGGGACAGTTTAATCTGATCGTCGGCGGTGCTCTGCAGCCGCATGACTGAAAGGCCGGGGATAAGAAAAGCGCGCGGCAGGGCAGGGACGACGCACAGCGATACGAACGTGTCAGGCGTAAGCGCTGAGCGCCTCATGATGACTCGTGCCATGGGTCCGGGGTTTTATCCAGGCACTCGACCAGCATTTCAGTGAGCACCCGAATCTTTCGCGTCGGATGTCGACTCCGTGGACGAACTACGTGGATTCCCGCCAGCAGTGGCGGATAACGGACCATCACCGGCACGAGAGCGCCGTTTTTGATGTGTTCTTCGGTGACGCTGTCAGAAAGATACCCCAGGCCCAGGCCTGCCACGGCGGCCGCAACGAGGGCGACGGGATTGTCGGCCTTGAAACGTCCCTGCGGATTGACGGTGATGATTTTGTCGCCGTCCATGAATCGCCAGCTTTCAGTCCCTTGCATCAGCGATTGGTGGTCGAGAAGCTCGGTAGGTGTCTCGGGGGCGCCATTCGCTTTCACATATTCCGGGCTGGCCACAAGCTTGCCGTAGATGCTTCCCACACGTTTCGCGATCAAGTTGGAACTCTGTAGATGCCCCACCCGAATAGCGCAGTCGTAACCCTCACCGATCAAATCAACGGTCCGATCACTGTAGTTCGTGTGAATATTTAGAAGCGGGTGACGGCGCGCCATTTGCGCAAGCACCGGCGCGAGATGCGTCGGACCGAATGAGATGGGCGCTGCGATGCGCAAGCGTCCTTGAAGTTCTCCAGCTGGAAGAATGGCATCTCTGGCGGCCTCGATCTCAGCGACGATCCGGGCGGCATATTCTCGAAAGGTAATCCCCGCATCAGTGAGTGCGGCTCCACGGGTCGTTCTGGCAAGTAGCTGTACACCGAGCTGAGTTTCCAGTCGCAGAAGTCTGCGGCTGATCACGGATTTCGTGACACCCAAACGCCTCGCAGCGGGCGAAACTCCGCCAGCATCAGCAACCTGAACAAAGGTTTGGAGCTCTTCAATGTCCAATACTCAACTCCTCGACAAATAACATCGATAAAATCCATTCCACCGGTTAAAAGTGGGGACAACCTTACGAAGCCAGACGTGGCTTTAGGTGGGTCATCTCGGGAGGGGGTAGACCCCGCGTCCAAGGCTGACCGGGTGAGCGGTTGCCTTGACGTGGTAGAGGTCGCAGAGGGCCGGGGGGCGCTCGACAGAAGAGGCCTCGACAAGCGCTGCGGTGCCTCGAATCTAGCCTGGGAACTGCCGCGCAAGCCGTGGCTAGCCCGCTGTTCGTGCAGCTGTAACCACCGCTTGAACGCCGTTTCGGTGAGGATCGCTCAAGCGATCGCGCCTCCGTCTACGGCCAGGATGGCGCCGGTGATCATGCTTGCCGCAGGGCTGGCCAGATAGACTACTGCGCTCGCCACCTCATGCGGTTCTGCAAAACGTCCCAGCGACGACATGCTTCGCTGGAAATCGGCCGCTGGGCCATCTGCCGGATTTGCCTCGGTATCGGTCGAGCCAGGCAGGACCAGATTCACAGTGATCCCTTTGGGGCCGAGTTCGCGCGAGAGGCCCCGGGTGAACGAGAGCAACGCTGACTTGGACATGGCATAAGCGGTCACTCCCGGAAATGGCACCCGCTCCGCCAGTCCTGAGCCAATCGAGATGATGCGCCCGCCAGCAGCCAGATGCGGAATAACCGCCTTTGCAAACAGGACCGGCCCTCGTACGTTAATGTCCATCAGCGCCTGGTAATCGTCCAGATTGATGTCGGCAATCATTCCGTTGAGGCCGATGGCCGCGTTGTTAACCAAAATATCAAGTCCGCCAAGCGCCGAGACGGCTTCGGTGACTGATCGCGTAATGGCCTCCGTGTCGGCACTGTTGGCTTTGATTGCGATTGCGCGGCGCCCTGTTCCCTGGATAGAGGCGGCAACTGATTCAGCTTTGCTGATCGAATTTTGATAAGTGAACGCGACATCAGCGCCGTTCTCTGCGAGGGCCAGTGCAATTGCAGCGCCGATGCCTCGCGAACCTCCCGTCACCAACGCACGTTTCCCGTTCAAATCAATCATTGATTCACCTTTCTTTGTGGCGATTATGTGGCCGCGCTCCACCATCAATAGTGAAGTCAGCCACGCTGAGGACAGCGATAGTAGGAGCCCGATCCGTTTGGTTGTAGCCCTGAGCAACGCCAAACTGTGTCGTCCAAAGCGGAACGCAAGAGCCTGTGCATGAGTTCGAGCAAGAGCGGGCAGCCATTGCCGTCTGCCTCAGAAGAGGGATTCCTGCGCTGGAACTCGACCTTCAAGCGTGACATGGCTCGTCCATGGCAATCCGGCGAATCAGGTGGCCAGTAAGGTCGTTATCCAGTGTGTCGATCGGCAGTCCTTACACCCCCATCAATGCTTCAGTGTTCCAAGTTAGGCGACACAGTTAATCATTATTCGCTACTAGCGGAGCAATGCAGCAGCGCTGCATAGTGTGCTGGCCTAAGTTGCCGACAACGCCTATATCCGGACTCTGATCACACCAGATCCCGACACAATAATAAGGAGGGTTGATGAAGTTTCGTAACGGTCTCGCTTCGCTTCTTCGCTCAGACGATTTGGTACTCGCCCTTATCGACCATCAACGTTTGCAGCTGACAAACCCGGGCAGCCATGAAATTCATTTTGCGGTAACCCATACGACGGCAATGCCGAAGGCTGACGACGTATTTAACATCCCTGCCATCCACGTCAGCGAACTCTGCACGCGTAGCGGCTAAATTTTTCCCCGATCACTCACGTATCCACCAACCCGCTTATCGGTCGCACTCAAACTAAGACTTGGCAGGATCGTCAGGTTCTGACGCGGTAAGGCACGGTGCGGTAAGCAACTTCCAGATGAGCACCGCGTCGCTTGAAACTGCAGCGGTGAGACGATCAATCAAACTTCCGGGCACCAACGTTGTGTCTGTCATTCGATCGCGTTGTGATGACGTCAAAACGGACAAAGTGACTTCATTAATGGTTAAAGCGGCCGAACAAGCCGCCGCTGAATGAATTTCATATTTGAAAACTCAGGGGGGCTTCGCGGCGTCCCCTGACTTTGCCCCGACTGTTGTCCTTGCCACTACAGGGACGGGCAATCGCCGCTCATGCGGCACTCTAACGCCGCTTTCGAAGCCGTTTACTCATGAAGGAAACTCTCCATGTCCAATAAGCTTTTAGAGGTCCTGACCCCGCAAAACAGCCAGGTCATTTTCATCGACCAGCAGCCACAAATGGCGTTTGGTGTGCAGTCGATTGATCGCCAGGTGTTGAAGAATAACGTCGTGGGGCTGGCCAAGGCCGCTAAAGTCTTTGGCATTCCTGCGACCATCACCACGGTAGAAACCGAAGGCTTCTCTGGCAATACATACCCTGAGCTGCTGGCGGTGTATCCGGAAAACAGGATCCTTGAGCGCAGCTCGATGAACTCTTGGGATGACCAGAACGTTCGTGATGCATTGGCAAAGTCGGCAGGCACTGGCCGCAAGAAAATTGTCGTATCCGGTCTGTGGACCGAGGTCTGCAACACCACCTTCGCGCTGTCCTGTCTGCGCGACACGGATTACGAAATCTACATGGTTGCAGACGCATCGGGCGGCACTTCGGTTGATGCGCACAACTACGCCATGGACCGCATGGTCCAGGCCGGTATCGTGCCGGTCACTTGGCAACAGGTACTCCTCGAATGGCAGCGCGATTGGGCGCGTAAAGAGACCTATGAAGCGGTGATGGCGATCGTGCAGGAGCATTCCGGTGCCTACGGAATGGGTGTGGATTATGCCTACACCATGGTCCACAAGGCGCCCGAGCGCGTGCAACACGGCGAACGTATCGGTCCGAACCCGGCCAAGTAAGCCTGCTGTGCACGAGCTGTCGCCTGGCTTCCAGGCGATAGCTCCACAGCGCCGCCTTTACCGTCCGCAACAAGAGGTGAAGCATGAAGATATATGCATTGTCCCTGGCTGCAGGCCTGCTTGTTGGTGTCGTCTACAGCCTCCTGAATGTGCGCTCGCCGGCGCCCCCGCTGGTGGCCTTGATCGGACTGCTCGGAATCCTGGTTGGCGAGCAAGTGATTCCGATCGGCAAACACTTGCTGAGTGGAACGACCTTCAATGCTGCCTGCGACAAAACCCATGCTGTGGACCATGTTCTCGGTCAATTGCCTGGCCGTCCTGCGCAGCAACGTGAGGAGGAATCCAGTCACACCTGAGCAATCAGGTTTGACGCTGATCCACCACGCGAGCGCTGAAATCCGTCGAAAATTTTTCATGGCAGCCTCCGCGCAGGCCTTGGCTCGCGCACCAAGGGGCAACCTTTTCTTGAAGTCACCAAGAACAGAAGGGTCCAAAATTGACTGATTCCATTCCCGACATCATTTTCCGAAACGGCGAGTTCACTACGCTTGATCGCACTAACCCGGTCGCCAGTGCTGTCGCCATCAAAGACGGCAAGTTCCTGGCCGTAGGTCTAGACCAGGAAATCATGCCCTTGGCTGGCGCCGCCACAAAGGTTATCGACCTCAAGCGCCGATGCGTGCTCCCTGGCTTGGTTGACAACCACGCCCACATGATCCGCGGCGGTCTTAGCTACAATCTGGAATTGCGCTGGGACGGTGTGCGTTCGTTGGCTGACGCCATGGACATGCTCAAGCGTCAGGTGGCCATCACACCAGCGCCACAATGGGTTCGCGTGGTCGGCGGCTTCACCGAACATCAGTTCGTTGAGAAGCGGCTGCCGACCCTCGACGAAATCAACGCGATCGCGCCCGATACGCCTGTATTCCTGCTGCATCTCTATGACCGGGCTTTGCTCAATGGTGCTGCCTTGCGTTCCGTTGGCTACACCCGGGATACGCCTGAGCCTCCAGGAGGGCAGATCACCCGCGATGCCAATGGCAACCCCACGGGCCTGCTCTTGGCGGAGCCTAATGCCATGATCCTCTACGCCACGTTGGCCAAGGGCCCGAAGCTGCCTTTCGACTACCAGGTCAACTCCACCCGCCATTTCATGCGTGAGCTCAATCGCTTGGGCGTGACTGGCGTAATCGACGCGGGCGGCGGCTTCCAGAACTATCCCGACGACTACGCAGTGATTCAAAAGCTGGACAATGATGGCCAGATGACGGTCAGGCTGGCTTACAACCTGTTCACGCAGAAGCCTAAGGAAGAAAAGGACGATTTCCTCAAATGGACGTCCAGCGTCAAGTACAAGCAAGGCAACGACTACTTCCGTCATAACGGTGCAGGCGAGATGTTGGTGTTCTCTGCGGCCGATTTCGAGGACTTCCGACAAGCACGTCCGGAGTTGCTGCCGCAGATGGAAGGAGAACTGGAAGAGGTCGTCCGCATCCTGGCGCAGAACCGATGGCCATGGCGGTTGCATGCCACCTATGACGAGACCATCACTCGTGCCCTGGATGTGTTTGAGAAGGTCAACGAGGACATCCCCCTCATCGGCATTAACTGGTTCTTCGATCACGCGGAGACCATCTCGGAAAAATCGATCGACCGTATTGCTGTCCTCGGCGGTGGTATTGCCGTGCAACATCGCATGGCCTACCAGGGTGAGTATTTCGCTGAGCGCTATGGCGCCCGCGCTGCACAGGCTACGCCGCCTGTGAAGCGTATCCTGGAGAAAGGCGTGAACGTGTCAGCGGGTACTGATGCCACTCGCGTCGCGTCTTATAACCCTTGGGTGTCACTGTCCTGGATGGTCACCGGCAAGACTGTCGGCGGCCTGAATCTCTATCCACAGAACAATCTGCTTGATCGCGAAACCGCGTTGCGGATGTGGACCGAGAATGTCGCGTGGTTTTCTAACGAGGAAGGGAAACGTGGACGCATCCAGGCCGGTCAGTTCGCTGACCTGATCGTGCCGAGCAAAGATTACTTTTCGGTCCCAGAGCACGAGATTTCATTTCTGACCTCCGACCTTACCGTGGTGGGCGGGCGCATTGTCTACGGTGCCGGCCTCTTTGCTCCGTTGGACGATAACCCGCTACCGCCCGCGATGCCGGATTGGTCGCCGACCCGCACATTCAAGGGTTACGGCGCCTGGGGAGACCCGGAGGGCACCGGCAGGAATTCGCTGGCGCCGGTGCGCGCTCAGGCTGCTGCATCTTGCGGCTGCGCAAGCGGCTGTGGTCTGCACGGTCATGACCATGCGAGTGCTTGGGGCTCCAATGCTCCCGTGTCGGATCCGCGAAGTTTCTTTGGTGCCCTGGGTTGTTCCTGCTGGGCCGTGTAAGGCACTTCCAGAACGAGCGCGGTAACACCAACTCGTTTTAACAACATCTCGGGATCGCGGGCAGATGTCGGCTGGTCCCTTTTGTCGACGTGGTCGACGTGAAAGAGCAAAAAAGTGATAACGCAGGTTCTCGGAATTTTGCTGCCATTTTCACCGAACCTCATTGAGGCTGAATTGTGTTTTTGCGCAGGTACTAACCATGCACTTTGAATACATCAGGCCTTGGCAGCATGCGTTGAGTTTCACGAACTTCAAACGGTCGATACAAACGGAGAAAGTTGATGATTACCTCTAAAATAAAGTCGCTCGCCGGGGCCATGACCCTTATCGCGTGCGTTCTGGCTGCAAACCCCGCTGCAGCACAGGCCACTGGCGAAGCACAGTCTGCTGCTTCACTTGCGGTTGTCATGGAATTTCTGGCCAATACTGCACCCGATAAAGTTGAAGCCGCCGCACAGAAGCTGGCGGCGCCGGACGCCACCTACGTTTCTCTTAACTTCGACAACCCGGAACTCAGAAAGATAATGCCTTGGACCGGCACCAATAAGGGCCCTAAAGCGTTCAGCTCATTATTCTTGAAGGTGTCGGATTATTGGAAGATCGAAGACTTTTCCATTACGACCAAGATCGCCTCAGGCGAGGATGTCGCGATTTTCGGTAAGTTCACCTATCGCTCCGTCGCGGCCAACCACGTCGTGACATCACCGTTTTCCATCCATGCCAAGGTTCATAACGGAAAGATGACGTATTTCCAGTTCATGGAAGATACCTATGCGACAGCCGCTTCGTTCCGGCAATCGGGTTCCTGGACGCTGAAGACGTCCACGAACGCAGCTCCCTTTAGGGTTGGGGCGGATTAACAACTTCCGTTGTAAGCATTCGACTTTCATTCCTTTTCAGGAGTTAAAAGATGAAATACGCCATTATTGGTTCCGGTAATGTGGGAACCGCCATTGCCCGCCAATTTGCACGCGTCGCGATTCCAGTGTCCATCGCAAACACGCGAGGGCCGGAAACCATTCTTCCCCTCACCGAAGAGTTGGGAGAGAGCGTCACTGCCACCTCTCTGGAAGAGGCGCTCTCGGCCGAGGTTCTGTTCCTGGCAATTCCATTTATCGCTGTGCAAGCGCTGGCTCGCAGTCGATCTGACTGGGCTGGCAAGATCATCATCGATCAGACCAACGCCTTCGGCGTATCGCCAGAAACGCTGGCGGGGCGGCCCTCTTCTGACATTGTCGCCCAAGCGCTGTCAGGCGCATCGATCGTCAAAGCTTTCAACCAGATTCCGGCTGCCGTACTCGCACGGGATCCGTCGCAAGATGGCGGAAAGCGTGTCGTCTTCGTATCCAGCAACGATGAACGTGCTGCTTCGACCGTAAAAGCCATAGCAGAGCAACTCGGGTTCTCGCCGATTGGTGTCGGGCGGATTGACGAGGGCGGCCGCCTTCTTAACCTTCCTGGGCCACTGTTGTTCCACAACTTGACCGAGCATCCACCGGAATAAGGCGATGCACGTTGAGCGCAACGAGCGATGTGTGTTCGTGAGATGGGCCGCGCGCCCACCTCGATGACTATGCTGGACGCATCCAGCCCGGCAGGACCCGCCCTCGCGGCGAGTCCTGCCGCGGCCCATCAAAGCTTCGGCAACTGCCCGATCCGGCCCATCATCTCCGTCACGATCTGCAAATCCATCAAGAACTGACCCGTTGTCTTGAACTCCCCATCCGTATGCCCGGTGTACTTCACATCGGGTTTCGCCAGCCCGAACTGCACGCCGTTTGGCAATTCATGCACCGACGTCGCGCCGGCGGACGTACCAAATTGGTGGGCCATGTCCAGGTTTTCTGTGGCCACGGAGAGCAAGGCTTTCACCCACTCGCCTTCTGGGTTGCGGTACATCGGTTCGGCAATCGAGAGCTCGAACGCGGGTGTGATGTGGCTCTTCTGCGTCCAGGCGTCAAGCTTTGCGGCGATGTCGGACTTGAGGGTTTCCGGTGACTTGCCTTTCGGCACGCGCAGGTTGACGGCCAGCTTGAAGGCTTTGTCGTCCATGGCGACGTAGGTCAGCGAAGCGGTCAGCGGGCCCATGAATGCGTCGGAGAAGCCGACCCCGAGTTTGCCACCCAGGTAGTCCAGGCCCCAGTTATCAGCGGCGTATCGCGCGGCGTCGGTGATGTGGTTGTGTTTGAGGGCGATGTTGCCGTCGAGGCTGTTGATGAAGTCCAGCATTCTGGCGACGGGATTGACGCCCGATTGCGGTTCGGATGAGTGGGCGGAAACGCCGGTCACGGTAAGGGTGACGTCTTTGCCAACGACCTTGGCATCGATCTGGAAGTCGCCGCCGTTGTGTTTCGCATAGTCCGCGCCCGCTTTTTGCAAAGCCTCGGCCAGTTCGGCAGGTGTGTCGGTGACGAGGGTGGCGACTGACCTTGAGGGAATCTGGTTGGTCGCCAGGCCGCCGGTCATGGAGGTCATTTCCGCGCCGCTGCCTTCGGCTCTGCGGCGGGCAAACGTGGCCATGACAGTGCCGTAACCTTTCTCGGCAATCACCACCGGGTAGCTGCCGTCAAGTGCGAGGTTGTATTCAGGCACCGGGTTGCGTTCGAAGTAGTAGGGGATGGCGTCGCCTGCTGTTTCTTCGGTGGTGTCGATCAGCAACTTGAAGTGGCGTGCCAGGGGCAGCTTTTCTTCCTTGATGACTTTCATGGCGTAGAGCGCGACGACGATGCCGTTCTTGTCGTCTTCCGTGCCGCGTCCGTACATGCGATCGCCGATCAGGGTGACTTTGAACGGGTCGAGCCTGGTGCCGTCCTGGAGCACCCAGTTTTCCGGCGTGACGGGCACCACGTCGGCGTGGGCGTGGATGCCGACGACTTCCTTGCCACTGCCCTCGAGGGACACTTCATACACGCGGTTGTCGATGTTACGGAAATTCAGGTTAAACGCCTGGGCGAGGCTTTTGATCTTGTCGGCGATCTTGAGGAACTCAGGGTTCTCGTGCTGTGGAACGCCATCGGCACGCACGGTGGGAATGGCAACCAGTTCGCGCAGGGTTTCAGTGGCCGCCGCGCCGTACTTCACCCGCGCGTACAGCCCCAGCAGACGATGGATTTCGTTTTGCTGCTCGGCCGACAACGTTTTGTTGTCCAGGAAGCCGTTGATGGCAGGCGCCATGGTGTCGGTTTTAGCGACATCGCTCTTGGCAAGACGGCCGAGGAACTGCCTGAAGTCTTTGACCGATGCATCGTTGAACGTCGTGAGAATGGCCGCGCTTTGCTGGGCCGTGAGGTTGGCAGATGCCGGAGTAGTGAACGACGAAAGGCTGACCAGAACCACTGTGGCCGCAGCCAGTTTTTTGAGTGAGAAGTCCATTGCTGGAGGCATTCCTTTGCAGGCGGTGGGTGGGAAATAACTGATCGTTCGATCAGAAAGATATGCAACCTACCATCACATCAAGGTCATGTGGAGCGATGATTTAAGATGCTTGCGCCTGGAAAACCTGGAGCCCTTTGTCGTCCAGGTTCGTGAAAGCAGCGCTACCTTGGCGCAGCGATCATGGCGATGAGAAGCACTGACCAGCCTCAGGCAGGCACCTGAGCTGGCCAGAAACTCGTGCAGAAGCGCAGGGTTTAGCCGCCGCTTCCGCTGGTGGAGCTTGAGCCAGCGCCGGATGGAGATTTATTGCCGGGGCTCGAATTGCCGCCGCTCCCCGCCTCGCCGCCGGAGCCGGGCAGGGCGGTGCCTTTGGTGGCGGCGCCATTGGTGCCGCTGGGCCTTGAGGATTCGCCCGAGCTTGAGGAACTGCCGTTAGAAGACGAGGACGGGCCGCTCATGCTACTGCCGCTCGAGCTGCTCGGGGTTGAAGAACCGGCCATTGACGGCGCCGACAGGACGCAGGTCAGACCTGCCATCGCCAACGCGATGCTTAATTTCTTGTTCATGGGTAAATGCCTCTTCATCAAAAAAATCAGAAGGTCGCAAAAAGTACAGGGACGGGCGGTGTGGCCCGTTCTTGTAAGTCTGTGACTCACCGCGGCAATGGAAGAGTTAGAAAAAATCAGTAACCGGCGATGAACGGTTACTGATTCCGCAGGGCTGGCTCGGCGTCAGGACTTGATCCGATGCGCCGTTTCTCGTGCGTCAGCCCAAGCAGTCGCCGTGCCCGCGCAGCGCTCGTCGCGCGTAGTAATTGAAGGCCGCGCCGTGGCGCTTGGGGGTTGAAATCCAGTCGTGGGCTTCTTTGCCCAGCGTCTCCGGGATCGGGCGGATCTCACCCGCGCTCATGGCCAGTAATTGCATGCGGGCTGCCCGTTCAAAAAGCAGTGCCAGCACACAGGCCTCCTCAATGGACCCACCCGCGATGAGCAGCCCATGGTGAGCAAGCAGAATGGCGCGCTTGTCGCCGATCGCATTGGCGATGATTTCGCCTTCCTCGTTGCCCACGGGGATGCCGGGCCAGTCCTTCAGAAACGCGCAGTCCTCGAACAGCGGGCAGATGTCCATGTGCGACACCGCCAGCGGCACTTCGAGCATCGACAAGGTCGCGCTGTGCAGCGCGTGGGTGTGGATGATGCAGTTCACATCGGGCCGGGCGCGGTAGAGCCAACTGTGAAAGCGATTGGCAGGGTTGGCCATGCCCTGGCCCTGCAAGACCTTCAGGTCTTCGTCGACCACCAGAAGACTGGACGCCGTAATCTCGTCAAAACCCAGGCCCAGGCGCTGCGTATAATACGTGCCGGGTTCTGGCGCACGCGCCGTGATCTGGCCTGCGAGGCCAGAGTCGTGGCCGCCGTCGAACAGAATGCGGCAGGTGAGCGCGAGTTTTTGCCGGGCGTTGTAATCGTTGTCGATCAGGGCGGTCATCATCTGTTGTTCGGCGAGCTTTACCAGCTGATCTTTCGGGGCGTTCATGGTCGTGGTCACGGTCAGCACCTGTTTGAGAGCCGTTTAAACATTCACGGGCGCTGCAACGCCCTCAAGACACTTCGTGATCCTAATGACACCTTGTGTCATTATCAAGCTGTGTGTCATGACCTTTCAAGGAACAACGCGGGATGGCGGTACACCTGAGAATCTTGCGCAAGAAGATGGGCATCACGCTGGAGCAACTGGCCCGCCTGACCGGGTTGACCAAAAGTTACCTGTCCAAAGTGGAGCGGGGCGTGAGTTCGCCGTCCATTGCCGTCGCGCTGAAACTGGCCAAGGCCCTCAATGCCCAGGCCGAGGAGCTGTTCAGCACTGAGCCGTTGCCGTTGGAGGGCTACAGCCTCGTTCGACGTCAGCCACGCGGAGCATCCGATGGCGCATCTGCGGGTGCCCATGTGCCGTTGGCGCGTCATATCGGGCAAAGGGCGCTGTTGCCATTTCTGGTGTATCCGCCGCGTTCGTTCGGTCATTCGGCGTTCAAGGAGCACGTGGGCGAGGAGTTCATCTTCGTGGTGCGCGGACGCGTGGAGGTCGATTTCGGTGACGAGCGCCAGACTCTGGACGAAGGGGACGCGCTGCATTTCAACGCGCAGAAATCCCATCGGCTGCGCACCGTCTCTGAAGAACAGGCGGAGTTGCTGGTGGTTGTACACAGTACAGACGCGTGATTCGGTGGTGTGTTGTGGAGCAGGGCTGTGGCGCAGGTCGGTTGCTCGGTGGTGTCGACAGGGCGCTTAAAGCTTTGTCTCCGACAGCCGATGCCAATAGCCTCAGTCTCAAGGATCGATACGAAGGAGCGTCCATGTATTACCCACGCGAAGCCGAACGCGACAACCTTTACAACCGCATTATTCTGCTGACCCTGGTGTGCATCCTTGTGCTGGGAATCGCCGCCATGGCCATGCGTGAAGGCGGCCGCTATGCACTGTTGCGCATCAGCGCGGTGGAAACCTCCGCAACGATCACGCAGATCGAGCCACTGCCCCGAAACAGCAGCGCTGCGATTCTCCACTATCGCTACAACGATCAATCCGGCAATGCACACGAGGCTGAGTACCTCGACACTCGATACGGTGAACAACGCCGGTATGTCGAGGGTGGCCCCGTCGCGCTGGTGTACTGCGACTGGTTCCCGTCGATCAACAGCCTCGCTGAGCATGTGAACCACTTGCGGCCGGGCTTCTTCATCATGACCGGTGGCGTACTGATCGTTATGGTGTTGTTCGGCATCTCGCTGCTGACGTTCTGGAAGATTGGCCGGATGAGTGCTGAGGACGTCTATTACTGAGCCCGCTCGATAACGGGCGATAGGTGCATTTAGACCTCGGTGGCCCCAGGCGTGGCACTGTCAGTGGTGAAAACCGTGTCGCTCGCCGCACTGATTCCGTCAGCAGCGGAATGTAAATAATCTGCAAAGGTCGTCCACCTCGCTTGTTCGCCTGGGCCGTGCAGGGCTAAATGGCGCAACAATTCGAAACATCCTCAGCTGCTTGAACCTCTTTGGCCCGCCCGCTGTCATTGGCGGTGCCCTGTGCGCGGCTGCCCTGTCGCCGACCGATGCATGCCCGGCGCTATGCCCTCGAGCGCACCCGTTTTTTTGTCCATTCGTTCCTTGTCCACGCAGAAGTATCCAATGACCCAGATTCCGGCAGCCCGCTCACGAAAGCGCCTTGTAGTTGCGCTCCTGATAGCCGCAGCCATTGGCGCTGTTTTCGTCTACATCGAACGCACACCGTCGTCGGCGCCGGCTAGCGGCGCAACCGCGTCCAGCCCCGGTGGACGTCACGGCGGGCCGGGCATGACCGATCCCAACGTGGCCGTCAGCGTTGCCGTGGGCACCGCGGGCACGGCGGATGTGCCGGTGATTCAACAAGCGCTGGGCACAGTTGTTCCCAATTATTCGGTCACGGTCACCAGTCGCGTCGACGGTGAACTCATGGCCGTGTATTTCACCGAAGGGCAGTACGTGAAGAAGGGTCAGTTACTGGCGCAAATCGATCCGCGCGCGTATCAGGCCACGCTGGATCAATATCAGGGCGACATGGCGCAGAACCAGGCATTACTCAAGAGCGCGCAGCTGACCGAGGAGCGTTACAAGCGTTTGTTCGCCAAAGACTCGCTCGCCAAGCAGGACCTGGACACCCAGACCGCCACGGTCGGTCAGTACGCCGGTGCGGTGAAGGCGGATCAGGGCCAGATCGATGCCGCAAAACTGAATCTGGTTTACGCCAAAATCGTTTCGCCCATCGACGGCTACGTCGGCCTGCGTCTGGTCGATCCCGGCAACATCGTCTCGTCCAGCAGCACCACTGGCATCGTCACCGTGACACAGACCAACCCCATCGCCGTCACCTTCAGCTTGCCCCAGGCGCAACTGGCGACACTGTTGCCCAAAGTGCGCAAAGGGGAGGCATTGAGCGTACAGGCCCTGGACCAATTGGGCACGACGCCATTGGCCAGCGGTACATTGAAATTCATCAGCAACGAGATCGACACCACCACCGGCAGCATCAAGCTCAAGGCGCTGTTCGATAACCCGGACGAGAAGCTCTACCCCAACCAGTTCGTCAACGTGAAGCTGACCACCGACACGCTGCACAACGCCGTGGTGGTGCCGTCCGCCGCAGTGCAACTGAGCAGTGACGGCGAGTTTCTGTACGTGGTCAAGGACGCCAAGGTCACCCGCCGAAGCATCAAGGTCGGTCCGGTCATGGGCGAGCAGACGGTGGTCACCCAAGGCGTGCAGCCGGGCGAGCAGGTGGTCACTCGCGGGATCGACCACCTGCGTGAGGGCAGCAAGGTCGAAATCGAGAAGCCTGCCAGCACCGACGTCATTGCAACCGGAAGCGCGAAGCCAGCCACCGGCAATGTCAGCCCATGAACCCGTCACGACTGTTTATCCAGCGGCCGGTTGCGACGTTGCTGTTGATGATGGCGGTGATGCTGGCAGGCATTTTTGCGTACCGGCTGTTGTCCACCTCGGCCCTGCCTGAAGTCGACTACCCGACCATCCAGGTCAGCACGTTGTACCCCGGCGCCAGTTCGAGCGTCCTGGCGTCGGCCGTCACTGCGCCCCTGGAACGTCAGCTGGGTCAGATGTCGGGTCTGGCGCAGATGTACTCGACCAGTTCGGCCGGGGCGTCGGTGATCACCCTGAAGTTCTCGCTGGATCTGTCGCTGGACGTTGCCGAGCAGGAAGTGCAGGCGGCCATCAACGCCGCCGACAGCCTGCTGCCCACCGACCTGCCAAACCCGCCCACCTACAAGAAGGTCAATCCGGCCGATACCGCCGTACTGACCCTCGCTGCGACGTCCGACAGCCTGCCGCTCACCCGGGTGCAGGATCTGGTCAACACCCGCGTCGCGCTCAAGCTCTCGCAGATTTCCGGCGTGGGCATGGTCAGCCTTGCGGGCGGCCAGCAGCCGGCGGTGAAGATCGAGGTCAACCCCACCAGCCTCGCCGCCCACGGCCTGACCCTTGAAGACGTCTACGACAAGGTCAACGCGGCCAACGTGAACGGCTCCAAAGGCGGCTTCGACGGGCCGTCGCATTCCATCACCATCGATGCCAACGACCAGTTGCGTGACGCGGTGGAGTACGGCGAGCTGGTGCTGGCTTACGAAAACGGCGCGGCGTTGCGACTCAAGGACGTCGCGACCACTGCCGAAGCGCCCCAGGACCAATACCTGGGGGCCACGGCCAACGGCCAGCCGGCCATCGTGATTGCCGTGCAGCGCCAGCCCGGTGCGAACGTCATCGAAGTGGTCGACAGCATCAAGCAGAAGCTGGCGACGCTGCAAACCGCATTGCCTGACTCGGTCAAACTGACCGTGATCAGCGACCGTACCCAGACCATTCGCGCCTCGATCAAAGACGTTCAGATTGAACTGCTGCTGTCCATCGGGCTGGTGGTCCTGGTCACCTTCGCGTTTCTGGGCAATTTCACGGCCACCCTGATTCCCAGCCTCGCGGTGCCGCTTTCCCTGGTGGGCACATTCGGGGTGATGTACCTGGCGGGTTTCAGCATCAACAACCTGACGCTGATGGCCCTCACCATCGCCACCGGCTTCGTCATCGATGACGCGATCGTGGTGGTGGAAAACATCACCCGGCACCTGGAGGAGGGTGAGGAACCGATGGCTGCCGCCTTCAAGGGCTCACAGGAAATCGGCTTCACCATCATTTCGCTGACCTTTTCATTGATCGCCGTTCTTATTCCGCTGCTGTTCATGGGCGACGTGGTCGGGCGCTTGTTTCGTGAGTTCGCCATCACGCTGGCAGTAGCGATTCTGGTGTCGATGGTGGTCTCGCTGACCCTGACGCCGATGCTCTGCGGTCACTTGTTGCGCCACGTGCCCGACGACCGGAAAGGTCGCTTTGCGGCTTGGGGCGATCGTCAGTATCAGAGAGTGCTGGACGGCTACGACCGTGGGCTGGTGTGGGTGCTCGATCACCAACGCCTGACCCTGCTGATGGCGCTCGGCACCGTGGCGCTGACCGCGCTGCTCTATCTGGTCGTGCCCAAAGGCTTCTTCCCGACCCAAGACACCGGTTTGATCCAGGGCTTCACCCGCGCGTCGCAAGACGTGTCGTTCGGTGAAATGGCCCGCCGTCAGCAAGCCATGGTCGAGGTGGTGCGTCAGGACCCTGCCGTGCAGTCGGTGTCATCCACCATCGGGGTCGACGGCAACAACAGCTCGCTGAATAACGGCCGTCTGCAGATCGAACTCAAGCCGTTCGATGAGCGCGACGAAACGGCCACTCAGGTGATCACGCGTCTGGAGAAATCCGCTGCGGCCGTGGCGGGTATCCAGTTGAACCTGGTGTCATCCCAGGACCTGACCGTTGACGACCAACTGACCCCGAGTCAGTACCAGTTCACGCTGGACGACTCGGAGAGTGCCAACCTGTCGGTGCTGGTGCCCAAACTCATGGAGAAGTTGCAGCATCGTCCGGAAATGCGCGATGTCATCGACAACCTGCAGGATCAGGGACTGGTGGCGTATGTCGAACTGGACCGAGCCGCCGCCATGCGCTACGGCATCAGTGCCTCGGATGTGGACACGGCGCTGTACAACGCCTTCGGCCAGCGCCTGATTTCGACCATATTCACCCAGTCCAACCAATACCGGGTGGTGCTGCAGGTGCCGGGCAAATTCCAGCAATCGCTGGCGTCCTTTAACGACATCTACCTGGCTGCCGTCACCCCGAACTCCACCACGAGCACGTCCACCGTCAGCGGCACGTCGTCGGGCACAGGCAGCGCGACCAGCACCGCCACCACGCCGGCGCAGATGGTGCGCCTTACCGACATCGCCAAGGTCGGTCAGCGGACCGGCTCCCTGTCACTCAGCCGCCTGGATCAGTTTCCGGCCGTGACCCTGTCGTTCAACCTGGCAGACGGTTACTCGCTGGAGCAGGCGCAGCAAGCGATCAGCCAGGTCATGACCGAACTCGACGCACCGAGCAGCATCACCTTGCGGTATCAGGGCGCGGCCGAGGCGTTCCAGACGGCAACCGGCAATACGTTGTGGTTGATCCTCGCGGCGCTGGTCACGATGTATATCGTGCTGGGCATGCTGTACGAAAGCTTCATTCACCCGGTGACCATTCTTTCGACGCTGCCATCGGCAGCCATCGGGGCGTTGCTGGCGCTGATACTGACCGGCACCGAGTTCAGCCTCATCGCCTTGATCGGCGTGGTGCTGCTGATCGGGATCGTCAAGAAGAACGCGATCATGATGATCGACTTCGCGCTTGAAGGTCGCCAGCATCTTCGCCTCGATGCGCGTGCGGCCATTCACCGGGCGGCGTTGTTGCGTTTGCGGCCGATCCTGATGACCACGCTGGCGGCGCTGTTTGGCGCACTGCCGCTGATGCTCGCCACGGGCGCCGGTGCTGAGTTACGCCGGCCGTTGGGCCTGGTGATTGTGGGCGGTCTGCTGCTGAGCCAGGTGCTGACGCTGTTCACCACACCGGTGATTTACCTGATGTTCGATCGTCTCTCGGAGCGGGCCAAGGCACGTATTAACCGAGGCAGGGCGCAGGCATGAACCTTTCCCGGCTGTTCATTCGTCGTCCGGTGGCGACGCTGTTGCTGAGCCTGAGTATCACGCTGGCCGGGATCCTGGGGTATAAGCTGCTGCCGGTGGCGCCGCTGCCTCAAGTGGATTTCCCGACCATCATGGTCAGCGCTTCGCTGCCCGGTGCCAGCCCCGAAACCATGGCGGCCACGGTGGCGACGCCACTGGAACGCAGCCTCGGACAGATCGCCGGTATCACCGAAATGACGTCGACCAGCAGCCAGGGATCGACCACCCTGATCCTGCAGTTCGAGCTCAATCGCGACATCAATGGCGCCGCCCGTGACGTGCAGGCGGCCATCAATGCCTCGCGCAGTTTGCTGCCCAGTTCCATGCCGTCGCTGCCGACCTACCGCAAGGCCAACCCTTCCGAAGCGCCGGTGCTGATGCTGGCACTGACCTCGTCGACCCGCAGTCCGGGCGAACTCTACGACCTGGCCTACAGCAAGCTGCAACAGAAAATCGCTCAGGTGAACGGCGTGGGCGAGGTCTCGGTCCGTGGCGGCGCGTTGCCCGCGGTGCGCATCGACATCCAGCCCAACCTGCTGAACCACGCCGGTATTTCGCTGGAGGCGGTGCGCGAAGCCGTCAACAACGCGACCAAGGCCAAGCCCAAGGGCATTCTGCAGGGCGACGCTCAAAGCTGGGTGGTCGACGGCAACGATCAGATCGACAAGGCCAGCGATTACCAGGCGCTGGTCATCACCTACCAGAACGGCGCGGCCGTGCGCCTGCGTGATGTCGCGAACGTCTACGATTCGGTGGAGGACACCTTCGTCGGCGGCTACTACAACGGCCAGCCTTCGGTGACGCTGGGCGTGACCCGTCAGGCGGGCGCGAACATGCTGCAGACCATCGACAGCATCAAGGCGCTGATCCCGGAGCTGCAGCGCGAGATTCCGGGCGACGTGCAGTTGATCAGTGTCATTGACCGTGGCCCGACGGTGCGCTCGTCGTTGCATGACACTGAAGAAACCTTGTTGATCGCGACGTTGCTGGTGATTGCCGTGGTCTTCGTGTTTCTGCGCAACCTGCGCGCGACGTTGATTCCGGCGGTGGTGCTGCCCGTGTCGTTGATCGGTACGTGCTCAATCATGTACTTGCTCGGCTACAGCCTCGACAACCTGTCGCTGATGGCCTTGATCATCTGCACCGGCTTCGTGGTGGACGATGCCATCGTGGTGCTGGAGAACATCGCACGGTATCAGGAACAGGGCATGCGCCCGTTGCGCGCCGCGTTGATGGGCACCCGCGAGGTCGGCTTTACGGTGCTGTCGATGACGCTGTCGCTGATTGCCGTGTTCATCCCCATTCTGCTGATGGGCGACATCGTCGGTCGGCTGTTTCGCGAGTTTGCGGTGACACTGAGCATCGCCCTGTGCCTGTCGATGATCGTGTCCTTGAGCCTCACGCCGGTCCTGTGCGTGATGCTGCTACGCCAGCCCGCCCACGATGCCAGACAACCGCGTGTCTACCAGTGGATCGAGGCGGGGCTTGCGCGGTTGCAGGGGGCGTACATCGCTGCACTGGCCTGGGTCATGCGCCATCGCCTACTGACGCTGTTCAGCCTGCTCTTGACGGTCGGTTTCAACGTTTATCTGTACGCCACGGTCGCCAAGGGTTTCTTCCCGGCGCAGGACACCGGCGTGTTGATGGGGGCGGTGCGAGCCGATCAGAGCATCTCGTTTCAGGCGCTCAAACCGCACCTGATGCAGATTGCCCATGACCTGGCGGCTGACCCCGACGTGGAAGCGGTGATGTCGTCGACCGGCAGCGGCCGCGCAGGCTCGCGCAACACCGGTGATTTCTTTGTCCGGCTCAAGAATTACACCCTTCGCACCAGCAGCGCGGCGGCCGTGGCGAACCGCTTGACCCGAGCCAATAACAAAGTGGCGGGCATTCAGCTCTTCCTGACCCCGGCTGAAGACATTCGCGTGGGTGGCCGCAGTGCCAACGCCACCTACCAGTTCAGTTTGCAGGCCGACGATCTGGATGTGCTGCGCCTGTGGGCGCCCAAGGTCGAGGCCGCGCTGCGTACCTTGCCGCAATTGACCGGTATCGACTCCGACTCCCAGACCGGCGGCCAGGAGCTCAAGCTGCACATTGATCGCGCTGCCGCCAGCCGTCTGGGCGTGAGCGTCACCGATATTGATAACCTGCTGAACAATGCCTACAGCCAGCGGCAGGTCGCCACCTTGTACAAGACCTTGAACCAGTACCACGTGGTCATGGGGCTCGACCCGGTCTACACGAGTGACGCGACCATGCTCGATCGCATGTACGTGATCAACAGCGACAACCAGCAGGTGCCACTGACCGCGTTTGCCACGTTCGCCCCTGACAACGCACCGCTGGCGGTGGCCCATCAGGGCCAGTCGGCCACCAGCACCATTGCCTTCAACCTGCAGGACGGCGTGTCCCTCGATCAGGCGACGGCGGCCATCAATGCAGCGGTCGACAAGGTCGGGCTGCCGCGAGACATACAATACGGTTTTGCGGGGACCGCACAGGCTTACGCATCACTGGCGGCGAGCATGCCGTGGTTGATCGCGGCGGCGTTATTGGCGGTCTACATCGTGCTGGGCGTGCTGTACGAGAGTTACATCCATCCGCTGACCATCCTCTCGACCTTGCCGTCGGCGGGCGTGGGCGCACTGTTGCTGCTCAAGGTGGTGAACATGCAGCTGACCGTGATTGCCCTGATCGGCATCCTGCTGTTGATCGGCATCGTCAAGAAGAACGCCATCATGATGATCGATTTCGCCTTGATGGCGGAGCGCGACCGCAAGCTGTCGCCCGAACAGGCGATCATCGAGGCCTGCCGCATGCGTTTCAGGCCGATCATGATGACCACGCTGGCGGCCTTTTTCGGCGCGTTGCCGCTGGCCCTGGGCAGCGGCGGTGATGCCGACCTGCGCAAGCCGCTGGGCGTGGCCATCGCAGGAGGTCTGGTGCTGAGCCAACTGCTGACGCTGTTCACCACGCCGGTGGTGTACCTCTATCTTGATCGCCTGAGCCGCGCGTCCCGCACCTTATGGCACACGCGTATTCGCCGCGCTCACGTGCCCGGCTGACTGACAGGGTTTAACTGAATGAACGCATTTCCTTTGTCCCGTCTCTGCATCGCCTTGTTGCTGTCCAGCACCCTGTTGGCCGGCTGCATGGTCGGCCCTGACTACCAGAAGCCGACCGCGCCGCTTTCCGCGACCTTCAAGGAAGCGCAAGGCTGGAAGGCGGCCAACCCTCAGGACGAACTGCCGAAGGGCGCCTGGTGGACGCTCTATCAGGACCCGCAACTGGACGCGCTCGTCAGCCAGGTGCAGCTCAATAACCAGAACGTTGCGCTGTACGCCGCTCAGTACCAGCAAGCATTGGCGCTGGTGCGTCAGTCCCGCGCCGAGCTGTTCCCCACACTGACCGGCACGGGATCAAGCACCCGCAGCGAGTCGGGCACCGGGTCGTCGTCCAATGGGTCGTCGTCTGGCGGCAGCGTGGGCAGTGCGGGCGGCGTGAGCAAGGAACATTCGGCGAGCTTGGACCTGAGCTGGGAAGCGGATATCTGGGGCAGGTTGCGCCGCACCAACGAGCAAGACCGGGCCAGCGCGCAGGCCAGTGCTGCCGACCTCGCCAACGCGACCCTGAGCGCACAATCGTCACTGGCTCAGGATTACTTTCAGCTGCGTCTGCTCGATCAGCGTATCGCCTTGTACCGGGAAACCATCGCGGGTTATGAGCGTTACTTGCAGATCATTCAGAACAAATACGACGAGCAGATTTCCTCGCGTGCCGATCTCGCGACCGGCAAGACCCAACTGCAGAGCGCCCAGGCCTCGATGCTGGACCTGCAGTGGCAGCGCGCGCAGTTGGAGCACGCCATCGCATTGTTGATCGGCAAGCCGCCTGCGGACTTCGCCCTGACCGCTGACCCGGCCTGGCAGTATCACGTGCCCGACGTGCCATTGGGCGTGCCGAGTCGCCTCTTGGAACGTCGTCCGGACATCGCCGCCGCCGAGCGTCAGATGGCCGCTGCGAACGCGGCGGTCGGCGTCGCGACGGCGGCCTATTACCCTGACCTGACACTGAGCGCCAGTGGCGGTTATCGAAGCTCGACGGTGAGCAATCTGTTTTCCTTGCCCAACCGTTTCTGGTCCATCGGCCCCAGCCTGACCGGCACCATTCTCGATTTTGGCGCGACGCGGGCGGGCGTCGATCAAGCGCGGCATGCGTACGACGCAACGGTGGCGACCTATCGCCAGACCGTGCTCACCGGTCTGGGTGAAGTCGAGGATTACCTGGTGGAACTGCGCACCTTGCAGCCTGAGCTGGAAGCGCGGCGTAACTCGGCTCAATCGGCCGAAGAGTCGGCAGCGGTCAGCCGTGACCAGTACGAAGCCGGCGTCATCGATTACCTCGACGTGGCCACGACCCAGGCCACCAGCCTCAACGAGCGCCAGACATTGCTCAGTCTGGTGGCCACCCAGTTGGTCACCAGCGTGCAGTTGCAGGCGGCGCTGGGCGGGTCCTGGAATCCTGAACAACCGGTGTCCATGGCCGGTGGAAACGCCGTAACGCCGTAACGCGTCTGGGCCATGTTGCGCCGTTCAAAGCCCCAGGCACACGGCGCCGGCGGCTACCACGGCGCACACGGTCCAGCGTTTCCCGCTCATGTCCTCGCCCAGAAACACGCGCCCGATCAGTGCCGCGAACACCACACTGGTTTCGCGCAGCGCCGACACGCCGCCCATGGCGCCCGATTGCATCGCCCAGATCACGATTCCATAGGCACCGATGGACACCAGTCCGCCGCCCAGCGATGCGGTCACGGAGAGCGGGTGGGTGCGGACCGGATCCAGCAGCGCGGCCCATCCGCGTTTGGCGATGAAGAGCAGCGGCATCGACCAATAGAACACGAACATCCAGGCGGTGTAGGCGAAGGCCTGGCCGTTGGACTGACGCACGCCAATGCCATCGATCACGGTGTACAGCGCGATGATCACGCCTGTGCTCAGTGCCGCGAGGACATCGGCGCGGGAGACGCGGCGGTCGAGAAGTGCCAGCGCAAGAATACCGCCCGATATCATGACGATCCCGAGGGCGTGCAGCGGGCTGATCGCCTCTTGGGCGAACAGCGCCGCGCCGAGGGTGACGAGCAATGGCGACGAGCCTCGCGCGATGGCGTAGGCCACTGACAGGTCGCTGCGGCCGTACGAGCGGATGAGGCTGATGTTGTAGACGATGTGCACCAGGCCGGAAGCAATGATGTATGGCCATGCCCCGGCGGCGGGCAGCGGCAGGTTAAGGGCGACCAGCGTAGAGACGGTGGCGATGACGATGCTCATCCAGGCCATGGACAGATGTCGGTCGCGGTTGCCATGCAGCAGGGCATTCCAGCTGGCATGAAGGATGGCGGCAAGCAGTACAAAACCGCCAGTGGCGCTGAGCATGGTGGTGTATTCCAAAGTAAGGGCAGAGAGGAGTGCTGCAAAGTAGACATCGTCGGCCGACGCTGGCGTGATCAGCAAAATATCTATCTTGGTGGTCCCTGACAAACCAGATAAATTGGCGCTTCACATCAGAAAGGCTATTGCGAATGAATCGGGTGTTGCCTCCTCTCAATGCGTTGCGCGCCTTCGAGGCGGCTGGCCGGCTGGGCAGCTTCAAGGACGCCGCGGCGGAATTGCATGTCACGCAAGGGGCGGTCAGTCAGAGCGTGCGTCTGCTTGAAGACTGGCTCGGCGCAGCGTTATTCGAACGGCACAACCGGCGGGTCGTCCTCACGCCAGCGGCAAGCGCTTATTTGGCGGACGTCGGGCCGCTGTTCGAGCAGTTGTCCCAGGCGACTGCGAGGTTCGGCTTTCCGGTGTCTGCAACACGTACGCTGTCCGTGAATGCCTCCGCGACCTTCACGCTGCGCTGGCTGGTGCCGCGACTGGAAGGGCTTCGTGCCCGACACCCCGGCATAGAGGTGCAGGTCGAGACGTCGAACAGGCCGGTGGAAAGTTTGCAGACGGCGTATGACGTCGTTATTCGCGGCGGACCGGACACGCTTTACGGTTATGCGACCCACGTGTTTCTCGGCGAAGAACGGGTGCCGGTGTGCAGTCCCGCGCTCTTGCAGCGTCTGCCACTGCAAGTGCCCGAAGACCTGCGCCAACACACCTTGCTGCACACCTCGAGCCTTCCACGGCTCTGGCCGGACTGGCTGGCGAGCGCCCGGATTCCCGCCTTGAAACCCGCTGCCGCCGTGGTCTTCGATCATTTCTACCTGACCTTGCAGGCGGCCATTGACGGGGTGGGCATCGCGATGGGGCCCATTGCCCTGGTGTCCAGCGATCTGCAGGCCGGTCGGCTGGTCATTCCATTTGCCCAGCCGCGGCTCAAATCCCGCAGTTATTGCGCTTACGTTCCAGCCGACAAAACAGCGGACGAAACCATCGCGCTGTTTTGTGCGTGGCTGCAAGAAGAGGGCAGCTTCAGCGGTCCGACGCTGCAGTAGCGCTCACGACGCGAGGGCGGGGCGGTTGATGTTCGGGAAAATGGCGTTTTGCGGCCGTGCGGATGTGAGTGCTGTAAAGCGTGAGGCCGGTGAACGCCAGTCCGCCGACCAGATTGCCCAGCACCGTCGGGATTTCATTCCAGACCATGTAATCCATCACCGAGAAATTCCCGCCCATGATCATCGCGGAGGGGAACAGGAACATGTTCACCACCGAGTGCTCGAAGCCCATGAAGAAGAACAGCATGATCGGCATCCACATCGCGATCACCTTGCCGCTCACCGACGTCGAGATCATCGCGCCGACCACTCCCATCGAGACCATCCAGTTGCACAGCATGCCGCGCAGGAAGATCGTGATCCAGCCGCCGACACCGTAATGCGCGTAACCCAGCGTGCGCGCTTCGCCGATGCTGGCAATCTTTTCGCCCACGGCGCCCGGTGCTGCGTTGAAGCCGTAGGTGAAGATGAACGCCATCATGAACGCAACGGTCAGCGCGCCGGCAAAGTTACCGGCGAAGACCAGCCCCCAGTTTTGCAGGACCCGGCTCGGCGTGACGCCGGGGCGCTTGTCCAGCAGCGCCAGCGGCGTCAGCACGAACACACCCGTGAGCAGGTCGAAGCCCATCAGATAGAGCATCGAGAACCCCACCGGAAACAGCACGGCGCCCAGCAGCGCCGAGCCGGTCTGCACCGCGATGGTGACCGCGAACACGGCGGCGAGGGCGAGGATCGCACCCGCCATGTAGGCGCGGATCAGCGTATCCCGGGTCGACATGTGAATCTTGGACTCGCCGGCATCGACCATCTTGGTGACAAATTCAAACGGAAGCAGATAGGACATGGGGTGACCTCGGGGCGAGCGTTAAGGGCGACGGGATGAGTGAAGGCGGCGTAGCGATTACCAGGATCGATACGGCAGGAATTTGCCGTTCAGGGTTACCAGCACGCGGTCGCCCTTGGGGTCTTCGATCTTGTCGACGTGCATGGAGAAGTCGATGGCGCTCATGATGCCGTCGCCGAACTTTTCCTGGATCACGTCCTTGAGGGTCGGCCCGTACACGCCAACCAGTTCGTACAAGCGGTAGATCAGCGGGTCCTGCGGGATGGCCTGATCCCATGCCTTGGTCGGGAATACGGTCATGGCGGCAGCCACTTCTTCCCCTTGTTCGCCGACCAGACCCAGCGTTTTGCAGATGCGTGCCGCCACATCCGCTGGCGCGCTGTTCATGCCATAGCACACTGAGGCGACCCAGACCGGCGCTTTCTCCGCAGCGTCGGCGAGGCTGTCCCAGCTCAGGTTCAGGCGGGCCTTGGCGGCCATGAGGGTGTGGTGCATTTCGGCTTTGTTCATCGTCGGTGCTTCTCTCGTCAGGGGAGTGATCGTATGTACGTTTCTCTATAGCGATAGCGAGAGTCGTGCCAGCACCGCATAAATCAATAACCTATTGAAAGTTAATGGTTTTCTAATTTTTATAAACCGCATCCGGACTTACGATATTTCGTTATTCACGAAATATGGTGAAAAGAATAACGAAAGTTCATATTTTCCAGTCGGGCCTGTCCGAGGCCTTACCCCATGGAAATGACGACATGACCACCACCGGTTTCGACGATGAAGCAATTGATCGTGCCTCCCAGGCGATGCTGGTGGTCGATCCCCAGGCTGATGCGCTGCTGCAAGCGAACCGTGCCGCCTTGGCGATTCTGGGCTGTGCGGGGCACGATGACGTGGCGGTTCGCTTCAGCCACTTCCTCGGCGAAGGGCTGTCGCTGTGGGTCAGTTTCAGTGACGAGGTGCTGACCCAGGGCCAGGCGTGGTCGGACGATCTGGTGCTGGTTGACTTGAACCGGCGCCAGCACGCCGTGGAGGTGAGCGCCAGCGCGCTGGCCGATGGCAGGCGCATTCTGTTCATGGTGCAGCAGCGGGATCTGCTCGAGACGCGGCGCAACCGCTCCGAAGCGCGCCGTCAGCATCGTCTCGGACACGTCGGGTGGGAGCGGATTTCGCAGGTCTTCGAGCGCATCGAACGACAAAACCGGATGATCCTCGGCGCAGTCGGCGAGGGCATCTACGGGCTCGATGCGAAAGGCCAGACCACGTTCATCAATCCGGCGGCCGAGCGCATTCTCGGCTGGAGCGCCGCCGACATGGTCGGCCACGATGCGCACCAGTTGTTCCACCACAGCCACCGCGACGGCACGCGCTTTCCCGTGATGCAGTGCCCTATTCACGCCTCGTTCAGCGACGGTCAGGTGCATCGCGTCGACAACGAGGTGTTCTGGCACAAGAACGGCGACGCCATCGCGGTGGAGTACACCAGCACGCCGATCTTCGAGATGGGGCGACTGGTGGGCGCCGTGGTGTTGTTCCGCGACATTCGCGAGCGCCAGCGCGCCGAGCAGCGACTGCGTGAGGCGTTGAACGAAGTCGAGCAGCTCAAACAGCGTCTGGAGGTGGAAAACCAGTACCTGCAGGAAGAGATCAAGGCCGAACGTAATCACCATGAAATCGTCGGCGAGAGCCCGGCGGTGCTGCACCTGATTCGCCAGATCGAGCTGGTGGCACCGACCGATGCGAACGTGCTGATCAACGGCGAATCAGGCACCGGCAAAGAGCTGATCGCGCGGGCCATCCATGCCAGCAGCCGTCGCTGTGATCGGCCGCTGATTCGCGTCAACTGCGCGGCCATCCCGAGGGACCTGTTCGAGAGCGAGTTTTTTGGTCACGTCAAAGGCGCGTTCACCGGCGCTGTCAACGCCAGGATGGGGCGCTTCGAGCTTGCCGACGGCGGCACGCTGTTTCTTGATGAAGTCGGCGAGATCCCGCTGGAGCTGCAAAGCAAATTGCTGAGGGTGCTTCAGGATCAGCAGTTCGAACGCGTCGGCGATAACGTGACCCGCGTGGTGGACGTGCGGGTCATCGCCGCGACCAATCGTGATTTGCGCGCGATGATCGGGGAGGGAGGTTTCCGTGAGGATCTGTATTTTCGCTTGAACGTGTTCCCGGTGCGTTCGGTACCGCTTCGTGAACGCATAGAGGATATCCCTCTGCTCGCCAGCCACTTCCTGCGGCGCGCGTCGAAGGCGTTCAACAAGACCGGGGTACGCTTGCCGCTGGCCCAGGTCGAACTGCTCAAACGCTACGCGTGGCCCGGTAACATTCGAGAACTGGAAAACGTGATCGAACGGCAGATGATCGTGTCGCAGGACGGGCGCCTGCGGTTCGACGACCTGGTGGTGGCCGGGGCACGGGTTCAAGCGCCCGTGGCCTTGCAGTCCCCGGACACCGGCGAACCCGTGCCCGACGAGATCCTGCAGTTGAAGTTAAGGGCGAACGCGGTGGCGATGCTCAAACGCACGGCGGGCAAGGTCTCCGGCGATGGCGGTGCGGCGCAATTACTGGGGGTCAAGCCGACGACCCTCGCGTCACGGCTGCGCAAATGGGGCATCGATCCGCGTGACTACAAACCGAAACGCTGAGGTTTTTCGTGCTCGTCCGCCCGATTGTGGCGCGGCTTGTGGCGTGGACTGTGCGTTGCGAGTGATCGCACGGGTTCAGGTGCGGTCAGCGGGGGACGCCTGCGCCGTGATATTCTTGCCGCCTTGCCAACCCTCTCAGTGGAACCCCCGTGAAATTCATTCACCAGCGCGAACACCTCAACGAAGACGACATTGTGGTGATCCAGGCCTCTGGCACCTGCAACATTCGTCTGATGAGCGACGCCAATTTTCGCAGTTTCAAGAACGGTGGACGTCATACCTATCATGGCGGCGCGTTTGATACGTTTCCGGCGAAAATCGTGGTGCCAAGCAGCGGCTTCTGGAACATCACGATCGATACCGTGACCAAACGGGCAATCAGCGTGACCCGCAAGCCTGACGTCAAACACTCGATCAAGATCGTTCGCCGGTCGAGCTCGTCCTTGCGCTGAACGCCTGGACGCATCGCTATCCATCGTCGGCGTCGATAGTCAGCATCACGTCTTTCAAGTTCAGTTCTGGGCCCGGAACTGGACAATGGCCTGTATTGAAGAGCCTGCCAGCGCGGCAGCATTTTTTACAGGAGATCGCCGATGCGTCGTTTGTTTTTTTCCGCCGTCTTGATGTCCGGCTCGCTGTTGGCGGGCTGTGCGTCCGCGCCCAATGAGCCGACGCTGACCCTGGTCACCCAGAAATCCCCCGAGCAGTTCACCGCCTGCGTGATGCCGAAACTGCAGGACAATGCGCTGAGTCCGAACCTGTCCCAGACTCAGCGGCATTACCGGATTGTCGTCTCCAGTTCCGTCGCCGCCGACAACGTAATCGAAGCCTACAAGGCATCGAACGGCGGTAAGGTGTTTGTGTATGAACGCAGTCTGATTAACTCCGGTTTTGGGCGGGCGGCGAAAGACTGCGTTTGAGACCTGTGCGGGCTTTTGTCATTTAACTGTCACGTAACTGTCTGTGACCTGCCACATCAAACGAAAACATTCGCTGGTATGATCGATGACTTTTTTCACGGGTCATCTGTCTCATGCGTCGCGCAGTATTCAATCAAAAGGGAGGGGTGGGCAAATCCAGCATCGCCTGTAATCTGGCCGCCGTTAGCGCGGCCGAAGGGTATCGGACGCTGTTGATCGACCTCGATGCACAAGCCAACTCCACCCATTACCTGACCGGTCTCACGGGCGATGACATGCCCGTCGGCATCGCCGATTTTTTCAAGCAGACCCTGTCGTCGTCCTCTTCGGGCAAGAAGAACCGGGCCGAGATCAGCGAGACACGCTACGACAATCTGTTCCTGATCGCCGCCAGCGCGGAGCTCTCCGATCTGCAGCCCAAGCTTGAATCCAAATTCAAGATCAACAAGCTGCGTCGTTTGCTGGTCGAGCTTTCTGAGGATTTCGAGCGGATCTACATCGACACGCCGCCCGCGCTGAATTTCTATTCCTACAGCGCATTGATTGCCGCCGAACGGGTGCTGATTCCGTTCGATTGCGACAGCTTTTCCCGCCAGGCGCTGTACAGCGTCATTGCGCAAGTCGCCGAGTTGCAGGCCGATCACAATGAATCACTGACCGTGGAAGGCATTGTGGTCAATCAGTTTGTCAGCCGCGCGAGCCTGCATCAGAACCTGATCGACGAATTGATCGCCGAAGGCCTGCCGGTGCTGTCGACCTACCTGAACAGTTCAGTGAAGATGCGCGAGTCCCACGAGGCGTCGGTGCCGCTGATTCATCTCGACGCACGGCACAAATTGACGTTGCAGTTCGTGTCGTTGTTGACGGAACTGGAGCGGGCGGCCTGACCCTCGGCACTCGAAGTCATTTGGCGCTCACCGGTTCTTTGGTTAGTCTGCCAGCATCTTCGTGTCGAACTTCAACGGGACCTGCCTCGGGTGATCAAGCCTATAACGCTGCTACGCCGTCGTTTTGCCTCCATGCGCTGGCGCACCCGCGTCACGCTTTGGGTAGCCGCCACGCTGGCCGGGCTGCTCGTCGTAATGTTTGCCCGGCTTGCCGACCTGGCGCTAGCTCAATTCGCCCAACAAACCAGCGAGAGGCCCTGGCTGCCGTTCATCTACACGCCGTTGATCGGGATGCTGGTGGTGTGGCTCACCACCCGTTTCTTCATCGGCGCGCAGGGCAGCGGGATCCCGCAGGTGATCGCGGCGACGCGTCTTGTTCATCAGGGGAAACCGGTCAACACGCTGGTCTCACTGCGCATTGCCTTCGCCAAAATAAGCTTGGGGACGCTGGCGCTGACTGGCGGTTTTTCCGCAGGACGAGAAGGGCCATCGGTTCAGGTGGCAGCTTCGATCATGCATGTCTTCCACCGGTTTTTGCCGAACGCGCGAATCGTCCGGGCCGAGGACCTTATCCTCGCCGGTGGCGCCGCCGGCATTGCTGCCGCTTTCAACACGCCGCTGGCGGGCATCGCCTTTGCGGTGGAGGAGCTGGGGCGCAAGCTGGAAACCCGCACCAGCGGCGTGCTGCTCAGCACCATCATTCTGTCCGGCATGGTGGCGATCGCCCTGCAGGGCAATTACAACTATTTCGGCCACTTCGGCGTTCAGGACATTGGCATCGACATCGTGGTCCCCGCCTTGGCGATCGGCATCGGTTGCGGGCTGCTGGGCGGGCTGTTCAGCCGGATGCTGTTGTGGCCTCAACGGCACCGCCAGTTCATCGTCTGGGAATGGCGCCGTCTGCATCCGGTGTGGTTCGCCGGCGCGTGCGGGCTGATCGTCGCGGTACTGGGCTGGGTCAGCGGCGGGATGTCGTTCGGCAGTGGTTACGGGATCACCTCGCAAGTGATCGCCTCTGAAGTCGGCCTGCCGTGGCATGCGCCCATCACACGCTTCCTGGCGACGGTGGTGACGTATTTTTCAGGCATTCCCGGGGGTATCTTCGCCCCTTCGCTGGCGGTGGGCGCCGCCGTCGGCAGCAACGCCGCCGAGCTGTTTCATCTTGCGCTTCAACCGACCATTGCCTTGTGCATGGTCGGCTTTCTGGCGGCGGTCACCCAGTCGCCTATCACCTCAGCCATCATCGTGATGGAGATGATCGACAGTCACGGCATGGTGATCAGCCTCATGGCCGTTGCCTTGATTGCCAAGGCCGTGAGTTCGCGCATGGGGCCGGAGCTGTACCAGCAACTGGCACGCGGGTTTCTGCAGACGGCGCAAGCGGACACTGCATCGCGCAAGACCGAGGGGTAACACGGTCCGGCGATGCAGCCTGTCTTGGTCGGCTTAGACGCTGCCTTCGCTTTCCACCACCAGAATGCGCGCTACGCCCAGCGGGTGAGCGACGTGCGCAGTGCCGACCGACGCATAAAAGACATCCCCGGTTTCAAGGATCGTCGACTGTTCGACACCGTTGTCCCTGAAGTGCATTTCCACGCGGCCGTCCAGCACCGCAAAGACTTCCTGGCCGTCGTTCACGTGCCATTTGTAGGGTTGGTCGGTCCAGTGCAGCCGGGTGGTGATGCCGTTCATGTTGGCGATGTCGAGCGCCGCCCAGGCGCGCTCGCCGGTGAAGGATTTACTGCGGATGATCTTCACGGTTTTACCTTCTCTTCAGTCGAGCCGACGGCACAGGTAGGCCTGTGTCTGGTAGGGAAAGGCGATGGTCTCTTGCCCGCGCAGTGCAGGATGCGTGCTGATCAGCTCGCGCAATTGTTCGGTGACGATGGCTTTGTCGGCGGCGGGCAGGGCGGCGATGAAGCTCACCGACAGAAACCGGTTCATGATCACGGTCTCGGCGCTGCCCGTATGGGTATAGGGGAAGCAGGTCATCTCGGGCTGGGAAAATAATGCCCCGTTGAACGGGCGTCGCCAGTCGCCGGTGTGAAAGCGCGGGGTATCGCCTTCGTAGGGGGTGATGATGCGGGTGATTTCCGCGACCCAGTCCACTGATTCGTCTCGCACGTTCCAGATCAGCCCCAGACGACCGCCGGGTTTGAGTACCCGGTGTATTTCCGAAAGCGCCGCCTCGTGGGCGAACCAGTGAAAGGCTTGAGCGCACACTAGGACATCGGCTTCGCCGTCCACCAGCGGCATGGACTGCGCTGTGCCTTGCAAGATCCTCGTGTCGGCCAAGTGCGTGGAAAATTCCTGCCGCATGGCGTCGACCGGCTCGATAGCGATCAGGTGTTCGGACAGCGGTTTGATCAACCGCGTGAACTTGCCGGTTCCGGCGCCCAGATCAATGACCGTAGACGTGGGCGTGATGCCGAGGGTGTCGCGTAACCACGTGCTGATTTCATTCGGGTAATCCGGTCGGCCTTGCGTGTACGTGCCCGCCTGCGTTGAAAACCCCACCTGAGCTGCTTTGTGAACAACTGTCATCGTCAGCCTTCCTCTGCGTGGAAAATGGCCGGGGCATTATGCGCCAGATTCCAGCGGCCAGGCGCTCAATTTCAAGCCTTCATTTGTGCCGGATTCGTCCACAGTCTTTGTCCCGTCGATGGCTATTTGGGACCCGGCTTAACACTTAGCATTTGTTCCAACCGCAGAGCAAAAGAAACAAGCCAGTGGCTCACACGGGAACCTGGAACGCGCTGTGTTACTTCCTCGACGATAAGGTGAATGAAATGAACTTTGCAAAAATTGCGATAGGTATGGTCATGAGCAGTGTGTTGGCGCCTGCGTTTGCAGACGACCGTCAATCCGCTGAAACGGCCAATAAATCGCCGGTCGAAACCTACGCTTACTCGACGCGTCTAGACATCCAGAAAGTGATCTCGGTGACCGATGTTTCCGACAAGTGCGGTGCAACGCCGGTGCAGATGACCTATCAGGATTCCCACGGTCAGCAGCATGTCATTGAATACCTGGGCGTCGGTATCGCCTGCACCAACGGCTGATGCTCGTGCGGGCAATGGAGGGTCGACACTCCATACTGCCGCTGACTGACCGACGCCGTGATCATCACGTTTTTCTTGCCGAACCCGCGACTTTCTCATCCGACGCCAGCAAATCCGGAATGGCACTTTTAAGAAATTCCACCCAGGTCTTTATCTTTGCGTCCACGAACTTTCTCGACGGATAGATCGCAAACAGATTCAACTCCTCCAGATGGTAATCCGGCAACACGCGCACCAATGTCCCCGCGCCAAGTCCCTCGACCGCTGACGCAATCGGCTGTATCCCGATACCCATTCCGTTCTTTATCGCGACCGTCATGCCATCCGCTGTATTGAGGTGGAGCGGCGAGGTGGGCACGTTGACCGTTTCCACCCCTTCAGGTCCATCGAATGTCCAGCTTTGCGCCGGCATGACCGTGTTCACGATCCGCAGGCAATCATGGTCGTGCAGGTCGCTGGGCGATTGTGGAATGCCGCGTTTGCCCACGTAGGCCGGTGACGCGCAAAGGATGCTGTAGGTGATGCCCAGCCGTTGCGCGACGAACCCCGAGTCGGGCAGGTCCCGCGCCAGCACGATGGACATGTCATAGCCTTCCTCGATCAGGTCGGGTACGCGGTTAGTCAGGTTAAGGTCGAACCTGACCGTTGGATGAATCTCTCTGTATCGGGCAATCGCACCGATGACGTAATGGTTGCCGATGGCCGACATGGCGTGGATCTTCAGTCGGCCTGAGGGCTTGACGTGTGCGGTGGCGGCTTCCTCGTCAGCGTTGCGCACTTCGTCGAGGATCTTTTCGCAACGCTGCAGATAACGCGCGCCAGCTTCGGTCAACGCCAGGCGACGTGTGGTGCGATTGATCAAGCGCGTCTGCAGTCTGGCCTCGAGACTCGAGACGGCCTTGGACACGTTGGTGGTGGTCGTGTTGTGCAGGGCGGCCGCTGCGGTAAAGCTGCCGCTTTGAGCAACGGCGATGAAAAAACGCATGGTCTGAAAGGTGTCCATCGCTTTTACCTTAAGGGAAATGTCCTGAGGGAAGGAGGCGTTCGATGGCAAATCACAGGTGCAAGGTTAGCGGCTGACGGGGCGCATCGAACGCGCTGAAGGGCGCGTTTCCGGTTTGGGAAACGTGCCCGGTGACACGCGTTCAGTTCGCAGCGGTAGCCATTTCGTGGCGGTCAGCGCGTTGGTCGAAGACACCCACCGAATTTCCACCCAAGGCGACGAACAGCCGCACGGTGTCGAGGTATTGTGCAGTCTTCACGCGGATCTGACCCAGCAGCGCCTGTTCATAGGCACGCTCGGCTTCGAGCACCTGCAGGATGCTGTTTTCGCCTTGCGCATAGGCCTGCTGGTTGAGTCGCAAGCTGGTTTGCGCGGAACGTAACGCGTCGTCCTGTGCCTGGAATTGTTCGGCGTCGTGGTTGATCGCCTGCAAGGTGTCGGCGACCTGGCCAAACGAGGTGATGACGGTCTGCTGATAACCGGCCAGCGTGGCTTTGTAGCCATCCACGGCCGCCTGACGCTCGGCTTCCAGTGTGCCGCCATTGAAGATCGGTGCCGTCAAGCCTGCCGCCAGACCCCAAAGGGCAGCACCGCCATTGCCTGAGGCCGACTGTGTCAGTGCGGCGGACAGTTCGACATGAGGGTACAGATTGGCGGTGGCGATGCCGACTTCGGCACTTGCCATGTGCAACTCGGATTCTGCCTGCCGTACATCCGGGCGATTGCGCGCGGTTTCCGACGGCAGACTGACAGGGACGCTGGCAGGCAGGACGAACTCGGCAAACTCGAAGGTTGGGGGCGTCCAGTCCCCCGGGCCTTTGCCGGTCAGGATGGCCAGTGCGTGACGGGCGGCGTCACGTTGCTGGGCCAGGGGCGGCAGTAAGGTCTTGTCCTGAGCCAGCCGCGTTTCAGCGAGCGACACGTCGATCTGCGTTGTACTGCCGCTGGCGTGCGCCGAGCGCACCAGCTTCAGGTTCTTCTCGTCGTTGGCGAGCAGGTTCTGTACGGCGGTCATCTGGGCATTGGCCGAGGCGATCAGGATCGCCTGACTGGTCACGTCGCCGGTCAGTGTCAGGTACGCCGCTTCGTAACGGTGCTTCTGCAGTTCGGCAAACGCGGCTTGTTGTTCGACGCGACGCTTGTTACCGCCAAAGGCATCCAGGTCGAAGCTGACCCGTGGGCCGATGGCATAGACGTTATCGACCGACGTTTGCGGGGCGTTATGGGTCTTTTGACGGCCGCCTGACGCGGCGAAGTCCACTTGCGGATACAGCGCGCCTTCAGCCGCCGCGACAGACGAGGCCGCCTGGCGAATTGTCGCGTCGGCGGCGACCAGCTCAAGGTTGCCGTCGATGGCGCGGTGCACGACCTGATCGAGCTTTGGCGACTTGAAGGCCGTCCACCAGTTGCCGTTGACGGCCTGGCCCAGCTCGATGTGTTGTACGCCGACGGTGTCGCCGTTCTTGCCCAAGCGTTGTTCGGCGTGTTGATCGTAGTGTTGCGAGGTCGCAGGCGCGGGCGACTGGAAGTCAGGACCGACGGTGCAGGCGCAGAGCAACATGAAGACGGACAGGGCACCGATCTTGAGGGTGAAGGGTGGTCTGTTGGCAGCAAAGGTAGTAGGGATCATTGGGCAGACTCCACGAAAGTTAGTTGGCCGGACCGGGCTTGCGAAGAAACACAACCAGCGGAATCACCACGACCATCGCCAGCATCAAAATCTTGAACTGGTCGACCACCGCGATGAAGGCCGCCTGGCCCGTGATCATTTCGTTGAGCGCCCCAACAGCTTGCAGGGGTGTCGACGCCGTTACGGAATGTACGGCGGTGCGATAGGGCGTCAGGTGACTGGCGAGCGCCAGGTGCATCGCTTGGGTGTTGTTGTAGAAATAGGCCTGCACGATCGCAATGCCGATTGTGCTTCCGTACACCCGAGCCAGGTTGAACAACCCCGTGCCTTCCGGGCGCAACGTCGGGTTGAGTGTGCTGAACGCCATCTTGGTGATCGACGGCATCAACATGCCCATGCCGACGCCTTGCACGAATCCGGCGACTGCGACCGGCGTCCAGTCCATCAGCGGCGAATAACCCAGCATCAGCCAGTTGGCGTAGATCACCACGGCCATGCCGCTGGCGATAACCAGGCGGTTGTCGATGAATGCGGGCATCCGCGTCATCAGCAGGAACGTGCCGACCAACCCGACACCGCGCGGAATGGTCATGTACCCGGTGGTGATCGGCGGGTAGCCGAGGATTTCATTGAGCATGGGCGACGTCAGTGCCAGCGTCGGCAACAGCACGAAGCCGAAGGCGAAAAACAGGATCGTCGAGAGCACGTAGTTGCTGTCCTTGAACAGGTGCTTGCCGAGGAAATGCGTCCTGGCGGTCAGCACATGCGTGAAGAACAGATAAAAGGCCAGTGCTGAAATCAGGGCTTCGATCCAGATCTCGCGCGACTCGAACCATTCCATGCGCTCGCCGCGGTCGAGGAGCACCTGAAGCATGATCATCCCGACGGTGAATGTGCCGTAGCCGAAGAAATCGAACGGCGGGGTCGTCGGCGCCTTGTTTCTTTCCAGCGAAACTTGCGTCACACCCAAAATCACTGCGGCCAAAGGGATGCTGGTGTAGAACACCGTGTGCCAGCCCTGGTACTCCGCAATAAGCCCGCCAATGGCTGGCCCGCTGACAATGCCCAGCAACACCGCCGCGCCGTACGGCACGCCGAAAGCGGACCGTTTCGCGGGCGGCAAGGTTTCCAGCGCAATGCCCAACGACAGTGGCGCGATGATCCCGGCGGCGACGCCCTGAATGATGCGCGCGCCCATGAATTCCAGCGGCGTGGTGGTGCAGGTGGCGATCCACAGCCCGACGATGAACAGGATCAGCGCGGCCTGATACATCGTTTTTACCCCGAAGCGCGCGGCCAGCCATGACGCCACCGGCATGGAGATCGCCGAAGCGGCCAGGTACGACGTGAAGATCCAGCCCGCCTGATCGTCCGCCATCGAGGTGCTCGCCTGAATAAAGCGCAACACGGCATTGGGGATCGAGACGTTGACCGACTGAACATAGGTCGCAAGCAGCGCTGCGTACCTCACGGTGCGCAGGGCGCCTGCCGCAGGTGTTCCTGCAGCGCCGGCGTTCATGATGGGTTACCCGCGGTCAACAAGGTTTTGAACGGGGTCCACCATGGGCTAGTGACACCGGTGTCGACTTTGACCGTCGCACTGATGCCCGAATACAGCGGGTGCTCGTGGTCGATGTCGTCCAGTTCAAGACGAACCGGAACCCGTTGAACCACCTTGACCCAGTTGCCGGTCGCGTTTTCGGGCGGCAGCAGGGCGAAGTCAGACCCCGCACCCGGACTCATGCTGATGACGTGGGCCTTGAAGACCTTGCCCGGATAGGTGTCGATGCGGATGTCGGCAGCCTGGCCGGGGCGCATGTGGGTCACTTCGGTTTCGCGGAAGTTGGCTTCGATCCAGACGTGTTTGTCGGACAGCAAGGCGAAGGCCGGGGTGCCGTTGTTGACGAAGTTGCCGACTTGCAGATCGTCCACTTTGGCCACGATCCCGTCTTCCGGCGCATAGACCGTGGCGTAAGAGAGGTAGAGTTTCGCCTCATCGAGTTGCGCCCTGGCTTCACGAACGCTCGGATGGCTGTCGACGTCAACGTTTGGATTGCCGTTCAAGGCAACGACGGTGTTGGCGATCTGTTGCTCGATGGACGCGATGCGTTGGCGGGACATCTTCAGGTCGGTGTCCGCACGCTCGAAGATGGCGCGCGAGACGAACTCGGTCGCGACCAGGGCCTTTTTGCGGGCAAATTCCTTCTGGTCGAAATCCGCCTGTTCTTTGGCCGATTGCAGTTCGGCCTGCTGCTGGCGGTAGCTGGCCTTGAGGCTGTCGATGCGCAGGCGGGCAACGCTCAATTGGGCGTCTGCACGATCAACGGCGATCTGGAACGGCTCGGGGTTGATGCGATAGAGCATCTGGCCCTTGCGAACCCACTGGTTGTCTTCCACCGAGATTTCCACGACCTGTCCGGAAACCCGGGCGTTGATCGCGGTCTTGGCGATGCGGGCGTAGGCGTTGTCGGTCGAAACGAACGGCGCGCTGGCGGTGTAGTGAGCGATGCCGAAAACGGCCACGATCAGCGGTACGCCGATCATGAGCCACGGTCGTGCTTTGTCTCTGAACGGCTTGCGCGCGGGTGTTGCGATCGCGCCAGGGCCAGGGTGCTCGGAAGAGGGTGTTGCTGAGCTATCGAACGGTTTAGTCATGATCGCATTCACCTGTAACCGGGAAGTCGGACGGCAGCGCTGTTGCTGGCGGCCCTGATGTCATTGATTGCTGTGAGGACTCACACCCGGTGGCACTGGCAACGACTCGATCCCAGCCAACCTCTCTCACAAAAAAGCCATAAGCGCGTGCGGTAGGGAGGGTCGCTCCACCGCACCTGTTTCGTCGCCGCAACGCCGGGTTCGGGTTCGGCTACAACAAACTCTGGATTCAGAAATTTATGGTTTCTGAATTTTGTGCGATGGTGTAAGAATATAGCCACATCCAATGCGACTCAAGGATTTTATACGACATGGCACAAAATAAAGATGGAGGGGGAAAAGGCCGCGGCCGTCCTCGTGCGTATGACCCCGACGTGGCGCTGCAACAGGCGCTTGGGGTGTTCTGGAACACGGGCTATTCAGGGTCTTCGCTGGACAGTATCGCCTCGGCGGCGGGCATGAACCGCCCGAGCCTGTACGCCGCCTTCGGCGACAAGCATGCGCTGTACATCAAGGCGCTGGAGCAATACTGGGACTTCGCTGCGGCCGATATGCACGAGGCGCTGACCAACCCGGACTTGACCCTGCCCGAGGCGCTGATGCGTTTTTACGAAGGGCAGTTGTCGATCTATTACTCGGGCGGTGGTTTGCCTCGCGGGTGCTTCGCGATTGGCACGGCCACCGCCGAGGCGGTCGAGGATGCCGCGATTCGCGAGGTGCTGGCCGACCGCCTTGGCAGGCTCGATGACGAGCTTGAAGTGCGACTGCGCGCCGCCGTCGATGCGGGCGAATTGAGCCCGGATGTGGATCCCGCCGCGCTGGCGGTTTTGGCCTCGGCGATGCTGCACAGCATTTCAATTCGCGCCAGGGCAGGGAAGTCCCGGGATGACTTGACCGCACTGGCGCGTAATGCGGTCAACGTGATCTGTGGATGAGCGATTGTGGTCCGTCGGCGGGGTGAGTGAGGCTCACGTGGCTGCACCCCTGCAAGACATTGTGGCGAAGGACCTCGCCGTGATTTTCTGCGGCATCAATCCGGGCCTGCTCGCAGCGGCTCAAGGGCATCACTTTGCGGGCAGAGGCAACCGTTTCTGGCGCACGCTCCATCTGGCGGGTTTCACGCCGGAGGAAGTGCGTCCGGAAGACGATCGTACGATTCTGGATTATCGGTGTGGACTGACCGCCGTGGTGAATCGGCCCACCGCGCGCGCCGATCAGGTGTCGCTCCACGAGTTCCAGGCAGCCGCCGCTGCGTTCGAAGAAAAGATCGCGCGCTGTGCGCCACGGTTTGTCGCCTTCCTCGGGAAAACCGCTTACGCGGCGCTTTCTGGCCAGAAGCAGGTGAACTGGGGCCGACAGGCGAGCCGCTTCGGTGATGCAGCCGTGTGGGTGTTGCCCAACCCAAGTGGCAGAAACCTCGCTTTTTCCCTCGAACAATTGGTGGACGCTTACCGCGAGTTGCGGCGGGCGGCTCAACTGGGCGACCCCGATTGCTGACGCCTGCCCTGATCAGTTCAACGCGGGCGTCGCCTGCATCGAGCGCAGCAAGGGCGCGTATTCGGCGTGGCTGACTGGGACGATGCCAGTGGCTTCCTGTGATTCGAGGAAGGTCGCCAGACCTGGCTGATCGTTGAGCATGGCCGTGCGAATACGTTCTTTCAGCGCGCTGCAGAGCGTGCCGCTGAAGACAAACGGGTCGTAGTGGATCGGCGAGGAGCGCCAGAGGACCTTGAAGGTGTTGCGGTCGATCAAGCCCCGTTTCAGGTACTCATCGGCTCGCACGCTGGACACAAAGCCGGCGTCCGCTTTACCCGCCAGCAGTGCATCCAGTGATTTGTCGTGAGAGCCGGAAAAGGCGATCGAGCCAAAGAAACGTGCCATGGGCATGCCGATTTTGTCCGAAAACTCGGCGTTGGGAATGATGTTGCCGGACGTGCTGGCCGGGTCCGTCAGCACAACCCGTTTGCCACGAAGCGTCTGAATGTCGCTGGCGACCTGGCTGCGCACCAGCAGCAATGCCTGATAGTCATGACCGGCGGGGGTGAAATAGCCGGGGCTGATGGTCAGGCTGGCGAAAGGCTCGATGCGTGGATCGCGTTGATACGCAAGCAGGTACGAGGCGGGGCCCAGCCACGCGATGTCGACACCACCCGAAACAATGGCATCGACCACGCTCTCGTAGGAGGACGACGGGACGATTTCAACCGGAATGCCGGTCGCGTGGCTGAGCCGGTCGATCAACGGTTTCTGCTCCTTCAGCAGTTCGTCCATGCTCTTCTTGGGAATGACCGCGATACGCAGGCTCTGCTGGGCGCATTGTGCCTGGGCGTTGTCCGCCAGGAAGAATGCGTTGAGCAGCAAGGCACTCAGAATCAGGGCGAAGCGTTTCACTGCGCGCATGTGTGTTCCGCATCCATGGAAGGCGCAACGATAAGGGCTGTCTGGGCAAACGGGGGATAGTCGAGAAGCTGTTCGGCCGACAACGGGCGGCTGAAGTGATAGCCCTGCGCGACGTCGCAGCCGGCAAGCTTCAGGCACACCACTTGTTCGCGGGTTTCGACCCCTTCGGCGACGACCTTCAGCCCCAGGCGTTTGGCCAGGATGATGGTCGAGGACACGATCGGGCTGTCATCGGGGCTGTTGGACAACGGCGCGATCAGCGTGCGGTCGATTTTCAGCTTGGTCAGCGGCAGCGATTGCAAGTGCGCGAAGCCAGCGTAGCCCTTGCCGAAGTCATCCAGGCTGATGTTCATCCCGGCCTCGCGCAGGCGCTGCAGGTGCTCGATGGCCTGACCTTCCTGGTCGAGCAACGTGGTTTCGGTGATCTCCAGCTCCATCCAGTGAGGGGCAATGCCGTGGCGCGCCAGTTTACCGAGCACCCGGTCACTGAAATCCGCCTGGTGCAGCTGCATCGCCGAGACGTTGACCGCCAAGCGCAATGCCCGGCCTTGTGACAGCCAGAGTTGCAGGGTTTCGCAGGCACGCCTTAGCACCTCCCAGCCCAGTTCGATGATAAAACCGCTGCGTTCGGCCAACGAAATGAACCGGTCCGGATAAAGCAGGCCGAACTCAGGGTGTTGCCAGCGCACAAGCGCTTCGTAGCCGTCCACCTGCATCGAATCCAGGCGGATTTGTGGTTGGTAATGCAGCACGAATTGACGTTCGTTCAAGGCGTTGCCGAAGGCCTGTTCGAGAATGAATTCTTCGACATCGGCAACGTTCAACGAAGGGTCGAAAAAACGAAACTGCCCGCGGCCTGCGCGCTTGGCCGAATACATGGCGGCGTCGGCGCTGCGAATCAGGTCTTCGACGTCCTGACCGTCGCGTGGGCAGATGCTCACACCGACACTCGGGCTGGTGGTGACTTCATGATCGCCAAGGGAATAGATCGCTGACAGCTTTTGCACCAGGGCCCTGACCCAGGCGTCGATCTGATCTTCGGTGCGTTCGCCGGCCAGCAGGACGACAAACTCGTCGCCGCCAAAACGCGCTGCTTCGTCATCCTGTTCGAGCATCCGGCTGATACGGCCGGCGACCGCTTGCAGCAGCATGTCACCGACCTTGTGGCCCAGCGAGTCGTTGATCGACTTGAAGCGGTCCATGTCGATGAACAGAATCGCCATCAGGCGCCGTTTGCCACGTTGGCGGGAGAGGGTGCGTGCCGCCACCTCAAGGAATTGACGGCGGTTGTGCAGCCCGCTGAGGTGATCGGTGGCGGCCGCATGGCTGCTGCGACGGTGTTCGTCTTCCAGGCGATCAATCAACTGCTGATTGACCTGCTGCGCCTGCTCCAGCGCGTTGAACGCCTCCTGGCGTTTGCGCAGTACACGCAAGGTCCAGAACAGGGTGCCAAGGATCAGCAACGTCATGCACAGGTTCAGCCACAGCTGGCGTTGGTAGGTGAGTCTGGAAGAGGCGAGGATTTCGTCTGTGCTCTGGCTGACCACGACACTGAAGCCACGCTGCGGCACCCGCAGGTACATGCTCTGATAACCGCCGTTTACCGTGTGCTGGATGAGCATGCCGGTGATGTCGCCGCTGGCGGGCAGTTCGGGCGTCATGGAGGCGCCGGACACCATCACGCCGCTGTTGCTGATGCGCAGGCGTTCCTGGCCGTCGTTGTCGAGCAAACGCATCATGCCGCTCTGACCCAGTTCGATGTGCTCGAACAGCCCCGCGAGATACCCGACGTCCAGTTGCACGACCAGAACGCTGTCCATCTTGCCGGTTGACGAGTCGACCAGCGGCAGCAGGAAGGGCAGCCGCCAGTTGGGCGATAACACGTTGCCCGTCGACAGCATCGATCCCGGCAGCAGGGGTTTGAAGCCGTAACGTTCGGTGTGTTGCTGCAGTTGCGTGAGCCACGCACTCGGCAACTGATGAGGCTCATCGAAATGGCTGGCGGACAACAGTTCGCCATCGCTGCCGTACAGACTCATGCGTTTGAACACCGGGTCTTCAGCGAGCATGCGCACTAACCCGCGATGACGCTGACCCAGATCATCCATGTCACCACCGGTCACACGGCCAATGGCTTGAGCACGGTCGACCAGTTGGCGCAGGTTCTCTGCAGCGATGGTGGCCAGGTTCAGGTGCTCTGCGGATTTGGCGGCCAGCGCTTCGCGGTGCGAGGTGGCTTTCTGCTGGAAATACAGCGCCCACAGAAACACCAGCGTCGCGGCGCACAACGTCATGAGCAGCCACTGGAGAAAGCTGAGGGAAGAAAAAGATCGGCGGATCACTGCTTTTATTCCTGCCGCGAGATGATGGCAGAATACTACTAGTTTATGTCGGGTTCGTGACGGTCTTGCGCTGTTCCCGCCTAGCGGATTCAGCATCGATTGATAAGCGTTGTGCATCAATCGATGAAAACATAGCACTTATCGTTTCAAAGTGTGTCGATCAAACTCCCGGTCATAAAGCGCCGAAAGGCTCATTAACAAGATCGCTGGAGAACAATCATGCATGGCTCCCCCCATCCGCGGGCAACGTCCGCCACGTCAAAAGCCGGTGCCGTCTTTCGCGTCACCTCGGGCAACTTCCTCGAACAGTTCGACTTCTTTCTCTTCGGTTTCTACGCCACTCAGATCGCCTCGGCGTTCTTTCCCGCGTCCAGTGAATTTGCATCATTGATGATGACCTTCGCAGTCTTCGGTGCCGGGTTCCTGATGCGTCCGTTGGGGGCAGTCATTCTCGGGGCTTACATTGATGACGTGGGGCGCCGCAAAGGGTTGATTGTCACCCTGTCCATCATGGCCAGCGGGACGTTGCTCATCGTGCTGGTGCCGGGTTATTCGAGTATCGGCTTATGGGCCCCGGCGCTGGTACTGTTGGGTCGCCTGCTGCAAGGCTTTTCGGCCGGTGCCGAGCTGGGTGGTGTGTCGGTGTACCTGGCGGAAATGGCCACACCTGGACGCAAGGGCTTCTATACCAGCTGGCAGTCCGGCAGCCAGCAAGTGGCGATCGTGGTGGCGGCTGCGCTGGGGTTTGCGTTGAATCAATGGATGGCGCCTGCAGCCATCGCGGATTGGGGATGGCGGATTCCTTTCGCCATCGGATGCCTGATCATCCCGTTCATTTTTGTGTTGCGCCGTAGCCTTCAGGAAACCGAAGAATTCGCCACGCGCACGCACCGGCCCACGATGAAGGACGTCATCGCCACGTTGTTGCAGAACTGGGGCGTGGTGGTGGCCGGTATGCTGATGGTTGCGATGACCACCACCGCGTTTTATCTGATCACGGTGTACGCGCCGACCTTTGGCAAAACCGTACTGAACCTGAGCACGGCCGATGCCTTGCTGGTGACCTTGCTGGTGGGGGTGTCGAACTTCATCTGGTTGCCCATCGGCGGCGCGTTGAGTGACCGTTTCGGCCGCAAGCCGCTGCTGATTGCCATGACCCTGTTGACCATCGTCACGGCCTATCCGGCCTTGTCGTTCCTGGCCCAGGCGCCCAGCTTTGGGCACATGCTCGAGGTGCTGCTGTGGTTTTCCTGCCTGTATGGCCTGTACAACGGCGCGATGATTCCTGCGCTCACCGAAATCATGCCGGTGGAGGTGCGCGTCGCGGGCTTCTCGCTGGCGTACAGCCTGGCAACCGCCGTTTTTGGAGGCTTCACGCCCGCCATTTCGACCTGGCTGATTCATCTCACCGGCGATAAGGCCGCGCCCGCTTACTGGATGACGTTTGCCGCCGCGTGCGCCCTGGGTGCAACGCTGATGCTGTACCGGAACATCTCCGCCCGCCCGCAGTTGGCGGTCTGACCCACCGTTTGATGTAGAAGGATTTGATATGAAAGCTTTGTTCAATGTAGCGGCTGCTTTAAGTCTTGGTTCGCTGCTGGCGAGCTCCCTTGCCCAGGCCGAAGAGCTCACCGTCATGACGTCCGGGGGCTTCACTGCCGCCTATAAAGCGCTGGGCCCGCAATACGCGGCTGCAAGCGGCGACACGCTGGAAACCATCCTCGGCCCGTCGATGGGCAAGGCGCTGGAGGCCATTCCCAACCGGCTGGCGCGCGGAGAGCATGCGGACGTGGTGATCATGGTGGGGTATGCGCTGGATGAGCTCATCAAGCAAGGCAAAGTCGATCCCGCTTCACGCGTAGAGCTTGCGGATTCACGCATCGGAATGGTCGTCAAGCAGGGCGCTGCCAAACCGGCCATCGCGACTGATGCCGAGCTCAAGGAGGCGTTGCTCAAGGCCAAGTCCGTAGCGTACTCCGACAGCGCCAGTGGTGTTTACATCGAGAAGGAGTTGTTCAAGAAGCTGGGCGTTCAGGAGCAGGTCGGGCCGAAGGGCAAGATGATCGAACGCATTCCGGTGGCCTCGGTGGTGGCCAAGGGGGATTACGAACTGGGCTTTCAACAGGTCGCCGAACTGTTGCCCGTCCCGGGAGTGACCTTCGTCGGCAAGATCCCGGAGGATGTCCAGTCCGTGACGCGTTATGCCGCCGGCATCCCGCGAAATGCCGAACACCCGCAGCAGGCAAAAGCATTGCTGGACTATCTGTCGTCAGCCAAAGCGCAGGCTCAGGTGCAAGCCACCGGCCTGGACTCAGTGCCCCGCTGAGCGAACAGGCATCTGCCTGACCAGTTGTTCCAGCTCGATGGCCGCGGGTGTCAAGGTACGCCCGCGGCGTTTGATCAGCCCGACGTTACGCAGCACTTCGGGCTCGATCAGCGGGACGCTCACCAGAATCGGATGACCCGCTGCCGGCATCGCGATGGACGGCACCGCAGCGACCCCCAGGCCGGCTTCGACCAGCCCGATCATGGTCGTTACGTGGCGGGTTTCACAGATGCTGGGCTTTTTGGCGGGCGAGCGCAGCAGCGCCTGATCCAGCACCATTCGGTTGCCTGAGGTCTTGTCGAGGCTGATGTAATCGTGTTCGTACATCTCTTCCCAGCTGACCTGCTCACGCTCGGCCAGGGGATGGTCGCGCCGGCAGGCGACCACGTAGCGTTCCTGCAACAACAATTCGAAATCGACTTCCGCCGCCAGCGTACCGCTGAAACTCACGCCGAAATCCGCTTCGCCCAAGGCTACCGCGCTGTTGACCTCGTTGGCGCTGGCGTCGAGCACCCGGACTTTGATCCTGGGGTATAACCGGTGAAAGGCGCTGATCACCTGCGGCATGAAGTAGTACGCCGCAGAGGGTACGCAGGCAATGGTCACATGCCCCATGCGCGTCGACGCAACCTCGCTGATGCTCATCAGGGCGATGTCCAGGTCATCGAGCATGCGTTCGACTTGCGGCAGAAAAGCCAGCCCGACCGTGGTGAGACTGACCTTGCGGGTGGTGCGTTCGAACAGTTTGACGTTGAGCGCTGATTCAAGCTTTTCGATGCGTCGACTCAGCGCTGGCTGAGTGATCCTGATTGCGTCCGCGGCTTTGCGGAAGCTGCCGTTCTCGACCACCGCACGAAAAGCCTGCAGGTCATTGAGGTCGAAATTGATACTCATGCATTAGGCCTCGCAACCAGTCGGTGAACCATGAAACGGTGATCCGCCGAGAACAACCGCCTGAATGTCAGCAGGACCGCGCAGACCGTGCCCAGCGCCGAGCCCGCGGCGATCAGGAACATGATCATGATCTGATAGCGGACGGCGCTTTCAGGGTTTTCTCCCGCCAGCACCTGACCGGTCATCATGCCGGGCAGGCTGACGATGCCGACCACGGTCATCTGGTTCAGCGTCGGCATCATGCCCGCGCGAACCGCTTGCCTGGCGGCCGATTGTGCCGCCTCCCAGCGGGTGCCGCCCAGTGCCAGGATCATCTCGATGGTGTTGCGGCCCGACATCAACTCCTGGGTCATGCGCTCCATGCCCAGGGACACCGCCGTCAGCGTGTTGCCCAGGATCATGCCGAGAATCGGGATCGCGTATTGAGGCTCGTACCACGGCCGGATGCGGATAATCACGAACAGCCCGATGGCCGCGACCAGCCATGAACTGCTCCAGACCGACACCACGCTGTCGATCAATTGCCCGGCGTACGTGCGCTTGCCCCGGCTGGCGGCAGAGAAACCGGCGACCAGTGTCATCAGACACATCAGGGGCAGCACCACGTACCAGTCGGCATGGGCGAATACCCAGCCGAGCAGGTAACCGACCGCCAGCAACTGCACGACGGTCCGCACGGATGCCCACAACAACTGGCGCTCCAGTCCGAGCTTCAACATCAGCGACAACGCACCGTTGATGAGGATCAGCGCGGCGGCAATGGAGAGGTCGGTGGCCGACAGGTCCTGGTAGTTCATGCTGCTTCTCCCGCGAGCAGCACGCCATTGTTCATCGTCAAACGCCGGGTGCTCATGCGTCGGGCCTGTTCGGGGTCATGGGAAATCCAGATGTAAGCGCGCGAGCCCGCGCCTGCGTTGAACCAGTGCAGCACCAGCGATTCGACCGCTGCCGCCGACTGCGGGTCGAGCGCCGAGGTGGGTTCATCGAACAGCATCACCTGAGGCTCCAGTTGCAGCGTGCGCACCAGCGCGACGATCTGCGACTCGCCACCTGACAGGTCGGTTGTGGTCTTGTTTAAAAACGAAGGCTCTTTGCCGGCCTGAGCCAGCAAGTCGGTCGCCCGTTGCAGATCGAACGTGCGCGCCCGCAGGCTTTTCAGAGTGAAGGGGAACTGCAGGTTGTCGAGCACCGTGCCTTCGATCAGCGCGGGGCGTTGCGACAGGTAAGACACGCACGTGCGATACGCAGGAATCCTGTCATTGGACAGTAGCGCGTGCTGCCACAGCAATTCGCCGCTGGAAGGTGCATCGAGCAGCGCCAGGGTGCGCAGGAACACACTTTTACCCGATCCCGACGCGCCGGTAATCGCGACTTGTGCGCCAGGCATCAAGGTAAAGTCGGTAGGTTTAAGGAGCTCGTTGGCACCGTTCTGGTCCAGACGAGTCAACCGCCTGACCTCAAGCAAGGGTTCGGACGACGGATGGGGCGATGACACACTCGACGGCACGGTCGTTCCTTTTGGGCGGGCTGAAACGCCGTGCATTATCGCCCACTTTGCCGTGCCAGGCATCCACAGTTCAGGGTGTGCCGCAAAACATCGGAACGCCGCGATACATGTGGGAGCAGTCCGAGGTTACGAGGGCCGCGAATGCGGTGGTTCATTTACCGATGATGTTCCAGACCCATTGCATTCGTCGGAATGCCGCCCAGACCAAGCTCGCTCCCACAGGTTGTGGTGTATGCCGCAAAGCATCGGAACGCCGCAATACCTGTAGAACAGTCCAATGGTGACTGCCTCACCTTGCCTTGATGAAATCCACAAACGCGCGAAGCGGCGAGGGCAGGTAGCGGCGGCCCGAGTAATAAAGGAAGGGCCCGCTAAAGCTCTGCCACCACGGCTCAAGCACCGGTTCCAGTGCGCCGCTTTCCAGGTGAGGGCGCAGCCAGTCTTCGAAGAGGAAGACAATGCCGAGCCCGTCGATGGCGGCCTGTACGGCGAGGTCGACAGCGCCGGCGATGTTGACGACCAGCGGGCCGGTCGGGTCGACGCGCAGGGTTTCGCCGTCGCGCTCGTACTCCCACAACGGTATCGCGCCGCTGGGGAACTTGCCGCGCAGGCAATCGTGTTCGAGCAGATCACGAGGGTGCTTGGGGCGACCTCTGGCATCCAGGTAAGCGGGCGACGCCGCCGTGGCGAAGCGCTGAATCCTCGGCCCGATCGGCACGGCAATCATGTCCTGCTCCAGGCGATCATCGTAACGAATGCCCGCATCGCAACCGGCGGCGAGCATGTCGACGAAGCTTTCTTCAACGATGACTTCCAGGCGGATATCAGGGTGCGCCTGCAGAAACGGCGTGATGATCGCGGGCAACACCAGACGCGCAGCACTGGCGGGCACGTTGAGTTTCAGCGTCCCTGAAGGTCGGTCACGGAAATCATTCACCACGTCCATGGCGGACTCGACTTCGCCCAGCGCCGGTACGATCCGCTCCATCAGCCTGGCGCCGGCTTCCGTCGGCACCACACTGCGCGTGGTCCGGTTGAGCAGGCGCACGCCGAGTCGGGACTCCATACGTCGCACGGCGTCACTCAGGCTCGACGCCGACTTACCGCTCGCGCGGGCACCTTCACGAAAGCCGCCTGCTTTTACCACGGCCACAAAGGCCAACAAGTCTTGAATATCCGCTGCCATTGTTCGCCCACCCGTACGCCCTGTGCCGATTGCACCTGATTATCAGAGAAGTGGTCAATGCCTATAGTGGCGGCACACTTCGTGACAGAGGCAAACGGCATGAGTAACGCAAGCAAGGCAGGCACGTTTCAACTGGGTGATCGCAGCGTCAACCGCATGGGCTACGGCGCGATGCAACTGGCCGGGCCGGGCGTGTTCGGTCCGCCCAAGGACCCCAAAGCCGCCATCGCGGTCCTTCGCGAGGCGCTGGCGCTGGGCGTCAATCACATCGACACCTCCGACTTCTACGGCCCCCATTTCACCAACCAGTTGATCCGCGAGGCGCTGCATCCTTATGCCGACGACCTGGTCATCGTCACCAAAGTCGGTGCTCAACGGGGTGAAGACGCTTCCTGGAATCCGGCGCAAAGCCCGGCCGAGCTGATCAAGGCCGTGCACGACAATTTGCGCAATCTGGGGCTGGATGTCCTGGATGTCGTGAATCTGCGCGCCTGGGGCAACATGCACTCACCGGGCGAGGAGTCCATCGAAGAACAGTTCACCGCGCTCGCCGAACTGCAACGCCAGGGGCTGATTGGGCATCTGGGCCTGAGCAACGTCACGGCGGCACAGGTCAAACAGGCGCAGTCCATCGCCGATGTCGTGTGCGTGCAGAACCACTACAACCTGTCTCACCGAGATGACGAGCAACTGATCGCCGACCTCGGCAAACAAGGCATCGCCTACGTGCCGTTTTTCCCGCTGGGTGGTTTTACGCCACTGCAATCCGACGTCCTGTCCAGCGTGGCGACGCGAATGGACGCTTCGCCGCTTCTGGTGGCATTGGCCTGGCTGCTGCAACGTGCCCCGAACATTCTGTTGATTCCGGGCACGTCGTCGGTGGCGCATCTGCGGGAAAACCTGACCGCCAGTGAACTGAAGATACCGCCGCAGATGTTGGCTGAACTGGATGCCGTGGCGTAGTGCTGTCAGTCCGGCGTCGATTCCCGACTGAAGGCTCCCACCGCCTGCACCAGCCCCTTGGCGGCGAGCTTCACCAGTTCGCCGCCTTTTTCCGGGGTAGCGAGGTCAGGGTCTGAGCCCATGCGGCCGTCCGGGAAGCGCGCACGAAAGTCCCGTGCTTCGCGGATAGGGCCGTTTGGCGCAATGCGTGGCGAATACGCCGCCGACTTGATGGCGTCTGGATAAGCCCACTGCGTGACCGCGATCTCCGACGGTGTGGCGTGCGAACCATGGCCCACCGGAAACTGCGCGTGGGCGAGTTGGCCGACGCCTTCCAGATCCCACCAGTTGCACAGCTTCAACGCGAACCCCGCCGGCCGTCCGGCGAAGCTGGCTTCGGCGTACAGCTCGGAAAAGGCGGCTTCAATCGACGCCACGTTACCGCCGTGGCCATTGAGGAACAGGATCTTCTCGAAACCGTGCCCGGCCAGGGAGCGAACCCAGTCGCCTATGGCGGCGATGAAGGTCGATGGGCGCAGCGAAATCGTGCCCGGAAACCCGAGGTGATGCTGTGCCATGCCGATGTTGAACGTCGGGGCGATGAGGATATCGGCGTCTTTCTGCGCTTCTTCGGCAATGATCTGCGGGCACATCCAGTCAGTGCCCAGGAGCCCGGTCGGGCCATGTTGCTCGTTCGAACCAATGGGCACGACGATGGTGCGGCTGCGGGTCAGAAACGCTTCGATCTCGCGCCACGTTGACAGGTGCAAAAGCATGCGGGGTTCTCTCTAGGAATTCGCGGAAACAAGGGCAGGTGTGCGCGGCGGGATCATCCGCTTCGACCCGGTCGATTCAAACGCAGACGCCAGACGCAGCAGCGTCGAGTCGTCATAGGCGCGACCGGCGAACGTCAGGCCGACCGGCATGCCGATGTCCGACATGATGCCCATGGGCACGGTGACCGTCGGAACGCCCAAATGGCGAATGGCGAGGTTGCCGTTGGCGACCCACACACCGTTGCTCCACGCGATGTCCGCGGATTCAGGATTGACGTCCGAATCAGCGGGTGCGACATCGGCGACGGTCGGGAACAGCACGGCGTCCAGTCCCTGCGCATCCATCCACTCTTCCAGGTCGATGCGTCGGGTTTTCTCCAGCCCGCGCAAGCCGTCGGCCAAGGTGTCGATTTCGTTCCACGGCGTGATGCCACGCTCGGCCATGCGCACGTATTCGTCCATGCCTGCCGCCAGATCGCCTTCGCGGTTGGGCAGGGTGCCGGGGTCGTGAGGGAAGATCTTCGGCCCGTCGACATCGACCAGGCGGTTCAGCTTGGGATCACCATTGGCCTGCAGGAAATCATCAAAGGCCCACGCCGTCAGGTCCCACAATTCGTGGTGCAGGAATTCCTTGGAGACGATTCCCCGGTTGAACACGGTCGGCGCGCCCGGGCGATCGCCTTCGCAATTGGAGACCAGCGGGAAATCGACTTCGATGACTTCCGCGCCTGCCGCTTCGAGCGCCTGGCGAGCCTCTTGCCACAGTGCGATGACCGAGGGACGGGTGTTGATGCGCTGGCCGGTCGGGCCGCCGATGCCCGGCGCTTCGCTGGTGCCTGCGTCAGGGTCTGCGTTGATGTACATGCGCGGGATGCCCAGGCGCTTGCCTGCGAGCGCCTCGGCCTTCACCGCGAGCTCCGCGTACGAGGCCGGACGCACCGACGCGACCGAGGGAATCGGCACCCAGGGTTGCAGCCGCCACAGGTCGCCGCGTGTGTCGGGATCGTCCGCGACCACTACGTCCAGCACGTCCAGCAGGTCGGCCATGGTGCGGGCGAAAGGCACGACGACGTCCATGGTCGGTGTCAGCGGCCAATTGCCACGCACCGAAATCACGCCGCGCGACGGGGTGTAAGCGCACAGGCCGTTGTTGGATGCAGGACCGCGACCGCTTGACCAGGTTTCTTCAGCCAGACCGAACGCGGCGAAGCTGGCCGCCGTCGCTGTACCAGCGCCGTTCGAAGATCCCGAGGCAAAGGGTGCGGTGAGGTAGTCGCCGTTGTAGGGACTTTCGGCGCGGCCGTAAACGCCGCGTTGCATGCCGCCGTTGGCCATGGGCGGCATGTTGGTCTTGCCCAGGCAGATCGCCCCGGCAGCGCGCAGCCGTTCCACGGTGAACGCATCGCGATAAGCAACCAGATCGGCGAACGCAGGGCTGCCGGACGCGGCGGTGAGGCCTTTGACCAGGTAACTGTCTTTGGCGGTGTACGGAATACCGTCGAGCGGGCCGAGTGTCTGGCCGCTCGCACGTCGAGCGTCGGAGGCTTCGGCTTCTTTGAGGGCTTCAGGGTTTCGGACCACCAGCGCGTTGAGGCGGGTCGCGGTGTCAGGGCCGTCATAGGCATCGATGCGCGCCAAATACGCCTGGACGAGTTCCACGGCGGTGGTTTCGCCGGACGCCAACGCCGCGCGCAATTGAGCGATGGAAACTTCGGTGACTTCGATCATGCTGCCACCGCCGACGAAGGAAAATGAAGGGCGTTGCGTGTGTCAAAAAGGCTTGTCATATCGCGTTCCGTTTCGCTGAACTGTCCGACAGGGTCTGAGCGTTCGACCCGGGTGGTGTATTTAACACCAAGTGCAAGGCGCGAGGCACGGGGCGAAATGGCGCTCGACCGAACAAATGACGCGTTCTGTAACATCACTTTAATATCATGCTGATACTGTCCGCGCTTTGGTCTGGCGCGGTAGTACTAGCATGCAGGCGGAACATTTCACATTCATGCGGCCGACGTTGCCCCGAGATCACCGTTGCGCAGGCGATCTGTGCAATGAGGTGCCCGGCATCGAATCGGACAGCACCAACAATCGTGTCATGGAAATTTTCAGTGCCCACCGCGAGCGCGCGTGCCTGGCCGTGCTGGAGGGCGATCGACCGATCGGGCTGATCAACCGCAATATCTTCCTGTCGCAGATGAGCAAGCCGTTTCACCGCGAGCTGTACGACAAGAAAAGCTGCATCGCCTTCATGGACAAGGAACCGCTGATCGTCGATGCCGGGATGAGCATCGAGGCGCTGACATTCAAGACCGTCGAATACGGTGAAAAAGCCCTGGCTGACGGCTTCATCGTTACCCGCAACGGGCACTTTGCCGGGTTGGGCAATGGCCTGGAATTGATGGCGGTGGTCGCGGCGATGCAGGCCGAGAAGAACCGCCAGATGATGCAGAGCATCGAATACGCCAGTGTGATTCAGCGCGCCATGCTGCGGGCCTCCCGCGAGGCACTGAGTTCGACGCTGGGCGATGCCTCGCTGTTGTGGGAGCCGCGTGATGTCGTGGGTGGTGATTTCTATCACTTCTGCGCCTACGCCGATGGCTGGTTCGGCGCCATCGCCGATTGCACGGGACACGGCGTTCCCGGCGCGTTCATGACGTTGATTGCGTCGTCATCCCTGACCCAGGCGCTGGCACAACTGGGGCCGCGCAACCCTGCGAACCTGTTGTCGGCGGTCAATCGCAGCGTCAAGGAGCAACTGGGGCAGGTGAACGGCCTTGATGGCACCCCCGAATCCGACGACGGTCTGGACGCCTCCTTTTTCTGGTTCGATAACGCCACTCAAGTGCTCAGTTTTGCGGGCGCGAGTATGGCGCTGCATGTGTTGCATCCCGACGCCGAACAGCTCGAGACCATTGCCGGCCAGCGCATGGGCGTGGGGTATGTCGACAGCCACTTCGATTACCAATGGTCGGTCAGTCGCGTGCAGATGCAACCGGGAAGCCTGATGTTCATCGCCACCGACGGGTTGATCGACCAGATCGGCGGCCCGAAGCGTATTGCGTTCGGTAAGCGCAAAGCCTTCGAGACGATCATTGCGCACCGCACCCAGCCGTCGAGCGCGATCTGCGAGGCCCTGCAAACGGCACTGGCCGTGTGGCAGGGCGAGCAATCGCGGCGTGACGACTTGACCCTTTTCTGTGCCCGTATTCAGGAATGACGATGTTCACTTCACCCACCGCTCAGCAGGACTGCACGTTTTTCGATCTGGCCCAACAGAGAAACGTGATTTTCTATCACATGGGGTATTTCTCGCATCACATCATCTCGGCGATGGCCGAAGTGGTGAAGCTGCAACTGGAAATCTCCGGGGTCAGCGGCCCGACGCGACGCAAACTGTTTTCGTCGTTCGTCGAACTCTCGCAGAACATCATTCATTATTCCTCCGACGCCTTGAGTGCGACGGTCGCCGAAGCGTCTGCGCTGCGTCAGGGCGCCGTCTGCATCAGCACCGACGGTGAGCGGCACCTGATGCTCTGCGCCAACCCCATTGCGACGGCCGACATCGAGCGGCTGCGCGAGAAGCTCGAGCCGCTGCGCACCATGTCACTGGAAGAGATCAAGCACGCCTACAAAGTCACGCTGCGCGCCGAGACGCCGGAAGACAGCAAAGGGGCTGGCCTGGGCTTCCTCACCATGGCCCGTGACGCCAGCGCGCCGCTGGAATTCGGTTTTCATCCGCGCCCGGACGACCCCGAAACCACCTTGTTTTGCCTTAAAGCCACCATTTGATTGAGCGACGCTTAGCCATGGACAACTTCTACATTGAAGCAACGGCCACTTCGCCGGAAGTCGACTTTCGTTTTGACCAGAATCTTCTGTCGATGAAAGGCGAATCCTACCCGGAAAACGCTGCGGCTTTTTACGCACCGATCGTGCAGCAGCTGCGAGCATTTCTGGAGGCCAAAGAAGGCGCGACGATCACGGCGAACATCGCACTGGCCTACTTCAACAGCTCCAGTACCAAGATGCTGTTCAGCATTTTCGATGCCCTGGATCAGTCCGCCGAGGCAGGCAACCGGATTGAAGTGAACTGGTACTACGAGGAAGAAGACGAGACCATCTTCGAGTTTGGCGAGGAGCTCAAGGCCGACTTCACCTCGATCATCTTCAATGACCATCCAGTAACCACGTGAACAGGGTGATCAACATGGCAGCTTCTGTCGCATCGCGGGGCACCTTGCCCGACCCGGCGCCAGACTTGTTCAAAAGCGAGGCCGAGGCGCTGGAGCAGGCTCGCTCGATCCTGGCGCTCCCTGAAGCCGACGCGCAGGTCTACCGCAAATCCTTGTCGGAACTTGCGACGCACTATGAGCGCCTGATGCGTGAAACCCGTCGCCTGATCGGTCGCAGCGACCGGGCCGAACGTGAGATGAACGCGCTCAATGCACAGCTGCAGACGCTGGCCCGTCAGCTGGAATACCGCGCGACCCACGATGCCCTCACGGGCGTGCTGAACCGCGGCGCAATCATCGACTTGACGGCCCAGGCGTTGCTGCAGACCGGCGCGGTGATGATCGTTCTGGACATCGACCACTTCAAGCACGTTAACGATGAGTTCGGCCATCCTGCGGGCGACGCCGTGATTCGGGGCATCGTCGATTGCCTGCGGCAGATCGTGGGCGAGGACGCGGCCATCGGCAGGGTAGGCGGTGAAGAGTTCACCGTGCTCATTCCCGGCGGCCAGCTCGAACAAGGCGTCAAGTTGGCCGAAGCCATGCGCCAGGCCATCGCTGCCCATGTGTTCGGTGCGCCTGTCGATCGCAGCATCACCGCCAGCTTCGGCGTCAGCGCCAACCCGGCAGGCACCGGTTTCGACACGGCCTATGGCTTGGCGGACACCGCGCTTTACCATGCCAAACGCGCAGGCCGAAATCGCGTGGAAGTGGCTGACGATTCGGTGTGAAGCAGCGTGTTAACCCAACGTGCTTTGGGCAGAGAACAGGTCACGTTCCTGCTCAAACAGGTCAGCGACCTCATCGGCCACCACCCGGATGGACGCGTCTTTTCGATCGCGACTGCGCGTCAGCAGAAACACCTCTCGGCTGGAGGGCACTGCGCCAAGATCGCATATCCGCAGCGTCGCCTCCGCGCGCCCGATGTAATGCGGAATCAACGCCAGTCCGATACCTGACCGGGCGGCGACGGCATGAAGCGCCTGATCTTTGGCGCGAAATGCGATGCGAGCTCGGGGGAAATGTCGGGCCACCCATTTCTCCTGGGCCAAGTGACCATCAGCCTCATTGAAGCCGATCAAAACCAGGTTGCCTCCAGCTTCAACCGAGCGACAGGCTTCATCCGTTCCGTAAAACCCAAAGCCGACATTGACCAGCGGACGCGCGATGATATCGCCGTCCTTGGGCCTGTCGAAGCGGATGGCAATATCCGCTTCATGCCGGTCGAGGCTGATGGAGCGCAGGGCAGGGGACAGGTCTATATCCAGCTTGGGATAACGGGCTGTCAGCGCAGGCAGGCGTGAAATGAGATAGCCGCCAGCGAGGCCGGGCGAGGCGCTGATTCTGACAAGACCGGAAGGTGTGCCGTCCTGCATTCCACGACTCAGCGTCTGCGCCGCGTGCTCCATGTCGCTTGCCGCTTCGAGCACATGCGTTCCCGCCAGCGTCAGTGCATAGCCGTCAGGTCGGCGCTCGACGAGCTTCTCGCCAAGACTCTCCTCCAGCGAATGGAGCCGCCGCGCAATCGTCGCATGGTTGACCGAAAGCATCCGCGCGGCGGCAGACAGGCTTCCATGTCGCGCAAGCGCCAGGAAAATCCTGACGTCTTGCCAATCGAGGTCTGTGCGTTTTTGAACAGTCATTGAGCGAAGATAGGTAATTTTCGAGCACCTGACAACGGCTTATCTTCTGCTCACCAGACAAATAGGCAGGAGTAAAACCATGTCAAACGTGCAGAAAGTTGCGATTGTTACCGGCGCTTCACAGGGGATGGGTGAGGCTATCGTGAATGCGTTTCTGGCGAAGGGGTACGGTGTCGTTGCCACCTCGCGATCCATTCAGCCATCCACACACCCGGACTTGATCACCCTCGCCGGCGACATCGGCGATCCCGCGACGGGCAAGCGGCTCGTGGCAGCGGCGCTGGAGCGGTTTGGTCGCATCGACACACTGGTCAACAACGCCGGCATTTTCATCGGCAAAGCGTTCACCGATTACACAGAAGAAGATTACCGCCTGAAGTTGAAGACGAATGTCGACGGCTTTTACTTTGCGACCCAGGCCGTCATCCCGGTGATGCTTGATCAGGGCAGCGGTCACGTCGTTCAGATCACTGCCTCGACGGCAGAGTTCGCCAGCTCGCGCGCTCCCGCCTTCATTGCCATGCTCACCAAAGGCGGCATGAATTCGGCGACCAAGAGCTTGGCGATCGAATACGCCACGCGTGGGATTCGTGTCAACGCCGTCGCGCCTGGTGTTATTCGCACGCCGATGCATGACCCCGAAATTGTCGAGCAGTTGGCAGCCTTCCATCCCATGAACAAGCTCGGCGAGGTCGAGGACATCGTCCGTGCCGTTCTCTACCTTGAGGACGCTGCCTTTTCGACCGGTGAAATCCTGCACGTTGACGGCGGCCTCATCGCCGGCCGTTAAAGCCTGCAGGGGAGCGCACCAAGCGCGCTCCCCTCATTACCCTGGAGTTTTCCAATGCCAATCGTAAACATCCTGGTGACCCGGGAAGGCACGACGCCGGGCGCGGACCGGACCACTGCCGACCAGAAGGCAGCCGTCTATCAGGGCATCGCCGATTTGCTCTTCAACGTCATGGGGAAGCCTCGTGAAGACACGACGGTGATCTTCCACGAGCACGACATCGACGACATCAGCCAGGGCGGGTTGCCGTTGTCAGCTTACCGACGGCAACGCGCCACAGACCGTGCGACGGACGCGTGATTGCAAGTCGATCTGCGATTTGCAGCCGGCCTCGAGGGGCTGTGCTTTCATGTTTACATGCAACGGGGTTAAGTTGAACGGCAATGAGCATCTGGATCGGTACGACGTGGAGGTGATGAATGCGGACTGTCGTGCAATGGGACAGCTGGGAAGGAAACGGGGTAGACCATTGCTCGTTTCTCAACAGCGCCGACTCTTTCGTCATCGAAGGCGTAGTGATTGGAAGCCGATCCGAAGGTTACGCTGCGCATTACTATGTGCTTGCCGATTGCGATTTCTGCACACGAGAAGTCCGCGTTGAATTCGTAGGCGGTCCACGCCTGCATCTCACCGCGGACGGCAAGGGAAATTGGTTCGATGTGATCAGCGCACATCCTGTACCTCTTTTGGCGGGATGCCTGGATGTCGACATCGCCGCAACACCGGCCACAAACACGCTTCCCATTAAGCGGCTGGCAATGAAGGAGCATGCGACCCATGACATCCTCGTTGCCTACATACCGCTGGCTACCGGTAACGAGTGCGACGTTTTTCCTCGAGTAATGGCACAAAACTACACGTGCCTGATCCCGGGTAAACGCTATCGATACGAGAGCACGCCAAACGGTTTCACGGCTGAACTCCAGGTCGACCAATGGGATGTAGTGCTTGATTATCCCGAGATGTTCCGCAGGCGTCAGGCCCGATAATCCATCTCGCGAACCAGGTCGATAAACGCTCGAAGTCCGGCTGGCACATAGCGGTTGGCGGGGTAAAAAAGGCACAGACCGGAAGAAGCTCACAATCATGTTGTTACCTAAGATCGAACTCAAGGAACTGTCGGTGAAAGCGGAGGCGGACGGTTTAACGTTGAGTGATCTAGTCCCGATTTGCGAAAGGTTCGGCGTTGCACCGCATGATGTGCTGAACGAGCTGTCCGTTTTGGTTGCGGAAGGCTATCTGCAAGGATCTTTGCTTTATGAGTTTTGCGACGGCGTTATGAACGGGATCATAAATGCTGTGGTTGAAGTAGGCATGACTAACGACATGCCTCAGCCCGCTTTCTCGCTTTACCAGGCCTTCGATCAAGGTGAATGGATCCGCAGTAACGACCCACCAGGAACTGACCCCAGCGAGAAATACACGAAGCCGGTGGTCGAGAAAATAATGCGTACCCTTGGGCACTCGCTTCAGAGATCGAGAGTGACTCAACGATACCTGAAATTCAGCAAAACATAACTGATCATGGTCAATGTTAGACCGATCAATATGTACTCGACACGAGGCAGGAATATAGCTAAACCACCTAAAGAAAACACGATCAACGTGTTTTGAAGAATGTATTTCCTTATCTTGGGTACGGCTATGAAGTAGCCATATTGCTTACCCAGGAAAAATAAGATCATGCCGATGACTGACACAATTTGGAAATCATGTATCGCAATGTCGTTCAAGATCGCATGCCTGATCAAATTAGCAAGGAGGGCCAGCCCTAAAAACAGGAAGAGGTGCGAGTAGATTAAGGAGTGGCCGCTCATGCTGCTTTCATTTTTGCTCAGCAGGTAAAAGCTATCAAAATAGATCCACCATATACTGCAAATCATGATAAACCCGGTGATTGCCGCCATTACATTATAAAGATTCCATTGAATATCAGATAACCCTCCAGAAAGGCTGATCACTGACTCGCCTAACAAGATAAGGGTGAGCAAACCTAGTCGTTCAACTAAGTGTTCTGTATGCGCTGGCAATGGTTTTGCTTTGCTCCAGGAAAAAACAGGAAGCAGAATATCAAGAAAAATTCCAATGTAAGCTACGAGGTAACGCATGGGTGGATCAAAAATAATGGATGAGAGACTGATAGCTGAGCTGACTAAAAGGGCGAAGCCAAGCCTGGAGGCGAATTCGCTACGGTCGTCGACAGTATTTATGGTTGAAATGTACATGATGCTGATGATGGCACGTATACCCACATAGCAGGTGATAACAAGCGGGTAGTACACTTCCAGTGTTTCGCCAATCCGTGCGGATAGCACAATGAGTAATAACATTATAAATAATGTTGAAAGACGGTGAAGGTTGCCGTCTGTATCAAACCTGTTAGAGTAAATAGTATGGCTTGACCAGATCCACCATAATGGAACAAAAAGCAGTAAGAAACTCCATAATTGCTCACGTTCATAGTGGCCTTGATGAAGATGTCCGAGCGTATGAGTCACCTTGCCAATTGTAACGACAAAAATAAGGTCAAAAAACAACTCTAACCAGGTGGCGTGTCGATTTTTTTCATAATACTTCAAAGATTTCATTCGCTGCTGGCTCCGCGTGCATCTAGAAGAGTCCATTGCCTGAGCCTTGATAGATGGGTGGTGGGGGCGTGCTTGGCGGGATACAACGTGCCCGGCGGGATAACTCAATCCACCATCAGTGGATTCACAAAAGAAACGGGCCCTAATCTCAGCCTGAGCCTGAGTGTTTTTGGCAGCCAGACGTTCAAGTTTCGCGGGAAGAAGCACGAGGTAATCCTCCGTGTCTTCGCGGTATTGGATTGAGGGCCAGGCGTGTAACATAGCGGCTGGATGCTCCCTGGCTCACCAGTGACTATAGTCGTATTTGGCACTTACCGTAGCCGTAGAACGAATTTTCGGCATCCGAGACCACCAGCAGCTCGCGCACTTATCTTGCTGCAGTTTTAGGCGGCTTTTTCACTCGATGGTTTTTGCGGCTGTTGCGCTACTAAAGTCGAGGGTACTTCTGCTTTCTGGGGGACAATTGCTGCCCGTTATGACACCCAGAAATTGACCAGAGCCACGTCTCGAACATGTGACGATCAGGTAAAACCCAGGGCCAAGGTGAGGAAATTCGCGGACCTCTGCCTTGTTCCTTCGATAGTGCGCTTCACGATGATCGTTCGGGCAGAGGGCGATCACATCGGCGGAATGGTCGTGGTCCGTTCACCGCCAACCGGCGTCAATCTGACACTGCTTTTTATGTCACCTCTGAGCCTTTCTTCAGCGGGGCGCAGCTGCCTACAGTGCGCGACCGACGCACTAGTGGACAGTGATCGGCCGCCCGCTATTTCTGGCTCTCTGTAGACCGGACGACCTCGAGAGTCTTCAGGAACCACCATGAATACTCGTCCCGATTTTCACAGCAATACGTTCCCCGAGTCGCAACGTGACATTCTCGGCATGATCGCAAGCGACCAACATCTGGACGAAATACTTACCGCTATCTGCGAGATGCAAAACGCCCAGAGCCCCGATACGTTCTGTTCCATTCTCCTCACTGACGCCGAGGGCAAGCACTTGCTGAGCGGCGCAGCGCCCGGCCTGCCGGCCAAGTACAGTGAGGCGATTCATGGAATGGCGATCGGTCCACGGGAAGGCACCTGCGGCACGGCAGCGTTCCGGCGCGAAATGGTGGTCACTGAAGACATCGCTCAAGATCCGAATTGGGAGCGTTTCCGCAGCCTGGCGCTTGGGCATAACTTGCATTCCTGCTGGTCGGTTCCTTTGCTCTCCCATGAAGGCAGCGTATTGGGCACATTTGCCCTGTATCAGAATCGCACCCATACGCCAGACGAATTACAGATTCAACAACTTGCCTGCGCCGCCCAACTGGCAGTCATCGCAATCCGCCATGAGCGTGACGGTCAGCGCCTGGAGGAGAGCGAGCAACGCTTCCGTTCGCTGTTCACCTATAACCCCAACCCGGTGTTCGCGCTCGATCTGCTCGGCAACATCCAGAGTGTGAATCCCGCAGGCCTGAAGCTTAAGCCGCAGACTGCAACCCAGTTCATTGGCCATCACTTTTCCCGTCTGGTGCCTGAGGAAGACCTGATGCGGGTCAGTCAGCATTTTTCCGCAGCCCGCGCCGGAGCCCCTCAACGTTTCGAGGCACGGCTTCGAGACGAGAATGAAAAACTGTTGACCATGGACATTTCGAACCTGCCCATCATGGTCAACGGCGAGATCGTTGGTGTGTTTGGCATTGCCCGTGACATCAGCGATCAGAAGCATTTCGAGCGCCAGTTGAGTTTCAACGCCAGCCATGACCAACTGACCGGCTTGCTTAACCGTGTGTCGCTTGAAGACCAGCTTATTCTGGATTGTCACCTCAGTCGTCTGCGAAAGCGGCGGCTGGCGGTAATGTGCATTGATCTGGATGGATTCAAATCCATCAATGATTCCATCGGGCACTACTTTGGCGATCAGGTGCTGATCGAGGTAGCGCGACGCATGGCCGAGCAGGTTAGGCCCGCGGACACGATCGTGCGCATGGGCGGTGACGAATTCATCGTTCTGCTGCCGGACCTGCTGCGTGATGAAGACGTCGTGCCAGTGGTTGAGCGATTGATGGCCAGCATTGCCAGACCCTACTGCATCCAGGGCATCGACCTGCACGTGAGCGCAAGTGTCGGTATCACCCTGAGCGATGGTCACCTTGAGCAGCCGATGCAGTTGATCCAACAGGCTGACATGGCCATGTACAAAGCCAAACAACAAGGGCGCAACAACTTTCAGTGGTACACCAGCGACCTGAATCAGCGTGTTTGCGAGCACGCCAGGCTGCGCAATGACCTGCAAAAGGCTATCGAGACTCGGTCGTTACAGCTGCATTATCAACCGCAGATCGACGCACGTACCGGGCGTGTGGTCGGGATCGAAGCGTTGCTGCGCTGGGAGCATCCGGAAAAGGGATTTATCCCCCCAGCGGTGTTTGTGCCGGTGGCCGAGGACAGTGGTCAGATCATCCCGCTTAGCCTTTGGGTGCTCGATACGGCCTGCGCTCAGTTGCGCCAGCTGGACGACCAGGGCATCACGGGCATCTCGATGGCCGTTAATATCTCACCGATGCATTTTCAGCGTGGCCATTTCGTGCAGTATGTCCAGGCGACGCTGGAGAAACACGGTCTGCGAGGTGAACAACTGGAGCTGGAGATCACCGAATCGCTTCTGTTGCATAACGCTGAACAGGCGATCGAGACGTTGCATCGGCTCAAGGCATTGGGGGTGCGCATTGCACTCGATGACTTCGGAACCGGTTTTTCCAGCCTCAGCTACCTCAAGCGCTTGCCGATCGACAAGATCAAGATCGACCGTTCGTTCATCCGGGAAATCGTTACCGATCACCACGATGCAGCGATCACCCAGGGCATTATTTCCATGGCCCACCACCTCAGCCTCATTGTGGTCGCCGAAGGCGTGGAAACGGCGTCTCAAATGGAATTCCTGAAAGGCAGTCGCTGCGATATTTTTCAGGGTTATCACTTCGCCAGACCGATGCCGTTTGCCGCCCTCGAAGCGTTCCTGGGCCATCCAGAGTTTCATCGCTGACCGGCCGTTCGGTTGGTCTGCGTCTTGAACATCGGATGCTGAGGGAAAGGGCGCCGCTGCCGAGTAAATGGGCTGGGTGCAGCTAATGACGGGTGACGATGCGGTCCGGCGTCTGCTTCTGGCCGTTTGGTCTGCCGGCGGAATGACTCGACGCTATCTTCCATCCCCGCGACGCTGGAGCTTGCTGGCAAGTCGGCAAATATCCCGTTGGGCTTACTGGAAAGCATGGCGCATGATGACCTGGTCATAACAAGAGGAGACACGTCATGGTCAACGTAGCGTTGTTCGTTCGTCTCGAAGCAAAACCCGGGAAAGAGAAAGAGGTTGAGAGCTTTTTAATGAGTGGTCTTGCAATCGTGGCGGAGGAGCCAGCCACCACGGCCTGGTTCGCCATCCGCTTGGGACCTTCCACCTTTGGCATCTTTGACGCCTTCCCGGATGAAGCAGGCCGACAGGCTCATCTTTCGGGCAAGGTCGCCGCCGCGCTTATGGCAAAGGCTGCCGAGCTGTTTGCCGAACCGCCGTCAATCGAGAAGGTTGACGTGCTTGCGGCTAAGCTGCCCGGCTAAGCAAGCCCGACAAGGCTCCAACCCGTCCCTGCCGCCTTTTTGCAGCCTCAGGGACGCGGCTGAGTCTGGACGTTACCGCGGGTCTCTTTTCGGCGGGCAGGTGCCTACAGCGACTATAGTCATTGGTGCGTCAGATCAAATCAGCCGTTGCGCTGCCAACCTGGCCTCAACCCCCATTCCGCGAAAGCACGGCGGATCGCCTCGTGCTCGTAATGCGGCCATACCCTCGCAGCCGAAGACACTCAGGCTTGTCTCTAGGCCTCTTCGCCATTCTGAACCCGTTGACGGTGGATGGAATTACTCCGCCGGGCGAGTTGTATCCGGCTGTACAGAACCCACCCCACCTATCAGGGCTCAAGCAATGAACACTTCAGCATTGGATGATGCAAAAGAAACGACCGACCGCCTGCTTCAAGGACCACTTCCAGCCGGCACTGTCGCCCCCGATTTCTCCCTGTACGCAACGCCCGATCAGCGGCTGTCCCTGCACGAGCTAAAGGGAAGTCCCGTAATATTGGCGTTCTACCCCGCTGACTGGAGCTCGGTGTGTGGCGACCAACTGACCTTGTACAACCAGGTGCTTCCCACCTTCAGAGAGTACGGCGCGACGCTGCTGGGTATTTCCGTCGACAGCGCCTGGTGTCATCAGGCCTTCGTCAAAGATCGTGGGTTTCACTTCAGCCTGCTTGCCGATTTCGAGCCCAAAGGAGCGGTGGCGCGACAGTATGGCGCGTACGATTCCCACCTTGGAGTTTGTAAGCGTGCGTTGTTCGTGATTGACAAGGAGGGGGTGGTCGCCTGGAGCTACGTTTCACCGATGGCAATCAATCCTGGAGCGGACGGCATTCTGGATGCGCTGGATGCTCTGGCAGATTCCCCCCACAGCACGCCCGCCAAAAACCAGTAGGTGATCACATGGCCACTCTCAAAGTCCCGGTAACTGCAAACGACCATCGCCAGGGAAGGGCGGATGCCAAGGTCACACTGGTGGAATATGGCGACTACGAATGCCCCTATTGCGGTTTGGCGTACTGGGTCGTCAAGCAGCTGCAGCAGCATTTTGGCGAGGATCTGTTGCTTGTGTTTCGCAACTTTCCACTGACCACTGCTCACCCGCACGCGCTGGGCGCAGCTGTCACCGCTGAATATGCCGGGAGTCGAGGATTCTTCTGGGAGGCCCACGACGAGTTGTATGAAAATCAGGATCGATTGGGCGTGCCGCTGTATGGCGCCATCGCACTGAGACACGGCCTTTCCAGCGATGAACTCGTTGTTGCGATGCAAACCGATATCTATCTGCCCAAAATACAATCCGATTTTAATGGAGGCGTACGCAGCGGGGTAAACGGCACGCCTGCGTTCTACATCGGCGGGCTTCGCTATGACGGGCCTCCCGAGGTCACCGAGATGAGTCAGGCGATTGAGCTTTCCTCAATGCGTGGACTCAATCGCTAGCTAGCGCCTGGGTTGATAGCTAACGACAGGCTGTTTATTCACACGAAATGTCTAGACGTCGTTCGTCGGTAATCAAGTAGCCGTGGCGCGCTGTCATGAGATCGCGACTATGTTGATCGGGTGGCATCGTTTCTCAAAGCTGCCATTCCCTCCCACGTCATCGTCTTCCCGACCAAGCTCAACGTATTGCTGGTCTCATGCCCCTGTTTCCTGAGCATCGTTCAGGGCACGTAGATCCATCTGTATGAGTCCGTGTTATCCATTTTTGGAGACAACTCATCATGGCTACTCTCTGTGAAATTTGTAACGCCAGACCGGCTGTCGCGCGAGTGACCGTGTCGCAAAATGGTCAGGCCAGAACAATGTCCATTTGCGACCACGACTACCGTCAACTTTTACGCCATCAAAGTATGTTGAACCCCTTCGACTCTTTGCTGGGCGGTGGCGTGTCCCGCTTTTTCGACAACATGGGCGGAGCAGCGGATCAGAGGGGTGATGACTTCAGGCTCTCTGCGCATGTGCCTCGCGAATCTGTCGATGCAACCGATGCATTCAGCTCCCAGACGCTGGAAATCCTGCAACGCGCTGGAGAGAAAGCCCATGAGTTCAACCGCAGCGAGCTCGATACTGAGCATCTGTTGTATGTGCTTGCCGATACCGACGTAGGCACAGCGTTGCTCAAGGAATTGTTGCTTTCTGCGGACGACATCAAAGGCTACATCGATCAACACGCTCAAAGGGGCGCAGCGCAGGCGCAGGCTTCGGTGGATCAGATGAGCATCTCGCCTCGCCTGAAAAAAGTGTTCAATTTTGCGTTTCAGGCATCTCGTGATTTAGGGCACTCATATGTTGGCCCCGAGCATCTGTTGATCGGGCTTTCATCGGTGCCCGAAAGCATTGCCGGAACGCTGCTAAAAAAATACGGCGTGACCCCTGAAGCTTTGCGGCAGAAGGTGGTCAAAGTGGTGGGTAAGGGAGCTGAGGACGGGAGAGTCGATACCCCCACGGGAACACCGACACTCGACAAGTTCGGTCGCGATCTGACGTCATTGGCTCGTGAGGGCAAGCTGGATCCCGTATTGGGCCGCGCGCAGGAAATCGAAAACACCATCGAGGTGCTGGCCCGCCGCAGGAAGAACAATCCGGTCCTGATCGGTGAACCCGGCGTCGGCAAGACAGCCATCGTCGAAGGGCTTGCCCAGCGCATAGTCAAGGGCGATGTCCCGGAAATTCTGCGTGGCAGACGGCTGGTTGAAGTCAATCTGAACTCAATGGTCGCGGGCTCCAAATACCGGGGCGAATTTGAGGAGCGCGCCAAGCAACTGCTCGATGAAGTCGCTGCGAAGACCTCGGAGCTGATTCTGTTCATCGACGAGTTGCATACGATCGTTGGCGCGGGGCAGGGAGGTGAAGAGGGCGGCCTGGACATTGCCAACGTATTGAAACCCGCATTGGCACGCGGGGAGCTCAGTCTGATCGGTGCGACGACGCTCAATGAGTATCAAAAGCACATCGAAAAAGATGCGGCGCTCGAAAGACGTTTTCAGCCCGTCCTGATATCCGAGCCTACCGTAGAACAGACCATCATTATCCTGCGTGGGCTGCGCGATAAACTTGAGGCGCACCATCAGGTGACGTTCGCCGACGAAGCATTCGTGGCAGCGGCGGAGCTGTCGGACCGTTACATTACCTCGCGCTTTCTGCCGGACAAGGCCATTGACCTGATCGACCAGGCTGCGGCCCGCGTGCGCATCAGCGCCTCCTCAAGGCCCGCTGGCATTCAGGAGCTGGAAGCAGAAATCATCCAGCTCAAACGCGAACAGGACTATTCATCCTCGCGTAAACGCTTCGATGAATCCAAAGGCTTCGAAGAGCGCATCGGTCAAAAACAAGCCCAATTGGGAGAGGAGACAGAAGCCTGGGAGCGCAAAACGGGTTCCGAAACCCTCGAGGTGACCCTTGAGTCGATTGCCGAAGTACTGTCCCGTCTGACCGGTATTCCGGTAACCGAACTCACCCAGGAAGAGCGTCAGAAGCTGCTGAATATGGAAGACACTTTGCGTGATCGGCTGGTCGGGCAGGAAGATGCTGTGCTTGCGGTCAGCGATGCGGTTCGTTTGTCTCGCGCCGGCCTTGGACAAGCCAACAGACCGATTGCCACGTTTCTCTTTCTTGGTCCAACCGGCGTAGGCAAAACCGAGTTGGCCAAGGCGTTGGCAGAGACGGTGTTTGGAGACGAGCAATCGATCATTCGCATCGATATGTCGGAGTACATGGAGCGTCATGCGGTTGCCCGGTTGATCGGTGCGCCACCCGGTTATGTCGGATACGACGAAGGCGGTCAGTTGACAGAGCGCGTCCGCCGCAAGCCCTACAGCGTGATTTTGCTCGACGAGATTGAGAAGGCGCATCCCGATGTGAGCAACGTATTGCTGCAGGTGTTCGATGATGGTCGTCTCACGGACGGCAAGGGACGAGTTGTGGACTTCAGCAATACGATCATCATCGCCACCAGCAATCTGGGCTCTCCCGTCATCATGCAGAATCTTGGGCGACCAGAAAATGAACGCCTTACGGATAAAGCGTTACGTGATGAATTGATGGGCGTCTTGAAAGGGCATTTCCGTCCCGAATTCCTGAACCGTATCGACGACATCATCGTGTTCCATGCCCTTACTCGGGACAACATCCGATCGATTGTGGGCATTCAGCTTGATCGGGTCATTAGAACCGCGGCTGCCCAGAACATCACGGTGAAAGTGGCTGACACCCTCATTGATCATCTGGCGGATGTTGGTTATCAGCCCGAGTTTGGCGCGCGAGAGTTGAAGCGTCAGATTCGCCAGACCCTCGAAACGCGGCTCGCGAAGGAAATGCTCGCTGGCAAGCTCCAGGCCGGCGACAGCGTTGAACTGGGTTACGACAAAGCCCGTGACGTAGTGCTCTTCAATAAGCTGGATGCGCCAAACGCCTCAGCAAACATGAGTCCGCCGGACCAGCCTGATGATCGCGTGTCTATCGCCGGGACAGGGACTTAGCTCAACGCGCTACCGTCATTGGGTAGCAGGACTGTTGATGACGTCGTGCTATCAAGCACGCGATCTTCGGATGCCTGGACGAACCCGGCAGACGATGATGCGTGCTTGATGCACGTTAAGGAGGTGCGTGGCCCTGAAGTTTTTTCGGGACTGACCACTTATGTCCTCGCTGTTCAGCATGCCTGGCCTAGCGCTGGTGTGTGAATCAGTCCACTTCAGGACGCCGCTGTACTGCGAATTCCGGAACAATGTGAGTACCCAGCTCCTCAATGACTTCCTCAGCAGGGCGCTTTCCGTATTTGAGATTCAGGATAACGTGGTCCACCCCGATCTCCTCAAGCGACTCCAGCAAAAACCGCAGATGGTAGCGTCCCAGTTTGAACCCTAAATGAATGCGGGTGGGCGGCGTGGATGGAGTCTCGTCGAGGTCGATATAAAGCGACTGAGCGAAGGGCTTATAGACGGCGCCACATTGCTTCATGACCTCACGTCGCCAGTCTTCAACGATCAGCCGCTGCATGTTCGGTATGCGTGGATAGTTGATCCATCCGAGGCTTTCGCGCGCGATCCAGTCCAGCGACTGGCGACTGTTTCCAGTCACAAGCATTGGAATGGATTGGGTTGTGGGTTTGGGAATCAAGTCAGCGCCCTGCATCTCACCACCGCTCCAGCGGATGGGTTCGAAGCTGGTGCTGTGGGCTTTCCTAATAACCTCGTAGTGCTCCCGAAAGAGCTCTCCACGCCTTTCGGGATCGACGCCGAAAGCTAAAAACTCCACCGGACGATCGCCGGAAGCCACCCCCAGAATCAAGCGACCTGCGCTCAGTTGATCGACGCTGGCAGATGCCTTGGCAGTATGCAGCGGATGGCGCAACGGTATGGCAATGGACGCAGTGCCAAGCGCAATCTCAGACGTATGCGCGGCCATGTAGCCTAGATAAACCCAAGGGTCGAACAGTTGGCCAACATCGCCGAAACCGGGATCCCGAAGAGGCACATCACGAAACCAGAGTGCGCAGAAACCCAACGCCTCCGCTCGTTTGGCCAAAGCGACCTGGTTGAGCATGCTGGGCATGTCCCCATCGAAAGCCTCCAAAGGGAAAAACAATCCAAGGCTCAAATGACCCTGAGTGAAGGTCCGGCTGAACCCTCGATGCTGCTGATAAGTAATGGTGCTCGGCCGATACATACTGATTTTCCTCAATGGAGAACGTGAACAGCGGTCTCATTTCCAGAGGTGCTGCGGCATCGGTCGCTTGAGAACGACAGGTGGAGGAGTGCGTAAAACGTTTACCCGTTGTGCGGTAAATGTTGGTCGGGCGGGACGTCTTAAGGGGCCAGTGGCTGGCGATGCACGCGGGCAGGTCCAGATCACGGCGAACGGACAGTCAGAAGGGAATCTGATTGCCCCAACCTTTGCCTCAACTGAGTAAAGGCGTGGGGTCATCCAACAAGCGTAGGCGGGTTTGCAATGAATCGCCATGCTGGTTGTGACGATGATTGATACGCGTCGATGAACCAGCCGCGATCGCTGGCGGCAATACTGGGGCAGGGGATTGAGCGGTTTGAACAGATCACGCTCGCAATCATCGAGCGCAACGATAAGATCTCCATTATCAGCAACTAGAACCCAGACCAGCTCACGTCAACAGCCTGGGTTCACTGTTGCCGAGGCGGTCGGGCAGACTCCGATGCGGGTAACGCATCGAGAGCACTGGGAATGATTCGGCCGTACCCCCGAAACTCTGCTTCACTCAACTATCTGGCGCGCTGGATCAGCGGCTACAGGCGAGCCATGCCGACGGCTGAAACCACACGTGCTGGAGCAAAAACCTAATGAAGAATCCGGACCCCTCAGCGCCACTGCCTCCGAGATCGACGTTGAAAAGCCTTCGTGTCCAGTGGTCACTGATGAACGCCTATGAGCGATTCGAGCAGATCATCGTGCTGGCGCTTGGCGTGATGATCTCGTGCGTCATCGTCATTGCTTTGATCCAGCTCTATAGACGAGTGCTGCCGCTGGTGGTAGGCGGCGCGATTGATCCCTTGGATCACGGCGATTTCCAGTTACTGTTCGGTTCGATCTTCACTGTGTTGATCGCCTTGGAGTTCAAGCACTCCATCATTCGTCCGGCGTTCAGGCACGGCAGCATCGTGCAGCTGCGAACAGTGATTCTTATCTCGCTCCTGGCCCTGAGTCGCAAATTCGTGATTCTTGATTCCGCTTCAACGCCCGCCGCCACTATTGCTGCATTGGGGTTTGCAACGCTGGTCTTGGGGATCATCTATTGGTTGTTCACAAAACGGGGTAGATGGCCGGAGGAATAGACGGCCCAGCCCTATTTCGTTGGGGATTACCACCATCCCCGCTAAAAGACGCCGTCGGGGTTTGACGAGTTCGAATCGTTTAGACGTGGTTGCAATTAAACACCCTGACTGTCGATGACCTCGATGAAGTTTCTGATCAGGGGTGATTGCTGGTTCTTTCTCCAGACGAAATAGATATCGCTTGAATCCAGACTGGGCACTTGGTCAGCCTGAAACGTGTGCGCCTGACTGGCAAAACGATCCACGTAACTCTCTGGTATGCAGGCGAAACCTATCCCTTGGGCGATACAGGCGAAGATACTCGGATACGATTCGATTTCCAGAATAGCCCGAGGCTGGATACCGCTGCTTTCCAACCAGTTATCGACCTGTTGTCTGTAGTGACACGTGCGACCGAATACATATAGTTCGAGCCCCGACAAGTCTTGGGGAGTGGGCGAGGAAAGAGCTTTGGGCACTACTCTGATCAAGCGCTCACGAAACGCTAGTCGGCTATCCAGCAAAGGGTGCTGGATCGGGCCGTCAGTAAGAATCAAATCAAGCTCGCCATCCATCAAAAGTCGCTCAAGGAATAGCGAGTGCTCCGGGCGAATGTGAAGTTCTACCCCCGGCGCCTCAAGGCGATAGCGTACGAGGCGCTCTGGTAGATGATTGGCCAGTGCTACATCTAGCGCTCCGACGCGAAGCACTCCCTGCATGGAATCGTTTGAGAACAACGAGCGCGTTTCAGCTGCCAGGTCAATGAGCTGTTTGGCTTTTCGGTATACCAACCTGCCCTCGGGAGTGACCAGCAATCGGTTATTTTCGCGATTGAACAAAACGACGCCGAGTTGAATTTCGAGCTCTCGCAGTCTGGCCGTGATGTTCGACGGCACACAATGCAGCGATGCGGCTGCGGCGGCTATCGTGCCGTGGTCGACGACAGCGCAAAAAAAGCCGAGCTGCGAAAGTTTCAAGAGAATCTCCTTTTATGATGGTCTGGCTCACTTCTGATCACTTTTAGTGATTGGTTTGGCAGCTTAACATTGTCCCGTCAAACGCATCCAGCCTTAAACAGACTGGCTTTTGGCTGAGCACCAGAGCTGAAATCGGGCTTACGGTGAAAGACTTTTTAGAGATGTTGGCTATGCAATGGGCCGACGCTGCCGCGGAGAAGTAAATGCGCATACTGCATACCATGTTGCGTGTAGTGAACCTGGACAAATCCATTCACTTCTACACGAGGCTGCTTGGCATGAGCCTCTTGAGACGCAAAGACTACCCAGAGGGTAAGTTCACACTGGCTTTCCTTGGTTATGGTCCGGAGACCGAGACGGTTGCTCTGGAGCTGACGCATAACTGGGAACAAAGCAGCTATGAGCTTGGTGATGCTTACGGGCATGTCGCCATTGAGGTTGAGGATGCAGACGCATTATGCATCCGTGCTGCGATCATGGGATATCGCGTTCCGCGACCAGCAGGTGTTATGAAACATGGGCGTGCGGTCATCGCGTTCATTGAGGACCCCAATGGATATAAGGTTGAACTGATTCAAAAAGGTACGCAATTCGACTGAGCGAGCGCTGCGCGCGCGACTGGCAATTGCATGTCCTTGAATAGATTTGGTTGCGCGATTTCGGCTGGGTGTATTCATCGCTATCTCGATGATCCATACGCCGATCGAGGACGTGGCGAGAGCAGTGTGTCCAACGGGAGGAACCACGTTTCCGCATGCCAAACAATGGCGTTGCAGCGTAATGAGCGACCTTGGCCCAGTGCGAAAGAGGTGCCATCGAGGTAGGGTGTTTTTTTGCTAGCGATGAGTGCTAGGCATATACCGACGAGCGTAATGAGAGCAGTGAGGGCGAGGGTCCATCTGGTCTTCTTACTCCATCCAGCAGGATTTATCGTGGCGGCACTGTCGCTTTCTTTAAACGGGGTGGGCCGCGACCCACTCTTTGAGATGAGCAACAAAGCTCAGCACAGTCGGAGCAATGTTTTCTCTTGAAGGGTAGACCGCATACATTCCCACCGGCGGCTCAATGGCCCAATCGGACAATGCCTCCACCAGCGCGCCTGAATCAAGATCATCTCGTACATGCCAGTCCATGAGCAGCGCTACTCCATGTCCATCTATCGCCATCTGGCGAACCACTTCCCCCAGACTGGATGAAAACCGTTTGCGTATTTTGCAGGTTTTTTTGACGCCTCCCCGGGACATGGCCCAGCTGGAATCCTTACCAACGATGAGCCCGTCCAGCATGACCAGTTCTTTTGGAGAGATAGGCATGCCCTGTTTTTCCCAATACTGGGGGGCGGCGCATATCAGACGTCGAGAGGCAGCTATTCTTTGCGCGATCAGGGACGAATCGGCCATCACGCCGTGCCGAATCGCAAGATCGGTCCCATGGGCGGCCAGATCAACCAGTTGATCCGTTGGATGGAGATCGACGATGACGCCAGGGTAGCGTTTGAGATAACTGCTTACGACGCTCGATAAATAACCTTGGGCAAATGTCGCGGAAGCGGTTATGCGCAGATGACCGGTAATCTCGGTCTTCTGGAAAAATCCTCCCTCGGCCTTCTCGACGCTTTCGAGGATGCTCAGGGCATGCTGATAAAGCTTCTCACCGTCAGAAGTGGGGCTGAGTTTGCGGGTGGTTCGGTTAAAAAGTCTCCGGCCCACGCTGTCTTCAAGGGCCAGAAGACGTTTGCTGCCGCCCGCAGCTGTCATCCCCAGTCGTTCAGAAGCCGCACGGATGGATCCCTCCTCAAAAACGGCAACAAACAAACGCAATTCATCGATGGAATCCAGCACTTATTACCAACCAACAGGACCGAAAGATTCAACAACTCTAACGTACTTATCCAATTTTATTGATGATAATTTTGTGGCCTATAGTTCCTCGGAGTTAAACCTTTGAAAGCCATTGTGATAAATCAGCATGGTAGCTCAGACCTTTTTGTCGAAATTCAGACGGACAATCCCCGCGCGCGCGCAGGTCATGTGATTGTTGATGTGCAGGCGACAAGCGTGAATCCAGTGGACACGAAAATTCGTCGTGGCAGCGAAGGAACGGCTGGTCTGACTTTCCCGGCCACTCTCCACATTGATGTTTCAGGGGTAGTCAGCTCCGTCGGTACTGGTGTGACGCGCTTCAACCCAGGCGATGAAGTCTATGGCTGTTTCGGCGGCATCGTAGGGATTCCCGGTGCACTGGCAGATCAGATGGAGGTCGATGCCCAGATGCTGGCGCTAAAACCCAAGTCGCTCTCTTTTGGCGAAGCAGCAAGCTTGCCGCTCGTGGCGATTACTGCATGGGAGGCGCTGATCGACCGTGCTTCGATCAAACCCAATGACAATGTCCTTGTACATGGTGGCACCGGCGGTGTCGGGCATATAGGCATTCAATTGGCCAAGGTGCTGGGAGCCAGGGTATCGACGACGGTTTCCACACCGGAAAAAGCGGAAATTGCCCGTCGGTTGGGCGCCGATGAAATTATTATTTATAACAGCGAGACGCCTGAGGAATACAGTCAGCGAATCACTGAAGGAAAGGGATTCGATACGGTCTTCGATACCCTGGGCGGCGAGGTCTTACAGAACTCGCTGAAAGCCGCGAAGCTCAAGGGCCACGTCGTCTCGATCATCGGTTACGACACCTACGATCTGACCGAAATGCACTTCAAGGCATTGAGACTCGACCTGGTATTCATGGCTGTTTCGATCATTCATAACCAAGACCGCAAGCACCATGGCGAGATCCTGCAAAGACTGGCTGCCCTGGTTGATCGCGGCTTGGTCAAGCCACTGATCGATGAGCGCCATGATTTCACTGCTGCGGGTGTCAGTGCGGCACATGATCGCCTAGAGTCAGGTCGTGCCATTGGCAAAGTCGTCATTGAGCGAAAGGCTTAGTCACGCCGACACAGGATCGTGTGCACCGGGCCCGGAAGACAGTGACTCAGTCTTCCCCTTCGACGAGTTCATGTGTGTCGTGCCGATAACCTGGATCTCGACCAGGCCGCCATCTCGCAGCACCGCAGATTCAAATTGTTGGCTGCACGGCCGACGCCATGGATATCTTCGATACACCCGTGCCAGCCAATGCGCTCTCTCTTTATTTAACGCTTACAAGCAGGAGGTTTGATGACCACCCCTCTGACACTGATTGCCACTTTGATCGCCAAGGCCGGGTTTGAAGCCGAACTCGAGGAGACGCTGCAGCGCCTGCAAGGCCCGAGCCGAGCCGAAGCGGATTGCATCCAGTACGACTTCCATCGTGATGCCGAGCAGGCTCGCACTTTCCACATGATCGAACAGTGGCGCACTGAAGCGGCGCTGACTGCTCACGAAGCGACACCGCATTTTCAGGCCGCGCTCCCTTTCATCGAGCGTGCTGCTGAAAAGCTCACTATCACGAAAATGTATCGCATCTCCTGAGGTTCTTCGAATGAAAGCCATTGCACACTTCAAATGCCTGCCTATCGAACATCCCGACGCCTTGGTGGAGATCGATATACCCGAGCCAGTGCCGAAGCCGCGCGACCTGCTCGTAGAGGTAAAGGCCGTATCGGTCAATCCTGTCGATACCAAGGTGCGACAGGGCTACGTACCGCACGAAGACGAAAGCCAGCCCCGTATCCTCGGATGGGACGCTACCGGCGTGGTCAAGTCGGTCGGCAGCGACGTGACGCTGTTCAAGCCTGGTGACAGGGTCTGGTACGCCGGATCGTTGATCCGCCCGGGAAGCAACAGTGAGCTGCAACTGGTGGACGAGCGTATCGTCGGTTCAATGCCCCAATCGCTGGATTTCAGCCAGGCTGCGGCATTGCCACTGACTTCCCTGACCGCCTGGGAGTTACTCTTCGATCGCCTCGGTGTTGCACGTGATACCACCGACCGGGGCGAAACGCTGCTCATCGTCGGCGCTGCGGGCGGGGTGGGTTCGATCCTGACTCAGTTGGCGCGTCAACTGACCGGACTAACAATCATCGGCACGGCTTCGCGCCCGGAAACCCAGGCCTGGGTCACCGAGCTGGGTGCGCATCACGTCATCGACCATACCAAGCCACTCAGCGAAGAGCTCAAGCGCATTGGCATTGCACAAGTCAGCTATGTCGCAAGCCTGACCCAGACTGATCGGCACTACGAGCAAATCATCGAATCACTGAAGCCTCAGGGCAGGCTGGGCCTGATCGATGATCCGGCCACGCTTGACGCTGTGCCGCTGAAGCGTAAGAGCCTGTCGCTGCACTGGGAGCTGATGTATACCCGCTCGCTTTACGAAACCGAGGACATGCAGGAGCAGCACAACATCCTCAACGAAATTGCGCGGCACGTCGATTCGGGTCTCTTGCGCACCACTCTTGGCGATAACTACGGACGCCTCAGCGCAGAAAATCTTCGTCGTGCCCATGCTCTGCTGGAAAGCGGCAAGGCGAAAGGCAAGATCGTTCTGGAGGGCTTCTAAGAGGTACCACAGAAACGACTGGGTAATCTCCAGCTCCAGGTACCCATCACGCAAACCGTGTTGCTTCAGGCGCTTGGACACGCACGGAAAGCACCGAAGCCCGAAACTGCCGGGCCGCGATCGGCCTCAAGCAACGCGATAAAAGACCAAACACACCAGAACCATAGGCTCCTCCTCACGGACAGCTTTCGACCCAAAGCGGACATCGTATCCTCGCGCTGGCCCAGAGAGTCGTATGGGCCTTGGGTGGGTCCATCGCACATTTTAAATATCTTATAAATGAAAGGCTCTGACTTAACGTGGCGCTGTAGATTCAGTGCTTGTGATCGCCGGTGGCCCGGATCGCCGTCGGTCCGGTAGTCACTGGATCTTTGATCGAAGGGAGGCACCGACCAGTCAAATATCTCGTAGCAGACGAATCCAACTCAGTTTGAACGGGAGAATACAATGAAAGCCATCGTGTACAACGGGCCACGCGACGTCAGCGTGCAAAACGTCCCCGACGCTAAGATCGAAAAGCCTACCGACGCAGTAGTGCGCATTACCACCACCAATATCTGCGGCTCCGACCTGCATATGTACGAGGGCCGCACCTCCATGGAAACCGGTCGAGTCTTTGGTCACGAGAATCTCGGAGAAGTCGTTGAGGTCGGGGTCGGAGTAGATCGCGTCAAGGTGGGTGATCGTGTCTGCCTGCCTTTTAACATCGGCTGCGGATTCTGCGAGAACTGCGAAAAAGGATTGACCGGCTTTTGCCTCACGGCCAATCCCGGCACTGCCGGTGCTGCTTATGGTTTTGCCGACATGGGCTCTTATCAGGGCGGCCAGGCTGAGCTGCTCCGGGTGCCCTATGCCGACTTCAACTGTCTGGTTCTGCCAGAAGATGCGCAGGAAAAAGAAAACGACTACGTGATGCTGTCGGACATTTTTCCTACCGGTTGGCATGCAACGGAGCTGGCCGGCCTGATGCCGGGCGAAAGCATTGCTATCTACGGCGCGGGGCCGGTGGGACTCATGGCTGCACATGCCGCGATGATCAAAGGCGCTTCGCAGGTGTTCGTAGTTGACAGTCATCCGGATCGATTGAAGCTGGCGGCGCAGATGGGTGCCACGCCGATCAACTCGTTGGAAAAGGACGCGGTCGACCAGATTCTCAACCTGACTCACGGCAAAGGTACTGACCGGGGCTGTGAATGTGTTGGGTATCAATGCTGTGACAAACATGGTCATGAAGCCAATCATCTGACCATGAACAACTTGGTGGCTTCGACCAAGGCCACTGGTGGTATTGGCGTCGTCGGGGTGTTCGTGCCTCAGGATCCAGGTGCACAGAATGAACTCGCCAAAGAAGGGAAGATGGCGTTCGACTTCGGTGCGTTCTGGTTCAAGGGTCAGCAGATTCGCACCGGGCAAGCTAATGTGAAGGCCTATAATCGTCGGCTCGCGGAGCTGATTCACCACGACCGCGCCAAACCTTCGCAGATCATTTCCCACAGCCTGAAACTGGCTGAAGGGCCTGATGCTTACAAGCATTTTGATGCGCGGGATGAGGGATGGACGAAGGTCATTCTGAAGCCGGCAGCGTGATGGCGATCATCATGGCTTGAGCCGACAATTTAGTGGCACTGTGGAGGTGTCAGATGATGCGCACCGCATTGCCGCTCATTGCTTGCGGGCATTAGGATTTGAACCAGATGACATCAATGTCGTCTGGCAGTGGGGAATGGGCTCGCTGGTGACGTTTGTCCCACACCAGACTTCGTATGAAACCTGCTGCCACCCAGCAGTCCGGGGCGTTCAGTGCGCGAACATGCTTGAGAATTCGCATCCGCGCTGGATCGTCCGCAAGATGCTCTCTCAACCAGCGTTGTTGCTCTAAGAAGGTACTTAGATTGCCAGTCATGTTGATTGATCTTCTATACCGACGATTTCGGGGAAGTGAGTGATTTCAGCAATGTATGTCGGCTCCAAGGGCCGCAGTAACCAGGCAGTTGCGCGATAGGCAAATAGCCCGTTCGTTGATACCACTGAGCGATGCCGTCATCCAGGGTTTCAATGATGGCGTCTATGCAACCTCGTTGTGCGGCGAGTGCCTCTATCTTGTGCAATGCTTCGGCTGCTAAACCACGGAGGCGCCACTGGGGGGCGATCCATAGAAAGTCTATGAACAGACGATTGAACTCCGTGCGACCTGTGACGCCTCCGATCAAGGACGAGTGCTCGATAAGGGCACAGGCAATAGGTTGAGCGTAGCCCCCATACGTTCGAGCCAACTCACGGCCTGTATCGATCACACCACTTTTGATTGCTTGCAGAGTATTTGCGTCTACGTGTTCATTCGTGATCCATTCTTGCATGGTGTATCTCCCTTTCTGTTCGGTGCCGCGCTTACAAGCAATTGAAGCGCCAATCAGACTGAGAAATCTCCGGGCAGTGCGGGGTTGCGGTAAACGTAGGGATGTGATGTCGAGAAAAGGGCAGGGCCAGATCCTCTGTGTGACAGCGGAGGTATTGCGTTACCGCAAACAGAAGCGTCATGAAAAATGGGCACGTCGATCAATTGCCGCCAGGCAAACATCAGTGATGTGCCTGCCATCTGTGAGTTGGGCCAGTTGCTCAACACGATTCACCACGCGGTACGGCCAGATATCTACACCGCTGCCACCCAGGATTTTTCTCGGGATGCTTCGCACTGGATGAGTTTCTTCGAGGAACCGGGGCAGATGGTCTTCATTGGTCATGTCGATGGGGTAGCTGCGGGGTTTATCACTGCCAGCCTGTCGTCAGGCAGTGGTCCACTCATGCAGCCGATTAAGTTCGTTCGAATTGGGTCGGTATGTGTGGCAGAGCGCTTTTGGGGCAACGGTATCGGTCGAAAGCTGGTGAATTTGGTTCAGGAGTGGGGAATTCAACAAGGTGCCAAAGACATCAGATTAGCCGTGTGGACTTTCAATGCCCCTGCTGTTCGGTTGTATGAAGAGATGGGGTTCGAGACGCGTGCTTTTGAGATGGGGATGCCACTTTGATCTAGTCAATACACGGCAACTCGCGTGCAGTCTGACTGCTTTCGACCCAAAGCGGACGGTCAAAGTGAACGCGTGCGCATTGCTTTGACGATCCGTCATCGGCCTTTCAAACGCTTTATTCCATTGGGCACCTCATCCCCAAGTTTCTTTGAGTACAGTTCGAAACAGTTCCGAAAGTAATGGCTCAACGTCTTTGCGCTCGGTGCGTATCGGCTTAATGGACTCAAGTCGATTCAGTTCACGCTCAATGAATTGTTGAATGGGAGTGATCTGAGGTGATAACCCCATCTCCGGAGACGCGCGCTTGATCGCAAGCAATTCATCAATGGCCTGCTGGAGCCCGGACTCTCGCTCGATGACACCGCGCAGCTTCTCAAACTCTATGGGGGCAGGTGTACCAAACTGCTCAAGCCACCGCACCGATAACAGCGGGCGCAGAACGTAGAAGTATTTTTTCAGCGGTACCTGAGGGGCCTGCAAATATCCCCTATAGTTGGTTTTGGCCATGCTGCGATAGTGATAGATACCACTCTCCACCGAATACACCTGCGGCAATAACTCCTTTGCCCGCTCGTGGAAACAGCCAGCATGCTCGTAAATGATGGTCGACTGTATCCACTCCACAAAGCCGGGATTGGACTTCCAAAATAGCCTGAGTGCCTTACGTAGATCCCAGCCATTGATATCCATGTCGTCAATGATCGGATACTCGATGACGTCGCGTTGCTCCTCGAGGCCGACAGAGAGATACCACTCGGGTTTATTTACGTAGATGAAGCGTGCGTCGTAGTCGCTGTTGGGAGAGGCAAATCCCCAGGCACGACTGCCAGACTCAATAGCTAAAAGAACTTTCACGTCATGCTCGTTCTCAGCACGACGTAGCCGGTCTCGAACCTCTTCTTGAACAACGATAGAAACCATGAGCCAACTCTAATTAGACGATGTTTCGAGTGCACGCTACTCATCCCGCGGTGGACTGTCCAGCGTCCGCTTCTGGCCGATGGCTGCCTGTCGTTAGCCGCGCCACGGGTCGCTATGGACAAACAGTTTTTATCGCAAGGCCGTCCTTATACGCAAAAAATTCCGTGCAGTGCATACCGTCTATATCAGTTTCTCGCATTCCGATATCGCTTGCAGCCAGAAAGTCTGCGAATGTGGTGTGGCCTTTTTGATCCCAGTCCATTTCCGCCCAGGCATAGCCCTGCTTCAGGCTGGCAATCGATACCAAGATCAGATAGCCCAGCGCCACCGCAGATGACGCTATTGAGAACGCTCTGATCCATTTCATCCAATATTCACTGCTATCTTTGGTATTTGATTGCCATGCCCATGACAAATTATCCATCCTGTGAGCGTAGCAGCCTGAAGTCCTCGGTTCATCCAATGGGAGTAATCTAGCCGCTCCGAGTTTCTGGGCTGGGCAGCGGCGCAGCGCTTCGGATGAGCTGGCATGAGGAGTGCTCTTACTCGATCTCGCAGTGGTGCAGAGGGCGTGGTCAGTTTGGTGATGTGCGCCGTCCGCAGCTGATACCTGAGCGGGGTCTTACCCACTCGCGGCAGCTACCGACCCATAGCGGTCGGTCGAGGAGGTCAGCAAAGGACCCATAGCGGACAGTCGGGTGGCGCAGCAGGATATGTGTGGAACCCAGTGCCCTTGCAGTTACCTGAGGCTTGGCTGTCCGGCATGAAGGGGATTGCGTGCAAAGGAAACTTGAAAATCGGGTTTCTGCCAGTCACGGACATAAACTGACGCTTCCGGGAGTTTTCGGAGAATCCCCTCTTCTGTCATCGTCCTAAATGTGCAATCCCAACATGACGACACTCAATGTGGCCAGTGCAAGCACCGTCGAAGCCGCAATACTGGCCGTCACCTCTTGCTCCGCGACTTTGTAGCGCGTGGCGTAGAGATAGACATTGGCCCCGATGGGTAAGGCAGCGGACAAAATCATCACTTTGAAGCCGACGCCTTTTAAACCCACGACCATGCCTAGCGCGAACATTACCAGAGGGTGAATGCAGTTTTTGGTCAGAGCCAGCAACAGACCTGTTCTGATATGTCCGAGGTCTCTATTAATCGCAAGCGTCGCCCCTACGAGCATCAAGGCGATGGGGGAGAAGGCGCTGCCGATCAGCTGGAGTGTCTGATCCAGAATGGAGGGGAGAGCCAGCCCTGTAGTTGAGTAGAGCAGCCCGAGCAATATGGGCAGGGGAACGGGGTGAAGTAGCGTCGCTTTCGTTGCCTTCAGAAGAGTCACGCCTAACCTGGCAATCCGCAAACCTTCTCCCGGAGAAGCCGAACCGGAGTTGGCCTCCCGAGCGTCCGCGAACTCTACGATACTGGTGACCATTGTCAGCATGATGAGAGAGTGCACCGACATCAGCGCGAAAAGGGTGACAAGACCTTCTTGGCCGTAGGCCATGCTCACCAGGGGCACGCCGATCATCAGGGTGTTTGAAAACGTTGTAGACAAGGCTAGGACTGCGGCTCGCTTGTTGAATCCATGCTTTACCATCACCATGGCAAACACCACCCATATGGCGCAGAAGTAGACCGCTACGGGCGTGAAATCAATTTGTGAGAGATGTACGGTGGCCATGCTACGGAACAGCAACGCCGGAGCTAACACCAGAAACGCGACGTTCGAGATGTCCCTCATCCCTTCTGCGCGGAGCCATCCGAGACGAACGATCAGAAAGCCCAGTACGATCAGTGTGACTACAGGGATCAGTGCCTGGAAAACCGAACCCATCATCGGCATTACCTCAGGTTAAGTACTTCTCTCGGTGGGCAGAGGAGATTCGGTGCGACTGCATTGCTTTCCCCGCTACAGGGCTTCTCACCCGCTGTATCGTGGCAGAGGCCGACTCAACCAGGTAGAGCTCATTGCCTGTGTCGCAGGCGAAAGCCAGGTTGGTGGTAAGCAAGCCACCTTGAGCTTTGATCCGTGTCTGCGGCTCGCCGATAGCGTTGAACCCCCAGACTGATCCGAGGCCGGCGTGAGCGATCCACAAACCTCCCTGCGCATCAAGCGCCAACCCGTCAGGCCCTACGCCTCCTGACAGTTGGATGAACGTCCCCACCTTGGCAGCGCCATATTCTGTCAGTGGCACGCGCCAGACCGCATTCGCCCGGGTGACCGCCAAAAGTAGCGCGTCCTCGTCCAGATTCATGACAAGCCCATTAGGACTCGGCACTGCGTCAAGGATGCAATCAATTCGCCCGCCTGGCTTCAGGCGAAATACGCGCCCGGACGGATCCTGCAATCCGGTGAGCCCTTGATCGGTGAAGTACAAGTCTCCGTTGCGCGCGAAGAAGAGGTCGTTGATGCCCTTGAAGCGCTCTACGCCTGCACGCTCAAGCAGTGGCACTACCTTTCCAGAGCCCGGCTCGTGGGTCATGATCCCGTGCTTGTAATCAGCGATGAAGACAAGACCGTCTTCCCGAATTTTGAGCCCGTTTGGCCAGCCGTCGTACTCAACCGCCACTGAGAAGCCCCCTGTGCGATCAACGTTTAGCAGACGTCCGTTGACGATGTCCACGCACCAAAGCACGCCTGCTTTATCGAAGGATGGGCCTTCCAGGAAGCTCTTATAGACGTGCTTCCCCGGCTGCGCTTTGCTCCAGCTTGAATGCTCGCTCCCGTTCTGAAGAGAGAGTGGGTACCTTGCGAATACTTCACTGTGGAGTACTGTGGGCAACTCGAACATCTTGAACCTCCTGCGCCTGGCCAATGGGCTTGCGGGTAAGAAACATCGATACCAGTGCGCCTACCGCAAGTAGAACTCCAGCGATGACAAATCCGTATTGATATTGGTTGGTCATGGAGATCACGTACCCAGTGACGATAGGTGCGCAGATGCCGAAAAAATTGCCGCCGGTACTGATCACAGCAATCGCTGTTCCCGAGTCTTCTTTCGAGGGAATAAGGTCGTTGATCAGCGAAAGATTGGCCGCTACGGCAGCAGTACAGCCCGTGAGTGACAGGGTAAAGACTGCAAGAATGAGGCGAATGTCGTCGAGGAAGGGCACGAAAAAAATCAGCGTGGACATCAGCAGGCAAGCCGCAACGACGACCCTGCGTTGTCCATCCCCCAACGATTTTCCCGCCATGATCCGGTCACCGAGCGTACCGATGACTATTCCCAGCAAGGCTGCACCCAGATAAGGAATGGCCGTGTAGAGGCCGCTCTTTAACAGTGTCAGGCCTTTCTCTGCCTGCAGGTAGCTCGGTAGCCAGGTGAGGAAGAGGTAGGTCGTGTAAACGGCGCAGCCGTGTGTAAACGTGATGGCCCACAATGTTTTGGAACGAAGCAGAGCTTTTAGACCCAGTCTCGGTACGTCAGGGATCTGGGCGACTGTGGCGGTATCACGAGTGCTGAGGATAAGGGATCGCTCTTCCTCCGATAACCATGAAGCCCTCTCAGGTTGTCTGAACCAGACTAGCCAGGCAGTGAGCCAGACAAAGCCTATCGCTGCAGCCAGGACGAACGACCACCGCCATCCATAGCTGTTGACGATGATGCTCAAGCCCAGTGCCGCTATGGCGGGGCCAATCAAGCTACCTGCGTGAAACAGTGACGTTGCCATGCCGCGCTCGCGCGCAGGCACCCACTCTCTGAGAACCCGTCCGCCTGCGGGGTAGGAAGTCGACTCCCCGACGCCCATCAACAAACGCGTAATCAGCATCGACAAAAAGCCCCCCGATGCTGCGGACAGTAAGGTTGCGACTGACCAGACGCCGATGCCCCATGCATTTACCAAACGTGTTCCGAAACGGTCGACCAGCATGCCCATTGGGATGAGGGCAAACAGGTAAAGCCACAGGAACGATGAGAGCAGCAAACCCAGCATAAAGGGGCTGATGTCGAATTCTGCGGTGATTTGGTGAGACGCGATGGCGAGAGCCATCCGGTCGATGTAGTTGATCGCGGTCAGCGAGAATAGCAGACCATAAACTACGTAGCGCTTACGCATGGTCAAACTCCCATATTGTTGTGTTTTAGGGCGGTTTGCGGTGAGGCGGGGGGGCGGGCCTCCCAAAATTCGAGCTGGCGACCTCTCGAAAGTGTTGTCACAAGCGAAGCCATTAATGGCTTCGCTTTGGACTGCTCGTTAGCGGATGGTCGCTCTCACACGCTCCCGAAACGAGCTCTCGATGCCGTCCTGGATTTTCAGCTTTTCCGCCAAGGTTGGCAGGACGTGCCGGCTGATCACAATGATGCCGTCGCGATCTCCCACGATGGCATCGCCGGCATTGCATACGACATTTCCGCAAGCGACCGGCGCACCCACCTGACCTGGGCCGTATTTGGATGGGCCCGCTGGATTCACCGCCCGCGCGTATACGGGCAGACCCATGGTGTCGAGTTCCTGGACGTCCCGGACTGCGCCGTCGATGACGACTGCCGCCACCTTGCGTGCCAGGCAAACTTCGCCAAGCAGATCACCAAAAACAGCGCGGTTGGTTTCACCGTTGGCATTGATGACCAGAACATCTCCCGGCTGAGCATCATCCAGTGCGCGATGGATCGCGAGGTTATCCCCCTCCCAGGTAAGAATCGGTAGCACAGTCCCGAAAAAGGATGGCTTGCCGGCGACATGGTGGATGGCCGACGCCATCATTCCCAAGCGTTGAAGAACGTCGCCGATCAGAGCAACAGGGTAGTGCGAAATGTCTTCAATCAGATTGAGGGGAGCGCGTTCCCAGTTATCGCTCACTGCGATGTTTTCATCTGATGCATTGATAAACATGGTGACCTCTGATGATAGTGAGCGGGTGATTTAATGGAATGATTTGGCGACTGGCTTGTTCACTGGGTGTTGAGGAGCTTCGCCTCGGAGTACCGCAGCGATGGCTTCGACAGCACTTATCCCTACACGCAGGAGCGACTCGTTTGTCTGCCCTGCTACGTGCGGCGTGACGATCAGGTTTGGAAGGTCGGAAACAGGGAATGTGTTATGTTTGAACGGGTGGATCATGTCGATGTTCTCAGCGTCCAGAACGTCCACGCCCGCACCTCCAAGTTTTCCCGATTGGAGAGCAGCGGCGACCGCTGTCTCGTCCATGACACCGCCACGGCTGGTGTTGATCAGGATGGCGCCGTCCTTCATCTTCTCCAGTTCCGCGCCACCGATAAGCTGACGGGTTCCAGGTAGAAGTGGGACGTGGAGGCTCACGACGTCAGAGTTTGCGAGAAGGGTTTCCAGGCTGACCAAGCGCTTGTCGAAGCTCGAGTCGTAGGCCGGATCGGTCGCCAATACCTTCATGCCGAAGGCTTCTGCAACGGGTGCAACATGTTGGCCGATGTCACCGAACCCAATCAGTCCAATCGTGCGACCTTCCAGTTCGATGCCGGTCAGCGACAGGCGATCCTCAGCCCAGACACTGTTTCGAGTCTGATCTGATGCCATCTGAAGTTTGCGACCCAGGCTCAGAAGCAATGCGAACACGTGTTCCACGACACTTCTTCTGTTGGCGCCAGGCGTGTTGGTCACCCACACGCCGTATTCAGCTGCTGCCTGGAAGTCGACGTTGTCATAACCTGCACCATGACGTGCAACGATCTGAAGTTTGGGTGAGCCTGCAATCATTTCGGCAGAGATGTGCCCTCCGCGAAGGAACACAGCATCGACCTGCTTTTGAACTTCTTCGTACGAAACAGCGTTGGGGCCATAGCCAAGACGAACCTCTCCGACCGTGGCGAGCTGAGTCAGTACGTCTTTATGAACGGGGCTTGTAACGTAAATCAAAGGCATGATCGGCATCTCAGGAATATTGATGTGTGGTGGTGTCTTGGTCAGTTGGGGCGTTCTTGCGAACGGTCGAAATGACGATCAGCCCAATGAGGCCGGCAACACACAAGATGTAGGCGGGGGCGTATTGGTTACCCGTGGCGCCGATGAGCCACGTGGCAAAGTAAGGGCCGGCACCGCCGCCAATAACCGCTCCCACGCTATGGCCGAACGCGACACCCGTGTGGCGGATGTGCATAGGGAAGAACTCAGGCATTACCGAGTAAGTACCTGCTTGGCAAAGTGCGTACGGGATCATGCCAAGCGCCAAACCCGCGATTGCGAGATTGACCGACCCCTGCTGCATTAGCATGAAAGAAGGAACTGAAAGCACGGCGTAAGCGAGGTAGGAGAGGCGCAATACCGACTTGGCGCCACGATAAGAGCCGAGCTGGCCAGCCAGCGGAATTAAAAAGGCAGCCAGGATCACTGCGATCAGAACAATTGTCGAAGCTTGCCCCTTGGTGTAACCCAGGATGGAGCTGAAGTAAGCGGCGATAAAAACAGTTCCGATGTAGGTACCAATGTTCTGCACTAGCGAAATCAAGATCACCTTAAAAAGCGCACGAGGATAGGTGCTGATCAACTCGGCAAAAGGTTGCCCTTTCTTGACGGCGGTGTCGTCTTTCTTCGATTCGAACTCAGGACTGTCCTCGATGCTCAGACGCATCCACAGGCCGATGATGCCGAGGGGAAGCGCCAAAAGGAACGGTATACGCCAACCCCATTCGAACATCTGAGGATCGGTCAGGGTTGCTGCCGCCAAGCCAGCGAATGCTGCGGCCAGGCCTTTCCCGAGCTGGGCGATGGAGGGCAGGAAAGAAATATACAAGGAGCGCCGACTGGGCGGTGCCCACTCGCGGATGTAGCTGGCAGCACCGCCAATCTCGCCGCCAGCCGAGAACCCTTGGAGCATCCTCAGCGCTACCAACAGGATGGGCGCCCAAACGCCAATGACTGCGTAACCCGGTAGCAGTCCGATCAAGGTCGCCGCCGCGCCCATCAAAGTGATGCTGGCGATAAGGCTGGCACGCCGACCGACTTTGTCGCCAAGCCACCCAAAGCCTATCGCTCCCAGCGGGCGAACAAGGAACGCCGAGCCAAACACCAGAAACGTATTCAGCAATCCGATGGTGGGATCGTCAGATGGGAAGAACACCATCGCGAGCGTGGCGGCGACGTAACCATACACGCTGAAATCGTAGTACTCGACGAAGGTTCCGAACACAGCCGCTCGCGTAGCCTTCTTGGCCTTCGATACCTGCTCCTTGGTTTTTGTCGGCAGCACGGCGGGCTCCGCCATAACGTTATTGTTATTCATGGCCTCTCCAGGTAGTCGAACACTTGCCATTTCAAAAAATGGGACAGTGTCCTGCTTTTGTTTTTTCTAGAATCTAGAAGGGCGAGGAGGTTGTCAACTGCCGAGCGTCATTGCGGCGGGACTTGGTTAACCCGCAGAATGGAGACCCTGCATTTCAATTTAGTCTTCCGATGGCTCAAGAAACCCCCGTAAATCAACGCTCACAGCCCAATTCAATTGCGTCCAGTCACACAAGGCTGATTGAGGTGATAGATGCGCTTGTATTGAGGGCCAGCGCAGAGCCCTGGGGCGTCCGAGAGCTAGCCGCCAAGCTGGGGGAGAGTCGAAGCACCATTAATCGGATATTGCTCACACTCGTCGAGCAAGGTTTTGCCCTCGAGGCGGGTGCCGGGAAGTACATCGTAGGCCCCAGGGTGAGTGTTCTGACCAACGCGCTGATTGCGAGAAGCGTGTTGCTGCAGATTTGCAGTGCGAGGCTTGCTGAGTTGGCAGACTCCACTAATGCCACTGCGCTGTTGTCGATCTACAGCCCGGGAGCCGGCGGATATTTTGTTGCGGCATGCAGTGAACCTAAGGCCTCGCTGACCTTCCGGCCCGAGTTGGGGGCTATGCATCCGTTGTCGTTTGGAGGAATCGGAGGGCAGCTAGCAGCATTCTTGGGAATGGAAGAGCTGATTCAATCTGGGCCGCTGAACGTCTCCGACTCATCTGAGTATGAATTCCCAGAGCCGCTGTCTGTAGTTGTCCGAAGACTACAGAGCGGTCTAGTGATTGCCATTTCTGTCCATTCAGCCGATGGCAAGCCAACGCATAATGCAGAGCTATTCAATGATGGTGTGTTGAGTTTTTCTGACGAGCTCGTAAAGATGATTGACGAGACTTTGTGCAAACGAGAAGTGTCCCAGCCTATTGTCTCGCTCGAAGATACGAAGTCCACGGCCTCGCGCCTTGAACGGCTTCTGCTCATCGCTTGTGCCCTGCCTCAAGGTGTGAAAAATACCGTCGGTTTGCACGATCAGTTGTTGTGCAATGCAGCTACCGCTAAGCGTCTAGTGCAGTCCGGAATACAGTCTGGGGTAGTGGTTTTAATAGGCTCAATGTTGTATCCCGGCCCAAAGCTTTTTCAGTGGGCATCCAGGCTGGGTTTTCGAGAAAACATTGCAGACCTGACGCGCCCTACGGTTCAAAGTCTTGTTCAGGAAACCGGTGAGACCATCGCCATTCTGTCATTCGATGAGGAGCTCAAACGCGCTGAATTTTTAGACGTGATTCAGGGGTGGCGGCCCATTCAGTACCAGCTCTCGGTGAATACGGATGTGCCACTTTATGCAGGTGCGGCAGGCAAAGCGGTGCTCGCGTTCTGTGACCAGGAGACGATTGAATCCATTGAGCTGATCAAGCTGACTGAGGCAACGATTACCGACCGTATCGAGCTCAAGGCTGACCTTCAAGTGATCGCTGAGCGTGGCTGGGCGACCGGGGCAGGGGAGCGTGTTCTCGGCGCTTTTGGTTTGGCGGTACCGTTCTTTATTGATGGCAAAATCCGTGGCTCAATTTCCGCGACGATCCCCCAATATCGCAAAGATGAGCGTGACCTGCCTCGTCTTACTCTTTTGATGCAGGAAGCGACCAGAAAGATCGGGCGGCTTTTATCATTAGGCGTTTCACAGTAGCCGGTAGACCGCGCTGCCAAGCATGCTCAGGCTCCCAAGTTGCTCCCTTTTTTCACGAGCGAGCCACACCAGCCTCGTCATCATAATCGAGCATAAAAGTACAGAAGGATGGTGGGGCGAGTCCGCCTCTGGCTGATTGAATCGATTACGACAGGCAGCTTCTGGCCGACAGCTACCTTTTGCTGAATTTGATATTTGGTATGGCCTACGGTTAGCGCCATGGTTTGCTTGAGTGAATCGTTATAGTGATGACTCAAACTAGAAGCCGGCCACGACGACGGATTAATCGCCATGGCCGCCTCGACATTTGTCACTGGACTGAATATCCGCCATCAACCATGAGCATATGGCCTACTACGAACGAAGACGCGTCAGAGCAGAGCCATAGAACTGCATCAGCGACTTCCTCGGGACGTCCTGTACGTCCTATGGGATGCGCTGCTCGGATCGGTGCCATGACGTCTTCGCTACCGGCCAATTCGATAAATCGCTGAATCATGGGCGTATCAATCGTGCCAGGGCCTACTGCATTCACGCGTATCCCTTGCTTGGCGTAGTCCAACGCTGCGCCTCGGGTGAGCCCGAGCACTGCATGCTTTGAGCTTGAATACGTCGAAAGTCCTGGGATACCGACGACGCTCGACATGGAGCCCATGTTCACGATCGCGCCGCCGCCCTGTTTGAGCATCTGATCGATTTCGTGGCGCATGCATAGCCACATCCCTCTGACGCTTACATCGAATATTTTGTCGTAGGTCTCGACAGGCTGCTCGGCGAGTTTCTGTGAGTTCTGAGTCACGCCGGCATTGTTGAGTGCGTAGTCAATTCGACCGTATTTGGCCACAGAGTGTGCGACCAGATGACCGACCTGAGTGTCATCACTGACGTCAGTTTTGATGAAAATCGCTTCCCCTCCCAACTCAGTAATTAGGCTGACAGTCTGTTCTCCTGCTTGAGTATTAACATCGGAAACGACAACACGGGCGCCTTGTTTCGCGAACGCCAGCGCGACCGCTTGGCCGATCCCAGACCCAGCTCCTGTAACCAGAGCGACTTTGTCTTGCATTTCCAGATAACGAGGCATTTTATGGTCCTGATGATTTAGTCGGTTAAAGAGGGATCATTCAGACTCAACGCCCGAGGCGATAGGGCGGATAGTCGATGTAACCCTTGGCTCCGCCGGTGTAGTAGGTTGGTCTGTCTGCTTGAGCAAGTGGGCGATCAAAGCGCAGTCTTTCGACCAGATCGGGATTGGCAATGTACGGTTGACCGAACCCTGCCAGATCGATGAGACCATCACTGATCATTTGTTCGGCACGGGCCTTAGTCAATCCGCCATCAAGCATGAGTGCGACATTTGGTGCAACTTTTCGCCATTGCCAAAGGATGTCATGGATGGCTTCACTGGTTGGCTTCTGGCCTTCAGGAGTGTTGAAGAAGCCGGTCTGATCCATCACGTGGATGTAGGCGATTTTTTTCTCTTCTAAAGCCTTGCCCAACGCAATATATGTCTCGGCAGTTTCATCGAAGAGCGGCACCGAATTGATAACGCCGTAAGGTGTCAGCCGGATACCCACACGTTCGGCGCCGATGGTCTGCGCGACTGCATCAACCACTTCCAGAGTGAATCTCAGGCGGCCTTCCATGGTCTGCGCCGAATACTTGTCGGTCCGATCGTTGATAAGCGGGTTCATAAACTGATCGAACAGGTAGCCATTGGCAGCATGCAGCTCTATGCCGTCGAACCCCGCTTCAATGGCATTTCTGGCCGCTTGGGCGAAATCTGAAACGACGCGGGATACTTCGTCCGTTTCAAGCGCGCGGGGAGCTGAAGATTGCAAGAACGCCACGTTTCCTTCTTCATCACGGCCAAACGCCATGGAGCCCTCAGCGATCTGATGGGTGGAACTTACCGGTGCACGCCCTTCGTGTTGAATGGAAGTGTGCGAAATACGTCCTACGTGCCAGATCTGGAGGAACATCCGCCCGCCCACGCTGTGAACCGAGTCGGTGACCAACCGCCAACCGGCGATCTGTTCAGGCGTAAAGATGCCTGGGTTGAACAGGTATCCTTGGCCCTCATTGGAAATCGGCGAACCTTCAGCAATGATTAACCCGGCGGTGGCACGCTGTGTGTAATACAGCGCAACCTGTTCGGTAGCTGCGTCCTCAGGACCGCGGGATCGGGTGAGGGGCGGCATGATGATGCGATTGGGCAGGACCAGGCCGGACAAGTTGAATTCAGAGAATAAAGCGCTCATTTGTTGGCTCGCTTTTGAGTATCAGCTGGATGGAAAATCGGTCGAGAGCGACAGTTCGCGCCACGCCTGTGCCTCTAGACGTTGCTGCTCCGAACGCTTGATCAGCACCGCGTAGGCATCAGAGCCCAATGGCAAACGGGTGGGCGGGGATTTGGCATCGACCAAGGCCAGGACAGCCGCTCCGAGTTTCTCGGGATGCCCCAATTGTTGATGGCTGACGGCGTCAAGACGACTACGCTGGGCCTGTGCGTAATCGGCATATTCGTCCATCCACGTGTCTGCATACTGAACAGAAGTTTTATCAAGAAAATCGGTTCTGAACTGTCCAGGTTCGACCAGGCTTACTTTGATGCCGAAGTGTTCAACCTCTTCCCTAAGCGCCTCAGACCAACCCTCTACGGCAAACTTGGACGCGCAGTAGATTGACGATCCGCCCATTCCTTTCAGCCCGGCCAGAGAAGTAATGGAGATAATGTGTCCGCTGCGCTGGCTGCGCATGATAGGCAGCACCGCACGGGTCACAGCGAAGACACCAAACACGTTGGTCTGGAACTGCCGCTCTACGGCCTGTTCCGAAATCTGTTCGAATGGACCCAGTTGCCCGAACCCTGCGTTATTGACCAATATGTCGATTCGTCCGAACCGCTTCACACCTGCGTCGATAGCCAAAGAGATCGATGTACTGTCAGTCACATCTAGAGAAAGGGTGAGTACACGTGGGTGAAACATTTCAAACTTTTCATGAAGATGTTTCATATTTCGAGCGGTCGCTATTACTTGGTCGCCCTGGAGCAGCGCTGACTTTGCCATTTCATAGCCCAGGCCACGGTTTGCGCCGGTGATTAGCCAAGTCCTCATTTACACCTCCTACATATATCCATTTCTCACTAATTAGATGGCGTCGTTAGAATCAACGAATTATTTATGCGATACAGTTATTTCATAATATTTCGGGAAGCGATACGAGGGTTAGCCGAATCCTTCCTTTTGATTGCCCGATCCTCTTGCGATGCAGTTACCGAGGATCGAGGCCGACAGGTGTGCTGCGATTGAGCTATCCTACCGACGGGTAAAAGCTCTTAGATGCAAGCGGTGGACCTTTCGCATGGGATGCCCGATTATCTGGTCGGCCGCGGCTTTGGGCTAAGCTCAAGCTCCTTCAGCGCTTCAGTAAAGTGAGGAATTCATGAAACACGAAATGAGTGAAGCGGATTTGAATCTCTTGCGTCTCACATCTCCGATCCGGAGTTCTTTGGCAAAAAGAGTTTTGGGGCTTATTGCGAAACACTCTTCCGACGCCGAATTATTACCGGGCGTCGGGCTGCACTTTCGGGATCAGCCTTTACCGCCAACCGGTTACTTTTATGAGCCCAGTTTTGCGGTTATTCTCCAAGGTGCGAAACGAATTAAGCTGGGCGATTCGGTTTTTCACTATGACGCCTCAAGGTTTTTGCTGACGTCCATGAACTTGCCTACAACGACCGAAGTCTTGGGAGCCACGGAAGATGATCCTTATGTGTCGGTGTTGATAAAGCTCAACCTTGATATCGCGCGCGAAGTGTTAGCCGATCTGGAGCTGAACAACTATGGAGAGATCTGTTCAGATTCCGGGATGGCGACCGGGCCAGCCACAAACGAAATGTTGGAGTTGGTCTCCAAAACCCTGGATCTGTGCGACTACTCGGGTAACCCCGCTTATTTATGGGGAATCCTGCAGCGAGAGATCATTTATCGACTGCTGGTCGGCCCCATGGGCGCGAGGTTGCGCCAGACAGTTTTGACAGGTACGCAAAGTAACCGTATCGCGAAAGCTATCAATTGGCTTAAAGACAATTTCACTCTTCCCATTAAAGTAGAAGACCTGGCGGGAAAAGCAGGCATGGGCGTTTCAACGTTTCATCATCATTTTCGGGCGATGACATCGATGAGTCCCCTGCAATATCAGAAACAGCTGCGTTTGCATGAAGCCAGGCGGCTTTTACTGGCAGAACAGGCAGATGCATCCACCGTTGCATTCAGAGTGGGTTACGAGAGCAGTACCCAGTTCAGTCGTGAGTACCGCCGACAATTTGGCCAGCCCCCGATTCGAGACATGCGGTCAATCATGGATATGTCATAGCCGCCGGGCAATTTGTCCGGATTGGCTCAGCCTGTTGCCAAGGCGCTGTTCATGGCTTATTGCGCACAAGAGTAATAGGCAATCATCGAAGAGAAACAGGCTCTCAAGGTACTCGTTGTCGCCCCTATAGTCTGGACAGGAGCCAGCGCTAACCAAGGCTCAAGTACGTCGGGCTTGGGAATGAAAAACGTCGAAACCATTACGCTGCATATCAACGGATTGGATCGTGCATTGGCTATTGATCCCCGTACCACATTACTTGATGCACTGCGTGAGCATCTAGGGCTGACTGGCACCAAAAAAGGTTGCGATCACGGCCAATGTGGCGCTTGTACGGTCCATGTGAACGGTGCACGCATCCTGAGCTGTTTGACACTGGCCGCGCAGGCGGAGGGCCTACCGGTGGTTACGATTGAGGGCCTGTCTCGCAATGCTGATGAGCTGCACGTCGTGCAGGCTGCTTTCGTCAGACACGATGCCTTTCAGTGCGGCTACTGCACGCCGGGCCAAATCATGTCCGCAGTGGCGTGTATTCGTGAGGGGCATGCGGGTTCTGACAGCGACATTCGCGAATACATGAGCGGCAATATTTGTCGCTGCGGAGCGTATGCAAACATTCTCGAGGCGATCAAAGACGCGGCAGGATCGCTGGCCAAGGGGATCGAACATGAGACGCTTTGAGTACCAGCGTGCATCGGACATTGCCGAGTCCGTTCGCCTCGCAGGCCAACCCGGCACTCGACTGCTGGGTGGGGGGACGAATCTGGTCGATCTCATGAAGTGTGGCGTTGAGCGACCTGCAACACTCTTGGATCTCACTAGAATCAACGGCCTCGATCAAATTTACGTTGATTCCTCGCGGATGCTTATCGGCAGCCTCGCCAGGATGAGCGCAGTGGCCGATCACCCGGAAATAATGCGTCTCGCACCCGCCATCTCCGAAAGTCTCTGGCGGGCGGCCTCCGCGCAGATCCGGAATATGGCGACGCTTGGCGGTAACGTGCTGCAGAAGACACGTTGTTCGTATTTCCGAGATGCTACTGGCAATGCGCAGTGCAACAAACGCAGCCCCGGCAGCGGGTGTGCGGCACTGCGTGGCATCAATCGCAATCACGCGGTACTGGGCACCAGCGAATCATGCATTGCCGTTTACCCAGGCGACTTTGCCGTCGCGTTAGCGGCCTTCGACGGACAGATTCATATCCAGGGTCAGCAGCTTCGGGTCGTTCGGGCAGAAGATTTTTTCAGAGCACCCGGCGGCACACCTGATGTTGAAAACGACCTCAGAGCCGGAGAGGTCATTACCGCCATCGAAATTCCCGTCACTCCTGCGCTTCAGAGCTCTCACTATTTAAAAGTCCGCGACCGCGCCTCTTATGAGTTTGCGGCGGCCAGTGCAGCCGCAGGCGTGGAACTGGAGAACGACGGTCAGACGATCAAAGAAGTACGGATTGCGCTAGGCGGGGTGGCAACCAAGCCCTGGCGATTACGCGACGTCGAAACTTCGCTGATTGGGCAGCACTTCACTGAACCGGTCATCAGGCAAGCAGCTATGCGCGCAACCGATGGTGCTCAGGTCTACGAGCACAATGCATATAAAATTGCCCTTATCCCCCGTGTCGTGACGCGAGCCTTGCTCCAAGCCAGGAGATCTGCCTAATGGACCCGATTAATCTTGATCTCACCCGCCGCGAGATGCTTCAAGCCATGGCTGTCGGTGCCGCCGCAGGCGTGTTGCCAGCCCAGGTCGCTGCCAGTGACGCTCCAACCGCACCGAGTTCTGCATCGGCCAACGCACCGATGGAAAAAGCGGGCTTGGGCGCTCCAGTGCAGCGGGTGGACGGGAAGCTGAAGGTAACAGGGCTAGCCCCCTACGCCATTGAACACCACGTCGAGGGTTTGGCTTTCGGCGTTCTCGTGCAATCCACGATCGCTTCAGGCCGAATCACCCGGATGGTCGTGAAAGAGGCCATGGCGGCGCCCGGGGTACTTGCGGTGTACTCCCACCTCAACGCACCAAAAATCTTGCCGGCACTGGTTTACAGCAAAGGGGGAGCAGCAACGGAAAATTTCCTTCCGCTGCAGGACGACCGCGTGCTCTGGAATGGCCAGCATATCGGCTTCGTCGTAGCTGAAACCTTGGAGCAGGCCACCGAGGCAGCACATCTGATTCAGGTCGAGTATGAGGCGTTCACACCGACTCTACAGGCGCAAGCTGATGATTCACCCGAGCTGCCGGTTGAAGAACTGAACGTTAGCTGGGGGGATGCCGCGCAAGCTATGAAGACAGCGCAGGTGCGTGTAGACGGGGTGTATACCACACCGAGGGAATACAACGTTCCGATCGAATTGCACGCCTGCATCGCGGCGTGGGATGGGGACGAATTGACGGTATGGGAGCCCAGTCAGTGGGTCGGCGGGGCAGGCGGGGTGATCGCTGAATGGATGGGCATCGATGTGGACAACGTTCACGTCTTATCGCCTTTCATCGGGGGTGGCTTCGGGAGCAAGGTGTCTCCACATCCACATGTCGCCATTACCTGTGCAGCTGCGCGAGCATTAGGGCGCCCCATCAAGACCTCGCTGACGCGTCAACAGACGTTCACAGGTTACGGGGGACGCCCCAAGACCCGACAGGCTCTGTCCATCGGCGCCAGGGAGGACGGAACGCTATTGGCGATCAGTCACACCAGCTGGAATGAGACGGCCATGGAGGATATACATCAGGAACCTTGCAATGCAGTCACGCCCCTGATGTATGCGGTGCCCAACTTTTCGTCGACACATTCCCTTCGGCGGGTGCATACCGTAAATCCCGGATGGCTGCGTGCACCTGGAGAGAATCCCAGCGCCTATGCGCTTGAAACCGCGATGGACGAGCTGGCTTATGCGCTGGGCATGGATCCCCTCGAGCTGCGACTGAAGAACTATGCAGAATTCGATCATCAGGCCAACGCGCCATGGACCACTCGCCGCCTTAAGGAAGCCTACGCTGCCGGGGCGCAGGCCTTTGGCTGGGCAAGGCGGTCCCACCAGCCTCGCTCGATGCGTGAGGGGCGTGAGCTGATCGGCTGGGGGATGGCTTCAGGAACCTACCCGGTACGCCGAACGCCTGGCCAGGCCCAGCTTACATTCCGCCAGGATGGACAATGGATAGTTCGCAGTGCCGGGATCGATATGGGCACCGGAACCTACACCATCCTGGCGCAAACCGTTGCGCAAGTCTTCGACGTATCGACCGATCGCGTTACTGTTCTATTGGGAGATACCAGCTTGCCGCTCGCCCCTTTAGCGGGAGGCTCGCAGCTGGCGAATGTCCTGGTGGGGGCTGTGCACAAGGCCGCACTGAATCTGAAGAGCGCTTTGCTGAGACTGGCCACCGAGGCGAATCAATCACCGCTCCTGCACACAAGGATCGAGGACCTGGTTATCCGGGACGGCCAGATACGTCTCAAGCGCAGGCCAGCAAGCGGGCTCGACCTTGTCGCGCTGATGACCCTCTCCGGCCGTGAGACCGTAGAGGCGAGTGGCGATACCTTCGGTGAGAACGCCACCGCGCAAGATCGTTTTCAGGCAGGTCGAACCTTTAAGCAAATGGTCGCTCCGACCATGGGCGGATTATCGGCTCACGCATGGAGCGCTCAATTCGTCGAGGTCCGGGTAGACGAGGATTTCGGTACCGTCCGAGTACGGCGCATGGTCGGCGCATTCGACAGTGGTAAGGTTTTTAACCCGACACTTGCAAGAAGTCAGTGGATGGGGGGCATGATTATGGGGCTAGGACAGGCTCTTCTGGAGGATGGTGTTTTCGATCCCCGGACGGGTCGAGTTGTCAGCGCAAGTCTCGCCGACTATCTGGTTGCGGTGAACGCCGATGTGCCTGAAATAACGACGATTTCAGTGGGCGTACCAGACCTGCAGGCTACTGCTCTGGGCGGTAAAGCGGTGGGCGAACTGGGAATAGTCGGCGTGGCAGCGGCTATCAACAATGCTGTCTACCACGCCACCGGCAAGCGTGTTCGTGACCTCCCCATTACCATGGATAAGCTGCTGGTAGATAGCTGAGCAGCGTGCTACATCGCTGCCACGGCGCCACTGGTAGCTCGCTCACCGCTGTCGTAAGTTTGTTTAAAGCCGTTAAGACATCCCGGTGCGCATTGGTCTGCGGCGTCGTCGATGACAACATTCGTTTCATCGCTCACCCTTTAGCTTGCCACTCAAAATGTCGATGTCGTGAATGCATAGCTACCCGGCTAGGGATGCGTCGGCAGTTTTGAACTCGATAAGAGTATGCAGCCGATAGGTATTGAGTCTGCCTATCTCCCCAGTATCTGTGCCCCTTCGCAAATCCTGAATCTCAAGCCAGCGTGGTTTTCTCCGCTACGAAGGCCTCTGCGCACGAGCGACCGCTATCGACCGATTCTGTTGAAAAAGTAGGCCATGGTTTCCACGGCAGAAAAGTACGCGCTTGAGATTGAAATCTTTACTTTGAGCAGAAGATTGCGGGCTCAGATTTTGCGTAGCTGCGCGCAAAAACAGCGTTTTCAGCAGTCAGTACGCGGGCAGTCTGGAAGGACCGACTTTTTCAACACAATCGACCCAAAGCGGACACCCGGCTGCCTCTTCAACTGGGAACGCTAATATCGGGAAGGCAACACCTCTCCTGCTTCGATGCGTGAAAAAACAACGTGAGGATCTGTCTGGCACCAGTATTTAAAGAAAAGGACAGGTTCGTCTCCTCCAAAAAACTGCGTTACCAGACTCTCGATGGGTACCACTAGTTTGGGCGCCGCCCATTGCTGTGCGATAACTCCAATTGGTTGGCCTGACGCGCAGATAATCCAGGTAGCCTCATCCCCACTGATGCTGGAAAGGTAGTGCATGGCCTGTATGGCTTCTAACGCTATACGCAGTGTTGCAACCGGATCGAGCTTGACTGAGTTAGCATGGCTGATCAGATCGTCTCCCGGGTGGACGCTGTCTCGATCAATGGCAACTACCAGCATCATGACCCCCTCAGAAAATTGCATTCAGACCAAACGGCGTATGGGGCTGAACGGGAAGCTGTCCACAGTCCGCCTCGGGCCGTTCTCTCCCAGTCATGGCCACGCAGGGTGCTGGTCAAATCCGATGCAAATGACTGGTCAGGTCAAATGCAAGCGGATGGTCAGGTGGAGTGCAATTTCGCACGAGCACTAGAGTTCGGGAATAAACACCCTGAATCTCAATCGTGTTTATTCTTTTTGTGACCGTGTCGCTTTCCGTGAGATCGACCACCGCCGTCACTATTGCCTACGTTATTACCCACTGCGCCGCCAGCAGCCCCGCCCAGGCCTGCGCCAACCGTCGAACCGGTTGCTCCGCCTAACTGGTTGCCGATTATCGATCCGCCAGCCGAGCCCAGCCCGCCGCCAATTGCGGCCTCAGTCTTGTTACCTTTCCCAGCGCCTAAAGCGCCGCCAGCCGCACCCCCCACACCCGCTCCTACAGCTGCGCCTGTACTTCCGCCCATCTGCTGGCCGATGACATTACCAAGCGCGCCGCCAATACCCCCACCAACGGCAGCCGTGCCATCGCCGGCAGCCATTGCACCTTGAGTGGCAAGAAACCCTAAAACTAATATGGGCAGAGTAATTCGCATGATTTCAACCTTGATAAGTGAAGTGGCGTTGGGGGGGAACGAATTAAGAAAAAACCGGCGCTTAGCCGGACTTTCGGCTTAGGCGCTAGGGGGATCGTATGTCATTGTGAAGTGTAGCTGCTCGGGGGCAGCTTCGATGCTTTCGAGAGATCACGCCATAGTGCCCACTATTCCGGCTCTCCGGTAAGTTTTCTTGTCGTGCGTTCAAATCTCTTGGGAGCCAGCCGATCTGCATCCTCGGAGAGTTTCGCAATCATCTGGGTAATTGCACAGACTTGACCACCCGTTTGCATCGGGTTTGACCATCATGCTCCGTGAGCAGCGGCCTATGTCGACCCAAAACTGCCTCCAGCCAAAGCCCTTTCGCAGAAACCCGATAGACTTTGTGGGACGCTGAGAATGCAAAGGGGAGATTTTATGCAGATGTGTGATGCCGGTGACGATCAGGTGATAATCCGCAAGGCAAACCCTGCTGACTTCGAGGCCTGGAAGGTGCTGTGGGACGGCTACAACGCTTTTTACGGGCGGGTTGGAAACACTGCGTTACCGGACGAAGTCACACATACAACTTGGCTGCGCTTTTTTGATGCCTACGAGCCAATGCATGCTTTTGTTGCCGAACGAGCAAACCGATTGATTGGGTTGGCACACTGCTTATTTCATCGCAGCACAATCCAGCTGCAACCGAGCTGCTATTTGCAAGACGTTTTCACAGCGGAAAGCGCCAGAGGCAAGGGCGTAGCTCGCTTGCTAATTGAGGAAGTTTACGCCTATGCCAAACAGCAGGAGATAGGCCGGGTCTACTGGCAAACGCACGAGTCCAATACTACCGCTATGCGCTTGTACGACAAGGTCGCTGAAAAATCTGGTTTTGTCGTCTACCGAAAATCGCTTTAGCGAGCGGCTGCTCCTGGCCGATAGTTGCCGCTCGGGGTTAGCTGAAGCACGTACTCTCGTAGCAGGGATCGCCGGTGCCAATTAGTAGAGCCAGCATGCAATTTGTGGAATCGGCGGCACCAACGGCAAAGCACACTCATGAATTCAAACTGATTGCGGCGAAGCACATGCCCGGCAGGCATCGGAATCGGTCAACTACAGTACTGGTCAGGGAATGATCGAATGACGGTCGGTCGGCTGCTATTTATACTCTGTTCCTCGTGGGCCGTAGCGGCTTCGGCACAGGGGATACCTGTGGCACGCTTGGTAGCCTCACTTTCTCGGTACCCAGCGGCTACCTTTACTTTCCCATGGAGCGAGTAGGTGATGTGTGGGCAAAAAACCAGCCACGGCAAGACCCTGCAAAATGCGAGAGAAAAATCCAGACGGTGACACTAGAGTTTTATTACCCTTCACTGTCGCCAGCCACTGGTTTCAATCAACACAACGATCCGAACAAAAAGCACATTGCTGTCACCGTTACTCTCCTTTCTGTGGTTTCGGGAACACACACCTTCGATGCGACTGTTGCTAGATATACTGGCGAGATGGAGCATCTGGGGCCGGTATCGGCGCTGGTGTCGAATGGATTTACCGGCTTGGATGGTATCGATCCTGTGTACGGAAGAGGCCCCTTCAAATTATATTGGAAACCGGCGACTGGCCCCTCTATAGAATTGGTGGAATGCCGGTATTACCCTGATAACCCAAGGGCCACAGATACATGCAAGCTGAGTTACTTCCTTGATCGAGTCCCCGCGCTAGTAACCGTGCGTTTTGCTGCTGCATTACTGGATGATCGGGAAAAACTCAAGGCCGCGTCGTTAGAGATGATTGAGCGCTTCAGTATCAAGGAGTGAGCATTCAGATCGCCCTCAATCCCGCCGGAATAGTTGATCTTGTCGGTTTCGGGTTCATTTCGGTGGCTCGCATGTCCGCTTTCGACCCAAAGCTGCCGGTCAGAATCGTCTCTCTGCGGCGATTTTGCTGATGCCCGGAGCGAGGCGTTTATTGCATATGGTTTTAGCTCCGGCATCTTCACATAAATCAAGCTGGGGGATTAGACGTGTGCTGGCTCGCCCCAGAAAGCCTCGCTGTCTTCTGAACATCTCTCAAGCGAACAATTCCCAGGTACAGGAGCGCTGGTATAGTTTTCCTGTCTGCAGCGCCCGGCAAATCGATAGCACGCCAGCCTAAGATTAGCCCCCATACAATCGGCCCCAGCAACTCTGTCCACCAAGGGAAACGAGCAACAAGATTTTTCATAGCTCTTCGGCTGCTTTTCTCCCCATAAATATAGCCATGGCTTGGCCCACGAGAAAGCCAGGGGCGCCACTCACTCGTGCACGCCTCATGCGTTCACTCAGTATGTCGACGACCGCTTCGCTACGCCACACGACCCGGCCTGCGTTGGCTGAACAGGCCGAGAGTATCTTTTTCACGGACGGAATCAGGAAGTAAACGAGGGCCGCGACCTGCAGAAAGGTTGCAGCCCTTGTGATTACTGACGACGCATCATCAGCAATGCGACGATCACTGCCAGCGCAGCGATGAGGGTGGCGATGATGCCGATCGAGCCCAGGCCGAAGTGGCCAATGCCGATACCGCCGAAGATGGCACCCAGGCCGATGCCGGCGTTGGCTGCGGAGATGTTCATGGAAGCGGCCAGTGCTTGAGCGTGCGACCCGGCTTGCATGACCCGAACCTGGCACACGACGAAGAGCGCGGTGTATCCGATACCCCATGCCACCAGCGCAACGATCAGCCACGTGTGATTCGGCGCCAGAGGCACCGCCGCGAGCATGCCTGCACCAGCCAGCACGAGAAACAGCACCATCGCGGCGAGCGGCTTGCGGTCGACCATGCTGCCGCCCAGGTGGTTACCGACCATGCCGATCGCGCCGAAGCCCATCAGCCACCAGCCCACCTGACCTGCAGGAATGCCACCCAGTCGCTCAAGGATGTCCGCCAGGTAGGTGTAAGCGGTGAACAGCGAGGTGAAGGTCAGGATCGACAGCAACAGATGAGCGAGGAAGCGCGGTTGGCGCAGGATCGCGGTTTGTTTCTGATCAGGGTGCGCACTGGCGGACACCGGCAACTGTGGCATCACAAGGTGCATCAGCACGCCGATGAAAAAGGAGATCGCGGCCAGAATCCAGAAACTTCCGCGCCAGCCCACCGAGTCGGCCGCCAGCGTGCCCAGCGGCACCCCAAATACCAGCGCTGCCGTAATGCCCAGATAGACCCGTCCTACGGCCTTGCCCGATTGACCCGGACCTGCGAGCTGTCCAGCGGTTTCGCTGGCTGTTCCCCAGAATACGGGCAATGCCAGAGCGGGGATGAAGCGTGCCAATGCCATTATCCAGATGTTGGTGGAGACCGCCGCCAGGACATTGGAGGCGGCGAATACCATGAGGATCAACGTGAACAGCTTCTTGCGTTCAACGTGAGCCAGTTTGGCAGTGAGAACAGGCCCGAACAGCATGACGGTAAAGGCGAACAGGGTGACCACCTGACCCGCCAGGGCGATGGAGATGTTCAGGTCTCGGGACAGGGCGGGCAGCAGACCGACGATCAGGAATTCGGTGGTGACGATGATGAAGGCCGCGACCGCCATGATCAGGATCTGAAGCCCTGAACCTGAGGTTTCAGCAGGGTTCAGCGTGGCGCTTGCCGTGGAAGGGGACTGCATGGTGCTTAACTCCAAACGGATTTCGGCATAGCCTATTGGAGAAATTGTGTTTTATCTTGGCTGGTTTTTACCGAGTGACTGGAACCAGATTCACTAATTGGAGCGGCTATGTTTTCTTCCGAACGGCTCAAGGGCATTGATGTGTTCGTCATCGTTGCCGATATGGGCAGCTTCACTGCGGCAGCTGAACGCCTGAGCCTTACCAACTCTGCCGTCAGCAAAAGCATCGCGCGACTGGAAGGGCGCCTGGGTACGCGGTTGTTCCAACGCACCACGCGTCGATTGTCGCTGACGGAAGCCGGGGAGACCTTCTACCGCACCTGCACCACGGTGCTTTCCGATCTGGAGGAGGTCGAGATTGCCCTGACGTCGACGCAGACCGAGCCACAGGGCAAGGTCCGTATCGATTTGCCCGCGTCCTATGGCCGCTTGCACGTTCTGCCGCTGATTCTCGAGTTCATGAAGCTGCACCCGCGACTCTCTCCGCATGTCTCGTTTTCCGACCGTTACGTCGACCCGGTACACGAGGGTATCGATATCGTCGTGAGGATCGGGGGCTCCGATGCGTGGCCCTCGACCATAGGGCATCAGTTCTTCGGCACCCAGAAACTCATTTTCTGCGCGTCGCCTGACTACCTGGAACGCTACGGGGAACCGGCTTCGGAGGCCGATCTGGACCGGCACCAATGCGTGGGCTACGGGCAGAACGATGGGATGACCATCCCGTGGTATTTCAAAGGCCGACAACCGGGAGACAGGGAGCGCAGGATCATTCATCCCCACATCGCCGTGGGGGACGGGGAGGGTGAGGTCATGGCCGTTCTGGCAGGGCTTGGCATCGCGCAATTACCGACCTGGCTGGTTCAAACGCATCTGAGCAGCGGCAGACTGATCGAAGTGCTGCCGCACCTCGCCACCGAAGGCATGCCGATGAACCTGGTATGGCTCAAAAGTCGTGAGGCGTTGCCAAAGGTGAGCGCGTTACTTACCTACCTGAGTGCCCATCTCACGCCAGCCGGGCGTCGCTGAGCCGGGTACGCTTGCGATGCGTGGCGTGGTGGCCAAGCGAGTGACTTATTGACCAGGCGACACCGCGAACTCGGGAAGAATGTGCGTTTGCAGTTCATCGATGACGTCCAGCGCAGGGCGTCGGGTAGGCTTGAGGTTCAGGGCAACGTGGTTGATTCCGGACTCGCGTTGACTCGCCAGGAAGTCCTTGAGTGCGTGTCGACCCCCTCTAAGCATTCTTCCCGTTTGCAGAGGTGCATCGGGATCGACGTCCAGGTCGAACATTGCGCCATAGCCGAACGGGACAAATCCTCGCGTCTCGGTCGCTTCGCGCCAATGGGCTACGGCGGCTGTCATGCGCATCGGGTCGCCGTGCCAGATCCATGCATCGACATTTCCCGCGAGCCATTCCAGCGTCTGGCCAGCACGGCCGATGGCAACGATGGGAATACGGGTCGCCGCCGGTTTGGGCACGAGGTCGATGTCCCCTCGCAATTGACCGAAATGCCGGGTCTGCAGGCCAGGGAATGACTCTGACGTCAAGGTCTTCACCAAGGTGATCGCTTCTTGATAGCGCTCCACACGGCTCGTGAAATCGACCCCGAAGGCCGGGTATTCGGCGGGCCGGTCACCCGAGGCCATGCCGGCGAGAAAGCGGCCACCCAATAGCTGATCCGCGCTGGCGATCTGCTTGGCGGTGATGACGGGTTCGCGCAATGGCGTGACGATTCCGGCCGTGCCGATCGCGATCCGGTGGGTCAGCGCTGCCAGCCAGCCGGCATACACCAGTGGGTCCAGCACCTGGCCGGTATCCCCAAATGACGGATCGTAAAAGGGCACATCGCGCAGCCACAGCGTCGCAGCATCACTCTGGTCAAGGCGCTGGACGATTTCGGCTTGATCCGACAGGCTCGGGAAGGGACTGTCCGGGTAACCACAGGCGGGCGAAATAAAGCCGATGGTTAACTGGCCTTGCTGAAAGGTCTGGTTGAACGCCGTATGGTGTGCCAGATCGTTCGAGTGACTGTCCTGATTCATCATGCGTACCCCGGTTTGAAAACAGATCGCACCAGTCTAGTGTTGAACCGGCAGCCGATTACCGATCTTTTGGATCGACCTTGATGAACGAAATTCCCGAATCGACGATCTCGCTCATGACGGCGACGGCCTTGCACCCGCGCGCCGAACCTGGACGCCCGATGAGCTGCCGATCAAAAAACGAAACCGTGCCCCAGCTCGCTTTCCATCCACTCCAGAAACCGTCTGACACGCGGAAAGCTGGAGTGTGCTTTCGGAAATACGAGGTGATGCGCCGCCACCGGCGCACTCAAGGATTCAGGTGATACTTCCACCAGGTCCCCGGAGGCCAGGTACTTCTGCGCCAGCAGCGAGCTTTCAAGTGCGAAGCCCAGCCCATGGCTCGCGGCTTCGAGAGTCATGTAGGAGCGATCGAAGCTCAGTGCATAGGGATTCTCCGGGCGTGCCAGGCCGTGTTGGGCAAACCAGGCGGGCCACTTCAGCAACGTAGCTTCCGAGAGGATCAACTCACAGTCCAGCAGATCGGCTGCGGCGCTGATCGGCCTGCGGGCGAGCAATTTGGGCGCGGCCAGCACCGCGAAGGTTTCGTTGCGCACGGTGCGCACTTCATAACTTGGCCAGTTCGGCACGCCATGACGAATGTCCACGTCGATCTTGTCCCGGCTGAAGTGCAGGGACTCGTATGAACAGGACAGGTTGATCTGGATATCGGGATGGCTGACGCGAAACGCCTCCAGTCGAGGCATCAGCCACAACAGCCCGAAACTGGGCGAGGAGTGCAGGCGCAGGCAATCGAGGCTGACATCGCTGGTGGCTCGCTCGGTCGCAATGGCCAGGCTGTGTAGAAGGCCGGAAATTTCCTTCAGGTATTGCTCGCCTACCGGCGTCAGCGTCACGCCTCGGGCGTTACGGACGAACAATTGGCGCCCGATCATCGCTTCAAGATTGGCCAGTTGATGGCTGACGGCCGAGGGCGTGAGGTCCAGCGCTTCTGCGGCTCGTGCGACGTTGCCGAAGCGTGCTGTCTGTTCGAAGGCCTGAATTGCTCTCAAGGGTGGGAGCGGTGGTGAGGCTTCTCCGCCAGTTGCCATGGTTGGTGACTCCTGTGTTCTTGTTGTGATTCGGCGGTTTCTATTCAAGCACTCCTGCAAGCCTCTTGACGAGGGCTGAATTTTTTTCAGCATCCAATGACTTTTGCGTTATTGCTCGCCCTCATCTCGAAGATCAATCTGAGTCCATCGATTCTCAGGGATCGAAGCCACCCAAAATCTCATAACAATAATCAGAGGTTTCGCTCATGCTTCTTCAAGGCAAAGTTGCAATCATCACGGGTGCAGCATCTGCGCGTGGTATTGGCCGTGCCACCGCCGCCACCTTCGCTCGCCACGGGGCCAAGGTCGTCATTCTCGATCTCGATGCAGCCGCCGCACGCGACGCAGCAGCGTCCCTCGGCGAAGGTCATCTCGGACTCGCTGCCAACGTCGCCGACGAGGCACAGGTTAACAACGCCGTGGCCCAGGCCATCGAGCACTTCGGCCGTATCGACGTGTTGGTCAACAACGCCGGTATTACCCAACCCCTCAAGACCCTCGACATCCGCCACTCGGATTACGACAAAGTGCTCGATGTCAGTCTGCGCGGCACGTTGTTGATGTCTCAGGCCGTCATTCCGCTGATGCGCAAGCAGTCCTCGGGCAGCATCGTGTGCATGTCCTCGGTGTCCGCGCAGCGTGGCGGCGGTATTTTCGGCGGTCCTCACTACAGCGCCGCGAAAGCCGGTGTGCTCGGTCTGGCCAAGGCCATGGCCCGGGAACTGGGCCCTGACAATGTTCGCGTCAACTCCATCGCCCCCGGCTTGATCCACACCGACATCACCGGCGGTCTGATGCATGATGAGCGCCGCCACGCGATCATCGACGGCATTCCGCTGGGCCGTCTGGGTGAAGCGCAGGACGTTGCCAACGCCGCACTGTTCCTGGCCAGCGACCTGTCTTCCTACCTGACAGGCATTACGCTGGATGTTAACGGCGGCATGCTAATTCACTGACGACATGTGGCCGGGCCATCAGCCCGTACTGTTCTGGATCGATGATTCGCCGGGCTCTGCAGTCTGGCGGTCTATAAAAACAAGAGATCAGATCATCATGATTACCACTATGACGCTCGACGCGGCATCGGCCGTGCGCTCGAATGCTTATCGCAAAACGGCTTGGCGCCTGATGCCATTCCTCATGCTGTGCTACCTCTGCGCGTATCTGGATCGGGTCAACGTCGGCTTCGCCAAGCTGCAAATGATGAACGACCTGTCGCTCAGCGAGACCGTCTACGGGCTTGGCGCCGGCATGTTCTTTCTCGGTTATTTTCTCTGTGAAGTCCCCAGCAACCTGATCCTGCATAAAGTCGGCGCCCGGCGCTGGATTGCACGCATCATGATCTCGTGGGGGATCATCTCGGCGCTCTTTGCCTTCGTGGAAACGGCCTGGCAGTTCTACGCGTTGCGCTTCCTGCTGGGGATTGCCGAAGCGGGGCTGGCCCCTGGCTTGCTGCTGTACCTGACTTACTGGTTTCCGTCTTACCGCCGGGCAAAGATGACCGTGCTCTGGTTCGTCGCCATCCCGTTGTCGGGCATGGTCGGCGGCCCCTTGTCAGGCTGGATCATGAACCACTTCGCCGGCATGCACGGCTGGGCCGGCTGGCAGTGGATGTTCGTGATCGAAGCCATTCCAACGGTCATCGTCGGGCTGCTGGTGCTGACCTACCTCAAAGATGGCGTGCATCAGGCCACCTGGCTCACCGACGACGAAAAGGCGCTGGTGAACAAGGAACTGGCCGAAGACAACAGCCGCAAAGTGACCCATGCGTCGCCGCGCGAATTCATTCGTGATCGCCGTCTCTGGTTATTGGCCTGCATCTATTTCTGCGTGGTCATGGGCCAGTACGCAATCACCTTCTGGCTGCCCACGCTGATACGCAACGCCGGGGTGTCCGACCCGCTGCACATCGGCCTGCTGACCAGCCTGCCGTATATGTGCGCCATCGTCGCGATGCTGCTGATGGGGCGCAGTGGCGATAAACACCGCGAGCGCCGCTGGCACCTGGTTGCGCCCATGATCGCCGGGGCCATCGGCCTTACGTTGGCGGCGTTGCTGGGCGGCAATCTGGTGCTCTCTGTGCTGAGTCTCTGTCTGGCGGCAGCGGGCGTGCTGTCTGCGTCTTCACTCTTCTGGATGTTGCCCACCACGCTTCTGGGCGGCGTGTCCGCGGCAGCAGGCATCGCGGGCATCAACAGCTTCGCCAACCTGGCGGGGTTCTGCTCGCCCTATCTGATCGGCTGGATCACGACCACGACCGGATCAAGCGCCATCGGGATGTACCTCATCACCGCCGTGCTGTTTATCGGCGCCACCCTAGTGCTGCGCATTCCGGCCGCGTCGGTCAATCGTTGAGTCAATGGAGTCTTCTGAAATGACGGTTCATGCATCACACACCAGTCTCGCGTCACTGACCGAGCGCGCTTACAACATTCGTCGCCACGCCCTGCGCATGGGGCAGGTTCAGGGCCAGGGTTACGTCGGGCAGGCGTTGGGCGCTGCCGATCTGCTGGCCGTGTCGTACTTCCACGCGCTGCGCTATCAGCCGGAAAACCCAGAGTGGGAAGCGCGCGACCGCTTTTACCTGTCCATCGGTCACTACGCGATAGCCTTGTACGCCGCACTGATCGAGGCGGGTGTCATCCCGCTGGATGAGTTGGAAACCTACGGCTCGGATGACAGCCGTTTGCCGATGTCGGGCATGGCCGCTTACACCCCGGGCATGGAGATCACCGGCGGCTCGCTCGGGCACGGACTGGGGATCGCGGTCGGCGCCTGTCTGGGACTCAAGCGCAAAAAATCCGACTCGTTCGTCTATAACCTGCTCTCTGACGGTGAGCTGAACGAGGGTTCGACCTGGGAAGCTGCGATGTCGGCCTCGCACTGGAAGCTCGACAACCTGATCGCGATCATCGACGTGAACAACCAACAGGCGGACGGCCATTCCAGCGAAGTGTTGGCGTTCGAGCCCATCGTGGATCGTTGGCAGGCATTTGGCTGGTTCACGCAACGGGTAGACGGGAACGACCTGCAAGCGTTGGTCGACGCCTTCGACGCTGCGCGCAGCCACACCGGCAGTCAACCTCGCGTGATCATCTGCGACACCAAGATGGGCAAAGGCGTGGACTTCCTCGAAACCCGGGAAAAGACCCACTTCATCCGCGTCGATGAAAACGAATGGGATCTGGCATTGCAAAACCTTCAGGTCGGGAGCGACAAATGAGCACGGTAAATACCCCTCAAAGCGGCAAGAAACGACTGACGACCTCGGCCATGATCGCCTCCATTGCCTCTGAAGGTCAGGCCACCCGATCCGCGCCTTTCGGGCATGCGCTGGCGGCGCTGGCAGAGCAACGCCAGGACATCGTCGGCCTGTCTGCCGATCTGTCGAAATACACGGACCTGCACATCTTCGCCAAGGCGCACCCGGACCGCTTCTACCAGATGGGAATGGCCGAGCAACTGCTGATGAGCGCCGCCGCGGGCATGGCGCGCGAGGGTTTCACGCCGTTCGCCACGACCTACGCGGTGTTCGCGTCGCGTCGTGCCTACGATTTCATCTGCATGGCGATTGCCGAGGAAAACCTCAACGTGAAAATCGTCTGCGGTTTGCCCGGCCTCACCACCGGTTACGGCCCCAGCCACCAGGCAACCGATGACCTGGCGATCTTCCGCGCCATGCCCAATCTGATGATCGTCGACCCCTGCGATGCGCTGGAAATCGAGCAGGCGGTGCCCGCCATCGCGGCGCACCAGGGCCCGGTGTACATGCGCTTGCTGCGCGGCAACGTACCGGTCGTACTGGACGAGTACGGTTACACGTTTGAAATCGGCAAAGCGAAGACCCTGCGCACGGGCAACGATGTGCTGATCATTTCCACCGGCCTGATGACCATGCGCGCCCTCGAGGCGGCCGAGAAGCTGAAAGCCGATGGTGTCGACGTGGCGGTGCTGCACGTGCCCACGGTCAAGCCACTGGACGAGCAGACCATTCTGGCTGAAGCGCGTAAATCCGGACGGCTGGTGGTGACGGCCGAGAACGCGTCGATCATCGGTGGTTTGGGTGAGGCAGTGGCGGGGCTGCTGATGCGAAATGGCGTGACACCGACGTTCCGCCAGATTGCGCTGCCGGATGCGTTTCTGGACGCGGGCGCGCTACCGACCCTGCATGACCGCTACGGTATCTCCACCGATGCGGTGAGTGCCCAGATAAAAGCGTGGCTATAAAGAACGCCATCCCATAAAAAAACCGCCCTGGATGGGCGGTTTTTTTTTAAGTCCGGAACTCGTCGGCGCACCTCGTGTTCGCCTCATGAATCCCCAACAGTTACAGCGTCGGCTTGATCAACTGTAACTGCTGGCGATAGTCATCGGTCACCTGTCGGGCCTGGCTGTTGCTGGTGACCACGCGCGGGGTGATCAGCACGATCAGCTCCGTGCGTTTCTTGCTTTTGCTCGTGCTGCCAAACAACCAGCGCAATCCCGGTATGCGGCCCAGGTAGGGCACGGATGAGGCGGTGTCGCTGTTGTCCTGCTTGATCAGCCCGCCGAGCAGGACGGTCTGTCCACTCTGCACCGCGACTTGCGTCGACACCGAGCGGGTGGAGATGCGCGGGTTGCCGTTGCTGTCGGAAGCGGCAGTGTTGTCGGCGTCGCTCACCTGCTGCTGGATGTCCATATAGACGAGTCCACCCGGGTTGATGCGCGGCACCACGTCGAGGATGACCCCGGTCTGAACGTATTCGACGCTGCTCAACGTCGTGTTGGACACGTTGGTGTTGACCGTGGTCTGGCTGATGGGGATGTTGTCGCCGACCTGAATCTGCGCCTGCTGGTTGTTCATGACCACCAGCGAAGGCGCTGACAGCACTTGGGTGCGGCCATTGGTTTCAAGCGCATGCAGCGCCACTTGCAGGTTGTTGCTGACGAACGAATAGAACAGCGAGTCAGTGGCGCCCAGTCCGGCTCCGCCGCCGCCCAACGCGCCCTGACTGCCGGAGGCATTGGCGACGGTGGTGCTGCCGGAGTTACCGGCCAGTTTGCCGAGATACCATTGCACGCCCAGGTCCAGTTCACCGCTCAGATTGACTTCCAGAATCCGCGTTTCGATCTGCACCTGCATCGGCGCGTTGTCCAGTCGCTTGATGGCAGACTCGATCTCCGCCCATTGCGCGGGACGGGTGCGGATCAGCAACTGATTGCTGCTTTTCTGTGCAGTGATGCGGGTGCTGTCGTCCAGTCGTTTGCTGGCACCGGAGTCTGAGCTGGCCGTCTCGCTGTCGGTGCCTTCGACGCCGCCGGCGTTATCATCGGTTGGCTCGTCGTCCGTCTCTTCCTCGTTCTGCTGCATGCCGCTCTGCAGACTGCCGTTGCTGCCGCTCACGCCCATCCCGGCGCCCGAGCCCATTCCCTGACCGGTGCCGCTCAGTCCCATGCCGCCCGCGCTGCTACCGTTGCCATTGAGCGACGACAGCGAGCGTGTGCGCAAGCCGGGCGCCACCCTGGCGGCGCTGTCATCCTTGATCTGTCCGTTGCCGTAGATCTGACGCAGGTATTTAGCCAGGTCGGAGGCCTTCATGTTGCGCACGTCATACACGTACATCTGGGGTTCGTTGCCGCCGCCCTCGTCGATGGTATGAATCCAGTCACCGACTTCACTCAGGTAGCGCGGTTGCGCGGAAATCGCCACCACCGAGTTGGTTCGGTCGATGGGCAGAAAGCGCACCATGCCTGCCATGGGCATGCCGCTGTCGGGGCCGAACATCTTCTTCAGTTCAGGCATCAGCTCGCCGACGGTCGCACGTTGCAGCCCATAGACAGCGATCGACATGCCTTTGAGCCAGTCGACATCGAAGGTGTCGATGGTGTCCTGATAGTTGGCCAGTTCATCCGGCGTACCGGCGAGGCTGAGCACGTTGCGACCCGGATCGACCAACAGGAACGCGTTGTCCCGCGCGAAGGGTTTTAGCAGCTTCTGCATCTCTGTCGCCGAGATGTAGTGCAGCGGAAACAGCCGCGCGGAAAGCCCGCTGGAAGGTCGCGCCACGGGCATTTCGGGGACCAGCTTACCGGCCACCGCCTGATTCGCGGGGAGGATCACATAACGGTCGCCCTGACGGATCATGGCGTTGTCGGTCCACGACAGCAGGGTTTCCAGAATCGACAGCGCCTGTTGCTTGTTTACCGGCTTGGAGGTGGAAAAGCTCACGTCGCCTTTGACGCCTTGGGCAATGCTGTAGTTTTCGTGCAGCAGGTCGCCCATCACGCTGTTGATCACCGCCTCGATGGGCTGATTGGTGAAGTTGAAGACGATATCGCCGATCGCTTGCGCCGGGCCGTTTGCGCCTGCCGCCGTGCCCGGGCTGTGCACGAATGTCTGAGTGCCACGAATGATCTGCTGGCGCGGCACCGCCCTGGCGCTCGCGTTCGACGGGTTCGTCAAGGGTGCCGGTTCGGTCAGGGGAGCTCGTTGCGAGCCTGTACCATCGAGTGCTTCCTGCATCAGTGCCGGGTCGTTTTCAAAGTGCTCCGGCGTGCTGGCACAACCGGCCAGTGCGACTGCGGTAGCCAGACAAAACAGAGGGCTGCGCAAACGGGGAAACTCAAGGTAGCGATTGTTCATGGTGTGGGTACGTCTGGAAGGGTAATAAGGGGCGCCTTCGAAGGCGGTGGAAGTCGAAGCAGGGGCAGGCGCAGTTCGCGGGTCTGTCCCTGGTGGCTGAAGGTGGCTTGCTGGGGCGTGGCAGCGGTCAGGGTCCAGCCGTTATCGAGGGAGCTGCCGACGGCCAGTTTCAGGTTGTGTTTATCCGGCATGCGCAACAGCACCCACTGGGCTTGACCGTCGATGATTACGCCGCTGAGGCTGATGCCGTCGAGGGAGGAGGCCTGATGTTTCCCGATGGCCAGATCGCCTTTGCGATCCGGGCTGAACATCGACTGCTGCCAGGTCAGCGACAGGGCCTGGGCCGACAGGGGCGACAGTGTCGGGGGCTTGGCGGCAGGCGCGGCTTCGCGGGTTGCGCTCGCCGGTAGCCAGTCGACAGTCTGCCCGGCGCCCATGGCCAGGCTGACGGCCGCTGCGGTCAACAGGGCGGTGCTCGCCAGCAACGTCAGGGTCAGGGTGTCGAACCTCATGCGTCGGGCTCCTCGCCGGGTGCGGGCGGTTGTTCAGGCTGTTTTTCCCGAGCCGACGACGCTGGTGGCTGTTGCAGATAGCCGCGCAGCAACAGGTGCACCTGTAACCGGCCGGCCCCGCCGCTGGCGGGCGCGGAGGTCGCGCGGCGCAGGCTCAGGTTGTCGACGAACAGAAACGGTTGCCCGTATTCGACGTCATGCAGCAGGTTGGCGAGCGGCTCCATGGCGCACTCCAGTGTCAGGCTGACTTTCACCTGGCGATAAGGCTCGGCGCTGTCGTGCTCAGGGGTGATCGGCATGCGTTGCGTGACCTGGCAGCCGGGGCCCTGATCGGCGTGGGCCTTCACCAGATCGAGACTGCGCTGCATCAGGTCAGCCGCCACGGCGCTGGGGTCTTCGCCGGGTAGCAGGCTGGTGCGGCTGGACGGATCACGGCGCGCTGCCTGCAACTGCTGCTCCAGGCCGTCGCGTTGTTGCAGGATGGCGGCGTAGCGCTGTTGCTGTGCGCGCAGCGTATCGGCCTGCTCGTCGAGGGCGTTCAGCGGGTCGAGGAACCAGCTCTGCACCAGCAACCACCACGCGACCCATAGCAATAAGGCGAGGACGATCAATGCCGCGCCACGGCGTTCTCGAGGGGTCAGTTCACGGCGCATCGACGACCTCCTTGCGCAGGTGCGCTCTCAGGGAAAAGCGCTCTTTGCCGGTCTGCGCATCGGGCTGGATGATCCCTTGGAACTGGGCGTCACTCAGGGTCTTGCAGTCCTTCATGCGGGTTATCAGTGCGCTGGCCTTGGCGCTTTGTCCGGAGAGGGAAACACCTCCACCGTCGGCGATTTCGAGCTGCTCGACCCAGGTGTCAGCCCCCAGACATCCGGTGAGGTCCACCAGCACGCTGGACAGCGTGGGTTGAGCGGCTTTCTGCTGGGCCAGATAACGGGCGGCACCCTGGGTGTTGATCAATTCCCGCCGCAGGTTTTGCACGGCCTGGACCTGTGTGCGTTGTTCATCGACGCTGCTGCGCATGGCGTCGACCATGGCACTGCGGGCGTTCAGCCAGAGCACCATGCAGCTCACCAGCAGCGCGCAGCAGACCAGCGCCAGATAACGTGGCAGCCGCGCACGTCCCCGGCGGGGCGGCTGCTGCCCGGCGGGCAACAGGTCGACGCCCAGCCTGCGACCCTGTGCATCGCGGCCATCGACGGCATGCAGGGCCAGGCCCTGTGCGTTGCAGGCATCGAGCGCTGGCTGCAGACGTTCACGCAAAACCGCGACCAGCATCACTTGCGCGAGCGCGCCTTCCTTACCGATAACCCGCGCGACGTACTGCATCTGATCGCGGGGGTAGGGCGTGTATTTGTCGAGCTCGAAGCCGATGACGTTGTGCAGATCACGCACGGCAGCCGTCGGCAATAACAACGTCTGAACCAGCATCATGCTCGCGGGCAAGACCAGCACCACACGCTCATCGTGGCGCTCATCGATCGGGACGGGCAGTGGCCAGTCGATCAGCCGTTCGCGCACCTGCGGCAGCAAACGCGCACGAACGGGAGCGGGCAGCAGGGCCTGCAGCTCGTTCAGCCAGGCGCGCCACAGTTGTTGTGCGCGGCTGCTACGCCATTGACTGTGAAGGCTGGCGTGGAGCGGGGCGAGCCGTTTGAAAGATAAATGCTTCATTCTTGCCAGCGCAGGACCCGGTAAGGCCTGGCACCCTCCTTCGATGGGTTCAGTAACAGCGTGACGCTCAGCGTCGTGGTAAAGCCGCCGGGCAATGTCGCCTGGCTGTGTACGGTGATCACAGGGCCTGCATCGCCGGTGATTGCGCCGCCCTGAGGCAGGTTCAGGGCACGCCGCAACCAGGGCGAGGCCAGTCGCGGATCGGGAGCGGGCAGACCGCTCCACAAGGTCAACTGCGCACTGGCACAGCTGTAAAGCCGCTGGTCCATGGTTGGCAATTCTCGAACTTCCTCGATCGTGCGCAGCGGGGCGCGGTCACCGCCCCGGCGCTGGTTCAGCGCTTGCGACAGGTCCGCCGATTGCTCCCTCGATCCGCCGCACGCCAGCACCAGCCGGGCAAACGACTCGACCGGCGCAGCGTTGAGGTCCAGCTTTCCGGCCTCGCTGGTCACGCTTACCGCCAACGACGCGTCGTCGAATCGCAGGGCATGCGGCTGACCGTCAGCCTTCCAGCGGCGTAGCGGATCGCGGTCCAGCTGCGCCAGCACGGCCATGCCCACTCCCGCTTCAGCGGCCAGCACCGCCTGGGTATGCTGGCGCTGCCACAGCGCCTGACGGTTCTGCAGATGCACCCAACCCAGAAGGCCGGCGAGCAAGGTGCCCAGCAGCGCCAGGACCCACAGCACCAACAGCAGCGCCACGCCGCGCTCGCGGTTCATAACGTGCGCGCCTCGGACGACAAGTCCAGGCGCAGGTCGATGCTTTGCAACGGCCACGGTACGGGGCCGGCCAGTTGCGCATCGACGCGTACGCTCACTGGCAGTCGCCCGGGCCAGGGCCAGTGATCCAGCCAGTCCGTTGCCTCACCCTTGGGCGAGATCCCGCGGTAGCTGAACTGCACGTCCTGCACCTGATGCAGCAACACCTGCGGTTCATCCGCCGGCAACAAGCCTTGATCACGCAACCGCTCCAGACTCACCTGCAAGCGTTGTCCCGGTGCCTGCGAGACGCTGTATCGATATATGCCACCGCCGAGGGTGGCCACGAGCGGCGCGTAAAAACTCATGCGGTGCGACTCGCCAACGAATACCGGCGATGGCTCCACTCCCGGGGCGCCTGCCGCCAAGGGCAGGGCCTGGCCAACGGCAGTGCGCAGAAAGTTTTGCGTCGAGCGCACTTCGTCCAGTCGCGTGCTGTAGCGTTCGGCCTTGCCCATGGCCCGATTGGCACCCGTGATTGCGCCCCCGATCAGGGTCAGCAGCACGCCGAGCAGGCTCAGCACCACCAGCACTTCCAGCAAAGTGAAGCCTTGCGCCCGACGGATCATCGGCCCGCCCCCGAGCCTGCGCTGCGCACCTGAAGCGTGCTGTAGTGCGCCTGTCGAGCCCCGTCATTGACGTCCAGGTCCAGCCGCCAGGTATCCAGCGGCGCGTTGGCAGCGGGCAACGCGCTGACGTTCAACCGCCAGCTCACGCCGGACCATCGCCCTTGTGTGACGCCGGCCTGCAAGCGACCCGCGATGGCTTCGTCCATCAACGAGCGCGCGGTCAGGCTCAACAGATCGCTGCGTTGCGCCTGTTGCAGGGCGCGGGCGCTCTGACCGAACGCGACCACCAGCACGCTGCTGCACACCGCCAGCACTGCGAGGGCAGCGAGCATCTCCAGCAGCGTGAACCCGCGCTCGGCGCTCAATTGAGCGTGCGCAACTGAACGTTGCCCGTGAGCCAGTTGATGTCGACCCGCCAACGCTTGTCATCCCGCGTCAGCAACAGGTGCCCGCCGCTCGATCCGCCGTCGGGGTAGAACTCGAAGGCCGGGCCCAGTCCGTCGGCCGTCTGCAGCTGGACGTGCATGTCGCTGGGCAGTTGCCTGGCTTTTTGCTGCGGCCCCTGAAAACGCCCGTCCTTCAGATCGAAACGCGTTTGCGCCGGTTGCCCGGTGACGATCGCCTGAACCCGCGCTGCACGCAGTGCCTGCACCACCTCGCTTAAGGCGCGGCGTTCGCTGGCGGCGTGCAGACCCTTGCCCACGCCAAAGCCCACCAGGCCGACGCTGATGCCGATCAGCACGATCACCACCAGCAGTTCGAACAGGGTAAAGCCGCGGGCGCGGGGCAGGGCGTGCATGTTATTCCCAGTTACCCAGGTCGGCCTTGTAGCCGTCGCCGCCTGGCTGACCGTCCTGGCCGAAGAAAATCAGGTCGAAGCTGCCGTGCTCGCCGGGGAAGCGGTAACCGAAGGCGTGGCCGAACGGGTCCTTGAGGTCGGACTGTTTCGCGTAGGGACCCGCCCAACCGGTGGCATTGGCGGGTTTAGTCACCAGTTGCTGGAGGTTGGCCGGCGGCGAACCGACGTCCAGGCCGTAGCTTTCGATCTTCATGCTCAGGCTCGCCAACTGGGCCTTGCCTGCGCCGTACTTGCCCTTGTCGACGTTGCCGCCGACCTGGCGCACGACGATGGTAGCGACGATGCCCAGCAGGACGATTACCGCGAGCATTTCCAACAGGGTGAAGCCGCCTTGGCGACGGCCATGGACGGGTTTGAATCGAGTCATGTGTGTGTCCTCAAATGTTACTGGTCAGGCTCATCAGCGGGAGCATGATGGCCAGCATGATCACCGCGACCATGACGGCCATGACCACGGTCAGACTGGGAACCAGCGCGGCGAGCATGCGGTCGATGCCACGCTTGGCCTCGACATCGAAAACGTCGGCGACCTTGAGCAGCATGCTGTCGAGGTTGCCGGCCTGTTCGCCGACTTCGATCATCTGCAGCGCCAGTTCCGGCAGCAGCGGTTGTTCGCCAAACGCCTGGGCCAGCGTGCCGCCGCCTTTGACCCAGTCCGTCGCTTGCTCAACCTGAGCGCGCAGGGCGTGGTTGCCACAGACCTGGCGAACAATGTTCATGGCCTGGAGCAGAGCGACACCATTGCTCAGCAAGGTGCCCAGCGTTCGGGCCAGCCGTGCGGCTTCGATGCGCTGCAGCAGTGGGCCGATGATGTTCAGTGACAGCACGCGGCGGTCGTGTCGTTGTCGTCGTTGGGGATCGCGCCGCAAGACCGCGACGCTCCAGATCGTCGCCACGAGGGCTCCCAACAGGACGAGGCCGTAGGCGCTCAAGAACTCACCCAGTCCGAGAATGGCCTGGGTGATCCATGGAATGGGAACGCCCAGGTCGCGAAAGATCGGCACGAATTGCGGCACCACATAAGCGAGCAACAGGGCCAGTGAGCCGAGAACGCCCACCACCAGAAAGATCGGGTAGATCAGCGCGTTGATCACTTCGCCGCGCAGCTTCTGGCTGCGTTCCAGGTAATCGCTGAGTTGACGCAGCGTGTTTTCCAGCGAGCCGCCGGCCTCACCGGCCCGGACCATGCTGATATAGAGGCTGGAAAATTCCCCGTGCTCTTCTTCCAGCGCCTGGCTCAACGGCTTGCCCGCCTTGACCTGCTCGCGTACCCGCTCAAACAACGCCTGGCGCTTGGTGTCGTGGTGTTGCCTGAGCAATGTGCCCAGTGCCCGCTCCAGCGGTTGGCCCGCACCGATCAGGGTCGCCAGTTGTTGGGTGAAGCTGACCAGCGCAGCGCCGTTCAGCACGCTGCGACGCATGACGCCGCCGAGTCCGCTGTGAGTGCCGGCTTCCAGACTGAGCAGCAACAGACCGCGCTTTTGCAGGATCGCCGCTGCGGCGTTCTGATCGCTCGCTTCCAGCGTGCCGTTCTGCGCGACGCCATCGGCGTCCAGTGCGCGGTATTTGAAATGGGCCATGATCAATCGCCGCGCGTGACGCGCAGCACCTCTTCGAGCGAGGTCACACCGGCGACCGCCTGGCGCAGGCCTTCTTCATACAAGGTGCGCAGTCCACCGCGCCGGGCCGCCTGTTCCAGTGTCGCGGCATCGGCCTGGCGCATCAGCAGGCTGCGAAGCTCTTCGTTCATCACCAGCAATTCAGTGATCGCGCTGCGGCCGTGATAACCACCGCCGGGCAGTTCACTGGCTGGCCGGTACAGAATGATCGGCCGCTGTTCGGTGAAGCGTTCCAGGCCATGTTCGACAATCAGTTCGGCCGGTGCCTCAAACGCGATGCGCGTCACAGGGTCGAGGCGGCGCACCAGACGCTGAGCCAGAATGCCTTTGACGGTCGACGCGATCAGGTAGCTCTCGACCCCCATGTCGAGCAGACGGGTGATACTCGCCGCCGCGCTGTTGGTGTGCAGGGTGGACAGCACCAGGTGGCCGGTGAGCGAGGACTGGATCGCGATGCGACAGGTTTCCAGGTCGCGCATCTCGCCGATCATGATGACGTCCGGGTCCTGGCGCACGATGGAGCGCAGTGCTCCGGCGAAGTCGAGGCCTATGGAAGGCTTCACCTGAATCTGGTTGATGCCCTCCAGTTGGTATTCAACCGGGTCTTCGACGGTGATGATCTTGCGTTCGGCGGTATTCAGGCGCGACAGCGCGGTGTACAGGGTGGTGGTCTTGCCCGATCCGGTCGGGCCGGTCACCAAGAGGATGCCGTGGGGGTTTTCCAGCACGTCGAGAAAGTTCTGCAGGCGTTCGCCGTCCATGCCGAGGCTGGGAAAATCGAAACTCACGGTCTGGCGGTCGAGCAGGCGCATGACCACCGATTCGCCGAAACTGGTGGGCACCGTACTCACCCGCAGGTCCAGTTCCTTGCCTTGGATTCGCAGCATGATCCGCCCGTCCTGAGGCAGACGACGTTCGGCGATGTCCAGCCGGGCCATGATTTTGAGACGCGAAATGATGGCGGCGGACGAACTGGACGGCGGGGCTTCGGCTTCGTGCAGCACGCCATCGATGCGGTAACGCACTTTCAGCTGGCTTTCAAAGGGTTCTATATGGATGTCCGAAGCGCGTTGCTCGACCGCGCGCTGCAGAATCAGGTTAACCAAGCGGATGACCGGGGCTTCGGAAGCCAGGTCCTTGAGGTGCTCGATGTCTTCCTCTGCGCCACCGACATCGTCCATCGTCTCGATCAGCGAACCCATTGCCGAACGGCCCTGACCGTAGAACCGTTCGATCAGGCCGTCCACTTCGCTGGACAGTCCCACCGACACATACACCGGTGTCTGGCAGGCATAGCGCACCGCCTCCAGGCCGTATGCATTGCCAGGATTGGCCGCCAGCACATGGACGCCGTTCGCGTGGCAGCCGATGGGCAGCAGACGATGGTGACGCATAAAGCGCTCACTCAATGAGGGCAAGGCATCGGCGGGAAGGGGAACGGCGTCGGCGATCAGTAACGGTGCTTCAAGGGTCGATGCCCACGCCCGGGCCAGGTCCAGTTCGGACACCAGGCCAAGACGCGTCAGCATCTCGGTCAATGAACTGCCTGCCGATTCCTGCGTGATTCGCCGTGCCCGGTCCAGATCGGCTGATTTGAGCCCGGCATGGACCATTAACCAGGCACACAACACATCTGACGAATGCCCGGTCAGGTGATCAAGGTGGACAGGATTTAACGTATCGGACACGACGAGGCTTCAAGTAGCGACGAACAGAGGGGGACTCTTTTCAGTCCCCCTCGTTCGTGATTAATAAATAAAGTTGGGTGTATTAGTTAGCCGACTTTGAAGATGACGCGGCAGGGCGACCCCGCTTGTTTTCATCGGCCTGAACTTGCTTATGCTGTTTCGTTTCGGCTTTTACATTTTTCGTTTGTGTCATAACGGTGGAGTCAGGAGCGGCAGATGCGGAATCCTGAGTGCTTGATTCTGCCGCCATTGTGGTGGTGGCGATTGCGAATGTCATGGCGGCAACGGCACCAAGTAATGGCAATTTCATATGATGATTTTCCAGTGTATGTACCCGTGTTGAAATGATCTCGCTCCGAGGAGGGAGGGCTCTGTTTTGGTGCTTCTGCTCGAAAAAAGCCCCGTATCTAAAGGGGTTCAGGCAGGTCTTGATCATTTTTGCTAAACCTACAGACCTGTTGGTTTAGCGAGAGTTCAGCGTGTGTATCAAAAAATGTCGATATTTTTCAATGTCGATATTTTTGTTTGACTTCAACTAAAAACAATTGCCTTAATTTAAATGGCGCGGAGGTCTGCCGCGTTTTTAACTGGCGCAGTGCCAGTAACTTTGGTTTTACCTAACCTGTCGCCCAAGTTTTTGCTTGCGGGTGCGTCACTTTTCTTTGTCCGCTGTTTCGTTCTGGAACTTCGGTATAGGCGATCTATTGCCCTGAATAAAAGGGTTGTGGCGTGTCAACTGCGGCATTTGCGCGCAGGCGATATCTGGAGAGTTGTTTATCATGCGAACCCGTAGAACTTTAGGTGCTCATTCGGCATTGGCGCTGTTGAGTCTGGCAATCGGTCATGCCAACGCGGCACAGACCACGACTCAAGAGCAGTTGGCGGCCAAAGAGGTCCGTGCCGACAAGGCCGCTGAGAAAACCCTGGCGAAGATGACCCAGGAAGAAAAGCTGGCCTACATCGGCGGGATCGGCGGGTGGGACGTCAAACCGTTGTCTCAGTACGGCGTCCCTCAGATCCATGGTGCCGACGGCGGCGCCGGTATCCGTTACACCAGCGAAGGCAACGATCCAGGCGTGGTCTATCCGTCGGGTCCGAACCTGGCCGCCACGTTCAACCCGCGTCGCGCCATCGACTTCGGTCGCGCACTGGGCTATGACACCGCCACCGGTGGCTATCAGTTCGTCACCGGCCCAGGCATGAACCTCTATCGCATGCCATGGAGCGGTCGCGCCTTCGAATACCTCTCCGGCGAAGACCCTTTCCTCGGTGCCAGCCTGGGCCCTGCGGTGATCAACGGTATTCAGCAACGTCGTGTCTGGGCCGAAGCCAAGCACTATGCGGGTAACGATCAGGAGACCAACCGTTTTATCCTCAATCAGGTCATGCCCGAGAGGGTGCTGCGCGAGATGACCTTGCCGCCGTTCGAATCGGCCACCAAGAACAGCACCGTCGCGATGATGATGTGCTCGTTCCAGAAGGTAAACGGCGAGTACGCGTGCGAAAACAAGCACCTGATTGCTGACATTCTGAAAAAGGAATGGAGCTTCAAAGGGCTGGTGCAGAGCGACTACAACGCCATCGTGCATGGTCTGCCAGCCGCTCAGGCCGGGTCCGACCTGGACATGATGGGCGGGCAGATGAACAGCTCGGTGCTCAAGCCGTACCTGGACAGTGGCGAGCTGGACATGGCGACCATCGATGACAAGGTCCGCCGCATCCTCAAGAACATCTACCTGTACCAGTTCGACAAATTCGCACCGCTGACCACCCACAACATGAACAGCGCCACCAGCAACAAGGTTGCGCTGAACATCGCCCGTGAAGGCATCGTGCTGCTGAAAAACCAGAACGACGTCCTGCCGCTGGACAAGGCCAAGGTCAAACGCATTGCCGTGGTCGGCGATCTGGCCAAGTACGCGCCACCGACCGGTTTCGGCAGTGCGCACGTAGACGCCACTCACTACGTCAGTGAGCTGAGCGGCCTGCAGCAAATCGCCCCTGGCGCCAAGGTCGAGTTCCTCGACGGCCTGTCGCTGGATCCGGCCGCATCGAACTGGACCACCACTGACAGCAAAGGCAACGCGGTCGCCGGTCTGAAGACCGAGTTCTTCACCAACGCCAACTGGTCCGGTGACCCGTCGGCCACCCGCATCGACACCCACGTCGACATGGACTGGTCCACCGATGACCTGCCGAGCAACGGCGACACGGCCAACACCTCGATCCGCTGGAGCGGCCAGATGAAGCCCGTCACCAGTGGCGAGCAGGTCTTCAAGGTCCGCGCTGACGGTGCTGTCCGTCTGTGGGTCAACGGTGAAAAGATCATCGACAACGGCGATGGCGAGAACATCACCAACAAGAGCATTCCCCCAACCATTCCCGTGTCGGGCAAGATCAAGCTCGAAGCGGGCAAAGCCTATGACGTGAAGCTGGAGTACTCGCGCCGCGACGGTTACCTGTCCACCATGGGCGGGCTGGTCGGCGTGCAGATGGCCTGGGCTTCGCTGGCCGCGCCGCAGGACCTGTCCAAGTACGACGCGGTGGTCGTTGCCGTCGGTAACAGCGCCGAATACGAAGGCGAAGGGTTTGACCACAGCTTCGACCTGCCTGAGTACCAGAACGAACTGATCCAGAACATCGCCAAGGCCAACCCGAACACCATCGTCACCATGCACGGCGGTACGGGCTTGAAGATGAGCGACTGGATCGATCAGGTTCCGGCCGCGCTGCATGCGTTCTATCCGGGTCAGAACGGCGGTCAGGCGCTGGCCGAGATCCTCTTCGGCAAGGTCAACCCGTCGGGCAAACTGCCGATCAGTATCGAACGCAACATCGAAGACAACCCGCTGTATGCGGATTTCCCGCACTTCGACAACACCCGCACACTGAAAGAAATCAGCTACAAGAATGACCTGACGATGCTCGGCTATCGCGGTTACGACAAGACCGGCACCAAACCGCTGTTTGCCTTCGGTCACGGCCTGTCGTACACCCAGTTCACCTACAACAACATCTCGGTCACCCCGGGTGTTGCGGTGGGCAACACGCCGATCAAGGTCTCGTTCGACCTCACCAACAGCGGCAAGCGCGCCGGTTCAGAAGTCGCCGAGCTGTATGTCGGTCAACAGAACCCGAAAGTCGAGCGCGCCGTCAAAGAGCTCAAGGGTTACAAGAAGGTCTTCCTGCAGCCGGGCGAAACCCGTCACGTCACCATCGAACTCAATGACCGTTCGCTGGCTTACTACGACGACACCAGCAAGCAGTGGGTTATCGATGCCGACACCTTCAACCTCAGCGTGGGCGCGGCGTCGGACGACCTCCGTCTCAACGCCAAACTGGTCAACTCGTTCCGTCAGGAACTGTCGACCACCACCAGTAACCCGCTGCCACGCTCGGCGCTGAACTCGGTCAAAGTGGCGCTGCCAGCGGTCAAGACTGGCGGTATCTTCGATCAGGATGAAAGCGTCGACGACAGTACCGGTAACGCCGACTACGACGGCAACACCGACTACTGATCCAGAAAGCCGCAGGGCAGGGGGCGAGCCTGAGGGTTCGACACCGGCCTTGCGGCCTGTGACCTATCGGGGTGATCCAGCGTTTGGATCGCCCCTTTTTTTACCTTCGTTTTATGCCTGGATGTCGCGCTTGACCTGTGCCATGTAGCTTTCGAAGCTTTTCACCAGATCAACTTTTTCCGGAAAACGCAGCCATTGCAGCTGCAAGCCGTCCATCATCGCCAGCACCTGATACACGATCGCGTCCAGATCCACATCCGTACGCACTTCTCCTGCTGCCACCAAGTGATCGAGGCGGGCACGCATCCGTTGATGAATCGTCAGATAGCGAGACTGGAACCATTCCCAGGCCGGATGGCTGTCCACCAGGCTTTCGGCATTGAGAATGCTGAACGCGCGAATCACCCCCGGCGCTGTCGCGTTCGATCGGTTGATCTGCTGCAACCCTTCGATGAAGCCATCCAGGGTCGGTTCGCTCTGCACCTCGTCAACAATCTTCTGATTGACTTCGTCGCGACGGGTAAGCACCGCCATCAGCAGTGCGACCTTATTGGGAAAGTGGTGCAACACACCTGCCACGGAGATCCCGACGAGCTCGGCGATCCGGGCGATGGACGCGCCGGCATAGCCTTCGATCGAATACAGCCCTAACGCGGCATCCAGTAGTTCTTCGCGGCGTTTCTCGCCTTTGGGCGCTCGGCGGGTGCGAGGTGCGGAATTTGGCGTGTTTCCTGACATATCATCCCTGTTTTTATGACAACCGGCATCGTTGGTGGCTCACTGTACGTGAGCCTTCACCCCGCTTGCCAGTGTGAAGTCACTGACCGTCCCGATGATCCCTGACCGCTTGGATGGCTCACATGCAGCGCCGGGCAGGCGTCGCCGCCGTTTCATTTCATCAATAAGCCGTGAAATGGATTAGCGGTGATGCGGCCACGACCCGACTTCCCTAAACTGGCGTCCGAATCTATTGGTACCCGGCGCAGGCAGGCTTTCGTGCCGCCGCCCAGAACAGGTAATGAGAATGCAGCCCGTCATGCTGAACCGCTTTTTTGCTGGACTGCTTGTCCTGATGTCACTGTGCGTCACCTTGCCAGCCCTCGCTCAATCGAGTCCTGCTCCTGCTCCCGCTAACGACCTCAGCGCGTTGCAGCCTCCGGCCGAGGGCCCGACGCTGGAGCAGCTCAACGACCAACTCGACCAGATTCGGCAAAAGGTAACGGGAAGCGCCAATGACGACGTGCTCTCGGACTTGCGCCAGGCCGCGCTTCAGGTGCAGAAACAGGCCGATACGCTCGTCGCCCAACAAACCACCAGCATCGAACACCTGAACGATCAGTTGAATATTCTCGGTGCTCCCCAGCCCGACGAACCGCCCACCATCAGCAGCCAGCGTAAAGCGCTGACGGCGAAGAAGAATGCGCTGGTTGACGATCAGCGTCAGACCAACACGCTGAGCCAGTCGGCTCGCGACCTGGCCAGCCAGATCTTCAGCTTGCGCCGCAGTCTCTTCGACTCCCAGATCACCACGCGCTCGGCCAGCCCGCTCAGCACCGTGTTCTGGTCAACGATGATCCGCCCGACCGACGACGATCTGGGACGCTTGCATGGGCTGCTCGATGATCTAAAGAGCGCTTCCAGCGCTGCGCTGGCGCCGGGCAAGCGGTTTTTCTTCTTCTGCGTGTTCGCTGGTGCGTTGCTGATCTGGGTCGCCGGCCGGCGCCTGATAGAGCATGTGCTGATCTGGATGATGATCCGCTGGCTGCCCGAGGGACGCCTGCGACGCAGTGCCCTGGCGCTCACAGTCGGGCTGACGACCATTCTGACCATCGGCGCCGCGACGTCTTTGCTGCATTGGGGCATTGAGACCAATGCAGTATTGAGCGCTGACGTGGTCAACCTGCTTGACCAGATGCAAACGCTGATCATCTTCTGCGCCTTCATCGTCGGCCTCGGTCGCGGGCTATTGATGCTTTCTCACCCGTCATGGCGCTTGCCGCAGATACCTGATCCGATCGCCGAAGCCATCGGCCATTTCCCCGTGCTGCTGGCCTTGGCGCTGGTCATCATCGGCACCCAGGAGCGAATCAACAGCGTGATCGCCAGCAGCCTGGCGTTGACCGTGGCGGTGAACGGTCTGACCGCGCTGGCGGTTTCGCTGGTGTTCTTCTTTACCTTGTTGCGCTATCGCCGAACCCGCCGCAAGCAGGGTTTGGAGCGTCTCCCCGGTTTCGCCGGCCTGGTTCCGTTCGTGGTGGCGGTCTGGGTGGGGTTCAGCCTGCTGGCGCTGCTGGCCGGTTACCTCACCCTGGCGTACTTCCTGACGGTGAAACTGCTCTGGATGAGCGTGGTGGCCGCTACCGGTTATCTGCTGATTGCGTGTTTTGGCGACATCTGCGAGACCTTGCTGTCGCCCAAACAACCCGGTGGCGAAGCCTTGGGGGCCGCGCTGGGCCTGGCGCCGCGTCACCAGGCGCAAGCGAGTACCGCGCTCGCGGGCATTGGCCGGACCTTGCTGTTGTTCACCGCAGTCGTGCTCGCCTTCATGCCGTCGGGTTCCAGTCCGGGCGAACTGCTTGAAGGCTTCACTCAGCTGGACTTCGGCAACAAACCGTTGGGCGGTCTGGAAATCGCGCCCAGCGACATTCTGTTGGCCATCGGCGTCCTGGTCATCGGGATGCTGAGCATTCGGATCCTCAAGGACTGGCTGGCCGAACGGCTGCTGCCTGAAACCAACATGGACGCCGGCATGCAAGCGTCGCTGGTGACGCTGGTCGGTTACATCGGCGTCGTCCTGCTCGCGATCGTCGTCATGTCCACGCTGCACGTCAGCCTCACTAACCTGACCTGGGTGGTCAGCGCACTGTCCGTGGGTATCGGTTTCGGTCTGCAAGCCATCGTGCAGAACTTCATTTCCGGGCTGATTCTGCTCACCGAGCGGCCGGTCAAAGTGGGCGACTGGGTCAGCCTGGCTGGCGTGGAAGGGGACATTCGCCGGATCAACGTCCGTGCAACGGAAATCCAGATGTCCGACCGCTCCACCGTGATCGTGCCCAACTCGCAATTCATCACCCAGAACGTGCGCAACGTCACCATGGGCAATGCACTGGGCGTGGTCGGCATCACCCTGACCCTGCCGCTGGACACCGATGTACTGAAAATCCGCGACCTGCTGATGCAAGCATTCACCGAGCACGAAGCGATCCTCGACACCCCGGCACCCTCGGTGTCCTTCAAGGACCTGACGAACACCGGCGTGATCATCGCCGTCAGCGGCTACGTCAACAGCCCACGCTCAGTGGGCGGCGCCCGCAGCGATCTGCTGTTCACCGTCCTCGGACGGTTGCGCGAGTTGGGTATTGCGTTGTCGTCGCCGCAGAGCATGGTGTTGGTGACTGAGGGTGGGGAGAAGCTGGTGCAGCCTGAGGGGTGATGGGGAGGGGTGGTTTTGAGGGGCGGATGTCTAACCGGGGGCGTGTGGATCGCCCGCTTGGGGCGGATGGCAGTCATCGAGCACAGGCAGCAATCGAATGTGTATTCAACCGGTCAGCGCAACAGATTGGTTAAATCCACAGCCGATTGCGGTCACTGGACCGCATGTCGTCCCCACTCGTACGAATGCCCCATTCCCAAACGAGCTGTTGTCCAGGCGTCAGAAAAGAAGCGCCTGGCCGTGTGCAACTCTTCAGCGTAATCCCTTCGTTTCAAACAATTCGACAAGCCAATCTACGAAGACCCTCACGCGGGCGCTGAGGTGTCGATTGGGTGAGTAAACGATATAGGTCGGATTCGGCTCCAACGTCCAGTCCTCCAGCAACTGCACCAGCGCGCCTGATTTAAAGTGGGGTTCAGCCATGAACATCAATGTCTGCAACACGCCCATACCGGCGAGCGCGGCAGCGAGCAGCGCATTCGAATCGTTCACTGATACGAAATAGTTAGCATCCACCGAGATACGCTCGTCACCTTTCACGAACTCCACAGGCAGCCGTCGATTGGTTCCGGCGAAAAAGTAGCGAACCATCTGGTGGTTCGTTTCCAGATCTTTCGGGTGGGAAGGCACGCCATGAGTGCCGAGGTATTCAGGCGTCGCGCAAGTCACGAACTTGAGGCTGCCCAGCCGTCTGGCAATCAACGACGGGTCATTCAACGTGCCGCCGCGAATAACGCAGTCGACCCGATCACCGAGCAGGTCGACCGGCCTGTCGCTCACTCCAATGTCCAGTTGCAATTCGGGATAGCGTTTTTGGAAGTCCGGCAACGCAGGCAATACCAGCATGGTCGCCATGGTCGAGCCCATGTCCACACGCAAACGACCGTGAGCACGGGCCTGGGCGCTGACCAGATCCGACTCAGCCTCCAGCCATTGATCCACCACACGCACCATGCGTTCGTAATAGGCGGTTCCGTCGTTGGTGAGTGAAATGCGTCGCGTGGTGCGGTTAAGCAGTTTGATCCGCAGGTGACTTTCCAGCGACTGGATGTGCTTGGTGACGGTGTTGCGTGGAAGGTTCAGAGATTGCGCGGCCTTGACGAAGCTTCCGGCCTCCACCACCTGGATAAACGCTTTGACTGCGTTGAAATAGTCCACGTTGTTTATCGCTCATCAGATCAGGGCTAAGTCTATTAGCCCGTATTAAGGAACAGTGGTGTTCTTTTTAGCTAGTTTATCCTGCGTTAGCCATCTCATACATTGATCTCACCGAAACGAAGCCGGCCAATCCGGTTGGCTCCAAGTGGAGATCAGACAGATGACTCAGCAACTCAAAGGTAAGGTGGCACTGGTAACCGGCGGCTCTCGTGGCATTGGTGCAGCCATCGCGAAACGTCTCGCAGCAGACGGCGCACACGTCGCATTCAGCTACGCAAGATCCCCTGAGCAGGCGCAAAACGTGGTCGCCGAGATTGAGCGTCAGGGCGTGCAGGCACTGGCGATCCAGGCCGACCAAGGTGACACCGCGCAGGTTATCGCGCTGGTCAAACAGGTTCATCAACACTTTGGTCAACTGGACATCCTGGTCAACAGTGCTGGCGTTTTTGTCACGGGCCCCGTGGGTGCTCCTGACGCCGACATCGCAGCATTCGATCGCCAGCAAGCCGTCAACGTGGGCGGCGTGGTGACCGCAGTGCGCACGGCGGTTGGCCTGATGAATGACGGTGGACGAATCATTTCCCTGGGCACGACGGGCGCTGACCACGTGCCATTCCCGGGTGCTGCCGACTATATCGCGACCAAAGCCGCCGTCGCTGCTTACACCCGTGGCTGGGCCCGCGACCTGGGCCCTCGCAACATCACTGTCAATGTCATCCAGCCGGGTGCGATCAACACCGAGATGAACCCTGAAACCGCCGACCATGCTCCGTTCCTTGCGGGCCTGGCAGCGCTGGGCCGCTACGGTCAACCCGAAGACATCGCCGCAGCCGTGGCTTTCCTGGCAGGTCCTGAGGCGTCGTACATCACCGGCGCCACGCTCAACGTCGATGGCGGCCAGAGCGCCTGATCGACCTCTCATCCTGCGATCCGATCGGCGGTGCCGCGCTCCAGCAACGAGGCACTGCTTACCTCTGAGGTTTTTCGCTGATCACGTTTTCAATAGCCGAGGCGGCCATGACTCAACGCATCCGGATTTACCAGCAAGGCACACCCGCTGTACTTCATCACGAAACCTTTGATCTGGAGTCACCCGCGCGTGAGCAGGTCGTGATACGCCACGAAGCCATCGGGGTGAATTTCGTCGACACCATGTTCAGGGACGGCACCTTCAAGGTTCCACTGCCATTCAGCATGGGCGTGGAGGCGGCGGGCATCGTGGAGGCTGTCGGCTCGCGTGCGCAGGACTTGAAAGTGGGTGACCGTGTGGGCTATTTCTTCGCGTTCGGCGCGTATGCCGATCGTCGAGTGATCGATGCCAGTGCGCTGATCAAACTTCCCGACGATATCTCCAGCGAGCAGGCCGCCGGGCTGCTATCAAAGGGGCTCACAGCCTGGGCGCTGGTTAAGCAGGTCCATCAGGTGCGAGCCGGTGAGACCGTTGTCGTACATGGCGCATCAGGTGGCGTAGGGAGCCTGCTCGTACATTGGGCCAAATCGCTGGGCGCCACCGTCATCGCTACGGTCGGGTCAGCCGATAAGTCTCGAATCGTCGAGGGCTGGGGGCTGAACCATGTGTTGCGCTCTGACGAGCCGGATCTGGCCGCACGGATCAAAGCCGTGAATGGTGGCGTCGGTGTCGACGTGGTATACGACCTAGTCGGGCGGCAGACGCTGGACGCCTCAATTAGCGCGCTGCGTGAAGGTGGCGACCTCATTCACGTCGGCAATGCTTCGGGCGGTGTGGCTGCGGACGCCGAGCTGCTGGCGGCACGGGGCATTCGATACGTCCAACCCTCGACGCCGCAATACGTCAACACGCAGAACCAGAACAGGGCTGCATCCGAGTTGTTCGAGCGCTTCCGGGCAGGCGCGCTCGGCCACTTAGAACTTTCCCGCTACCCGATGGAAGAAGCGGCAATGGCCCATAAAGCCATCGCAGCGCGCAAGCATACCGGGTCGATTGTGCTGATTCCTCAGGTCAGTTGAGCCTTGTAATATTGGACTGATGCCATGCCGAGAGTGAAGTCGTACGCGCGGTAGTCCTATATACGGGAGACTCTTGGTGGGTTCCCGACATGCGCTGAGCTACGGCCGTTCACCACATGAACCATTGCCGGCAAGCTGTTCAAAGCGGTTTTTGAGGTAGCTGTAAAGTGACCGAATCGACGTTGAAAGCTGTTTGCGGTGCGGACAGATAAACTGAAGCGGGAGGCGTTCCCCAGGCTGGTCGGGAAGAAGAACCTCAAGATGGCCGGCGGTCACGTCCTGGCATATATCGAGCCATGACCTGTAGAGAATGCCTTCGCCAGCGATAGCACATTGGCGAATGACATCTGTGTCATCACTAATGATGGGACCTGATACGCGAACTGTCAGGTCATTACCCGCGTCAGGGAACACCCATCTGTCATGTGATTTCCCGTTTGAATGACTGGTCAGGCATGCATGGTCGTTTAAATCCTGAACACTGTTGGGTCTCCCTTTTTTCTTCAGGTAGGACGGCGCAGCGGCAAGCGTCTTGCGGTTGAACGGCAAGAGCGGGATAGACACAAAATCTGAATTCGGAATCACACCGTAGCGGATCGCTACGTCGATCGGCTCGCGGTAAATATCGACTATTCGGTCGGACAGAGATAGTTTCAGCGAGATGCACGGATTTTTTTGCCGGAACTCGATTAACTCAGGTAGCAAGATATTCCGGCCGAGATCGGAAGGGCATGCGAGCTGTATCGGACCTTTCAGGTCATTGCTGCTTTGCTGCAGACAGGCTCTGCCTTCGTTCAAGGAGTCCACCACGGTCTTGGCATAGGGCAAATACTGCTCACCTTCTGGCGTCAATCGAAGGCTGCGCGTAGAACGTGCAAATAACCGTATATCGAGCTCTCGCTCAAGCCTTTTTACCGAAGCGCTAATCTGGGAGGGAAGCAGATCCATCTCTCTACCCACAGCTGAAAAGCTATCAAGAGAAACAACGCGTAAGAAAATGATCAGGTCGTCAATCCGAATCATGATAGTTCAGCGCCTTTGTCATTCAGAGTACTGATTCGATTCAGTAAGTTCTGTGATTCAGGGGGTGTATAAATGGCTGTGATGTGAGTGTGGGTAACCATCTGGCTAAAAACATTCCCGCGTCGTGTAGTTCTTGGAAAAGTACGTGACCGAGCGCGCGGAAAATCCACGCGCTGCTTTGAACGGCGGTCGAGAACTTCCAGCCTGATGCAGCTCCTCTAACCGTGAATTCTGAAGTCGCATTCGAAGGGAGACAGCCTGAAAGGAGCGCTGACCTGCACATCGTTTTCAGGGTTGAGCCAGGTTTTTTGGCAATCAGCGTGTTGTTTCTAAAACAATGATTTAGTTAAAAAAAAGCGTTGTCGCGCTTGCAGTGCGTTCAATCATAGATGCGATTGTTTGGGATGATTAGTGGCTATAATCAGCAATCAGTAATCCAAAAATGGCTTAATCATGTTCGACCTAAATGACTTGGCAATTTTCGTCCAGATTGCCGATGCGGGCAGTTTCGCAAAAGTGGCACGATCTACCGGGGCGCCGTCCAACACCTTAAGTCGACGTATCAAGCTGCTTGAAGAGAGTCTAGGCGCACGGCTGCTCCACCGATCAACCCGTAAGCTGACGTTAACTGACGCGGGAAAATTGCTCTATAAACAAAGTGCGAGCCCGGTCAATGCGCTGATCGAAGTCAGTCGTCAGTTGATCGACCAAGGGCAAGAGCCGGCAGGGCGGATTAGGGTCGCAGCTCACGCCGATTTTTTTGAAGTGTTTCAGATGGAATTTGTTGCCGGATTTCTCGCTCGCCATCCAAAAACCCAAGTGGATTTCGTGCTCGGAGACCAGCACAACGATTTGATTGCGGAGGGGATAGATATTGCATTTAGATCGGGTGCAATGCGTGACTCTGCACTAATCGTCCGGAAGATTGGCGCTGTCCGCCGTATCTTGGCTGCAAGCCCTGAATATTTGGAAAGCTTCGGTTTGCCCACAGATGTGCACTCCCTCAATCAGCACAACTGTATTAGCTTCTCTCATCCCTCCAGCCAACTGTGGTGGGACTTGGTCGGTCCGGACGGTTCGGCCCGGGTCGAGATTAGTTGTCGTTTTCAGGCGAGCACAGCCCAGGCCCAAATCAGGGCCGCCATGGCTGGGCTGGGCATTTGTCTGATGCCCGAGTCACTCATGCGATCTGCGTTACAAAGCAAGCAATTGGTTCATGTATTACCTGCGTATGGCCATCTCAACAACGACTTATCCGTCGTGCTCCCCAGTCGGAAACATATTCCGTTAGCGGTCAGCCGATTTGCAGATGAAGCGGTAGCGCATTTGGTCGAGAGGCTCGCAGATTGGTAACGCAGCCTCTAAGCGGCCGCGGTTGAAATGCCCGGGAACAGGCATTTCTACCACGACGGCTATGAGGTCAGTCCATCGCGCGTTAAGACCGAAGTTTCGGAAGGCTTCACGCGCCCTTATCGCGCATGTCATCTGTCCTGCTGATCAGGGCTGAAGATGTTTGTGCAGTTCCTGATTGAGCTGATCCAGCGCGGCAATGGTCGACGGTACCTGACGAAGTCCGTTTAGCAGCACGAAGTCGTGGATAGTTCCGTTGTAACGCGTAGCAGTGACTGGCACCCCCGCTTCTTTCAACTTGCGGGCATAAGCCTCGCCCTCGTCGCGCAACGGGTCGTTTTCTGCAGTGATGACCAGTGCAGGCGGTAATCCCTGAAGCTGTGCAATGCTGGCCTGCAAGGGGGCAGCGTGAGGGTTTTTGCGGGTAGCGGCATCAGGTGCATAGATGTTCCAGCCGAAGCTCATGAAATCCCGCGCCAGGAACCGTCCTGTGGCGAAGTCTTTGTAGGACTGCGTCTCGAAATTGGCATCTGTGGCCGGGATCAAGAGCGCCTGAAAGCGTAGTTTCGGACCGCCGCGCTCTTTGGCGATCAGAGTCAATGCCGCGGACATATCGCCACCCACCGAGTTACCCGCAACAGCCATCCTGGATCCGTCGACACCAATTTGATCGCCGTTAGCCGCGACCCATTTTGCCGCCGCGTAGCTCTCTTCCAACTGCGTTGGAAAGACCGCGTCTGGGATAGGGGTGTATTCCACGAACACGACTGCAGACCCTGATCCTACAGCTATGTCTCGAACCAGACGTTTATGGTTTTCAAAGTTACCTGCTAGCCATACACCGCCGTGAATGAACAAGACGACTGGGAGAGAGCCTTTGGCGTTTTCCGGTTTGACGACATACAGCTTTACGTTTCGACCGTCTTGGGAGATGGTCTTTTCGTTGATCACTATTCCAGACACGTCAACGTCCGACTTGGATTGAAGCCCGGTCAGTGTGGCCCGCACCTGCGGGCCGGGCAAAGTCCAGAAAGGGCTGCTGTCCTTGTTCACTTGAGACAGGAAAGCGCGGATCTGCGGATCAAGGTGACCATCGGTTTCCACCGGCGTTGAAGCCAGTGCTGAATGCGCCAAAACGGTTGCGAGAACTGCAGAAGCCGATTTCGTAGATTTTTTCATTCTTGAGCCTTTGTCTGGTGGGTAACGTCCGACATCGATACGCCCATACGCAGGATCAGGTGAGGGCGGGTAAACTGTCGGCTGTTCGCGGGCTACTAATGCAACCGGCAATACACATCCGCGCCCATCCGCTCGCCGAGTGGCTTTGCCATCTCCGGTATGAACCAAACGATGATCCCAGAGCCCCTAAGCCGCAGACACTGCCTGCGAAGGTGAGCACTTGCGCTTTCAGACATAAAATCGGTTCTTCGGGGGGCGGCAGATGCGGGGGACAAAAGCATTGCAGCTTCACTGGCTCCGGTCGCGGCGCTCCTCAATGCATCTAAACTTCAGGGCTCCACTGTACTTCCTTGGATGTCCTGAACTGACTGATAAGGATCACGACGGCCGTCAGCACACCCAGCGTCCCGCCAACGGTCAGTGCGCTCAGCACGCCGAGATGGTCCACAATCAGCCCACCCGCCAGTGCACCAACGCCGATCGACGCTTGCGCGCTGGACACGAAAATGGCCCCCATGGCCTCCAGCTTGTCCGGTGCCATTGCGAACAGCCAGCTCTGCATCGCGAAAGGCAACAGGCCGAAACCGACGCCCCATACCATGACGAACAGCACAACGGCCGGTGCGAGCGAGGCGACCGCTGATAACAGGATCATCGGAAGCCCCATCAGCAAGGCCGTTCCAATCAACGTCCAGGTTGAGCTTTTGGCCACCGCCCAGCCTCCTGCCAGGTTGCCGACAAAACCAGCGGCACCGAACCCCAGCAAGATCGCACTGAGTGACACTGAGGACATACCCGCCTCGTTGATCAGGTAAGGCGACAGGTAGGTGTATGCCGCGAATTGCCCAACGAAGATCGACAGCACCGCCAGCAGTCCTACTCGGGTTTTACGCATGCGAAGGACTTCTCCCAGCACTCCAAGCCCGGCTCCGGATTGTGCGGGCAGCCGAGGCAGCGTCCGCCAGAGCAGCAATGTGACGATGACCGACAATCCTGCGGCAACGCCGAATACCACGCGCCACCCCAGCATCTCGCCCAAGAGTGTACCGGCAGGCACTCCCGCGACTGTACCGATTGAAACGCCCGAAAAAATCAATGAGCTGGCTTTCGCCGCCTGCTCGGGGCGTAGCCGCGGTCCGAGCGTGCCACCGATTGTCCAGAAGCCTCCTACAGCGATACCGAGAAACGCGCGGCCAAGCAGCAAACTCCAAAGATTCGAAGCAATAGCCACGGTCATGTTGGACAAGGCGAGCAAGGCCAGAAGAGCACAGAGCACATGGCGTCTGTCAAACGTACGAGCCCACAGGAGCGTCAACGGTGCGGTCAGCGCGGCGAGCAGACCGGGTAATGTCACCATCAGTCCGGTTTGCCCTTCGGTCATTGAGAGTTCCCGCGCGACCTGTGGCAGCAGTCCGACTGGAAGGAACTCGGTCGTCACCAGAGCGAACGCGCCAATCCCTACCGCTGCTACTGAGAGCCAGGGGGATGCAGCACTTGAAGAAGAGGAGGGTTGCACAAAAATCTCCTAAAGCGAGGCCGGGTTACCGGCCTGCTTGTCAGTTGTGTTTGACGAGGTTGAGGCCGGGTAAAGGGCCACCCGGAAACTGCGCCAGTCGACCTTGTTGCAGGCCTCCCAGATCGAGGCCGTAAAATCCAAGTTGACTGATCAGCTCGGCGACTTGCGACTTAGCCTCTGCGTCCTCACCTGCGTAGAACAGCACTCGCTTCCCTCCTTCAGCCGCTGGATTGACGAGCAGTGGCGGCGCCAGATGGTTAAATGCCTTCACCAGCCGAGCGCCCGGCACCATCTCCGCGACGACCTGAGAAGAAGTTTTGCCGCCCAGATCGAAAGGTTTGAACAGTGGAGCTTCGATAGGGTTGTTGGTGTCCACCACTATCCGGCTATCCCACGGGCCCAAACCTTCAACCGCTTTCGCAATCTTCGACCAGTTCACCGCCAGGAAGACGATGTCCGCCTCGCTGGCCTGTTGGACCGTCACCGCTTGCGCGAGCGGGCCCAGCTCGGCGACCAGTTTTGCGAGACTGTCCGGTCCTCGACTGTTGGCGACGCTGACGTTCAAACCTGCTTTGACGACCAAATGGGCAATGGCTGCGCCGATGGCGCCTGCGCCTATGATGCTGATGTTCATGGCAGCCTCCTCAGGCGGTGAAACCACCGTCGACCATTAACTCGGCGCCGCTGACAAAGCCGGCTTCCGGGCTGGCGAGATACGCCACCGCGCTCGCGATGTCTTTGCCTTCGCCGTAGCGACCCACAGCGATATTGGGACGAACAAAATCAGCGACGGGGCCATCACCAGGGTTCATGTCGCTATCGGTAGGGCCTGGATGAACAGTGTTGACCGTGATGCCGCGAGGACCCAAGTCACGAACCAGTCCGCGACTGAAGCCTGCAACCGCACCTTTGGTCAGGGTGTAAGCCGATGCTGTACCAAACGCTGCGTACTGAACCATTGAGCTGCCAATGTGGATGATCCGGCCACCCTGGCCCATATGTCTCAGCGCCTCTTGAGTGGCGACGAAGACACCGGTGACGTTAACGGCGAGGATTCTCTGGAAGTCCTCGAACGCAATGTCTTCGGGCGCACCGAGGACACTGATACCGGCGTTATTGACGAGAATGTCGACTTTGCCGAAACGCTTGGCGACTTCGCTGATGGCGGTACGCACCGCATCAGGGTTGCCAGCATCAGCAGACAGGGCGATGGCCTTGCCGCCCGCATCGATGATGTCGTTCACAACCGAATCAGCACGGTCGGGCGATGCGTTATATGTGATGGTGACGGTCGCGCCTTCAGCGGCAAGGCGCTTGGCGATGGCAGCGCCGATGCTGCGCGAGCCGCCAGTGACGATTGCAATCTTGCCAGTAAGGGGGCGGGTAGTCGTGTTCATCGTTGAAGCCTCAGGTGTGTAAGTGGTGAGGCTATGAGACGCTTTTGATAATGTTACGAGTAGTACGTAGTCGCTATAATCAGTTTCAATCGTTACTTGAAGGTCGTTTGAATGGAGACGTTGGGAAATCTGCTTTCGTTTGTTCGCAGCGCTGAATCCGGCAGTTTTTCTGCGGCGGCCCGCCGACTCGGCTTAACGCCGGCCGCGGTCAGTCGCAACGTCGCCCAACTAGAGGCCAACCTTGGCGTACAGCTATTCCAGCGCAGTACGCGTCGGGTCACGTTGACTGAGGCTGGCGAGCGTTTTCTCTTGAATGTTGAGCCTGGTCTTGAGGGCGTTCAGGCGGCAATAGCGGATATCACCAGTCATGCGGGCGAGCCCGCCGGAGTGCTTAAACTCACAGCTGCACCGAGCTTCGGTCGTGACTTTTTACTGCCGCTGATGCCCGCTTTTTTGAATCAATACCCAAGCGTGATACCGGAGTGGCATCTGGACAACCGGCAAGTGGATCTGGTCGCTGAAGGGTTTGATGCTGCTATTGGTGGAGGCTTCGAACTCGCTCCTGGTCAAGTAGCCAGGGAAATTGCTCCGGCGCACTTGATACTCGTTGCGTCGAAAGATTATCTGGCGGGAAAAGGTCGCATTACTCATCTTGACGACCTGTCTCGGCTGGAACACTTGGCCATGCGCTCTACAACAACAGGCAAAGTCAGAAGTTGGATGCTGCAAGGCCCTGAGTCACAGCAGCGCACGTTGGAAATGAAGCCTCGCCTTCTAGTCAACGACCCACAGGCGCTTTGCCAAAGTGTTTTGCTTGGATTGGGCATCGCGTTGCTGGCTGTACCTGACGTTCTAAAGCACCTTGAAGACGGGAGTCTGTCTCGGGTTCTTCCTGACTGGTATGTGAACGCAGGCAAGATCTCTCTGTATTTTTCCAGCCAGAAACTGCTTCCTGCCAAAACCAGGGCATTCGTCGATTTTGTGGTTGGGCACGCCCGGCAAGGGCAATGGGCACAGCGGCTTGATGCGCGGACCGCTACTGGCAGGTAATCGGTTGATACCTCAACCTGCGTGCATATGCTGAGTTATCTGCACTTTGGAAGTGCAGGTCCTTACTTCAGGTGGGTCTTTATCAAACGCGTCCGGCGCTTGTAAATATCAGGTACAGGCCGCTGGGTTCAACTTCCATGCGGCGGCCTTAATGGCCTTGATTTCTGTTTGCGAGCATCCCTCTTCCTTGCAACGTGTTCGGCAGCAGCCTGCCTGTTCGATGTTTTTGCAAAAAAGCCCTCTCTCTGAAAAGGCAGCTGTCTGAATCGATTTGCACCGTTGATGGGGGAGCGAACGAGGCCGCAAATGTTTTGCAAATCAAGGAATGACCCCGCGTAACTTCCTCCCTGAATTTCATGCCATAGCCCAGGAGTCTCAACATGCAAGGTCTTGTCGAAAAACGTGCCAGCGTTAATGGTGTCAACTTGCACTACGTGGTCGTAGGCCACGGACCAGCGGTTTTGTGTATGCACGGTTGGCCACAGAACCACCGAGAGTTTTTCCCTGTCATTGAGAAGCTGGCTGAGCACTTCACGTTCATCGCACCGGACCTGAGAGGGTTTGCCGACAGTGACAAGCCATACACCGGGTATGAACCCAAGACTATCGCTCAGGACATGATCGAACTGGTCAGGATCGAAGGCATTGAGCAGTTCCATGTGCTCAGTCATGACCTGGGAGGTCCGCCCTCCGTCGCTCTGGCGTACATGTTCCCGGACAACGTACTGTCACTCTCGACCATCGAGACTCCCTATTTCGGTTTGGACTTTCCGGGCTACGTTGACCCCCGCGTACCTTACTGGCACCTGAGCATGCACATGAACATGGACATCACGCGGATGTTGATCGAGGGTCGTGAGGAGCAATACCTGCGGCATTTTTTCAGGGACTTTGCCTACAACCCATCGGCCATTTCCGAGGAGCAGGTTCAATATTACGTCATGCAGATGAAGCAGCCTGGCAACTTGCGCGCCAGCTTGAATCATTACGGTTATATCCCTCAGATGGCTGAACAAACGGCCGAACTGACCAAAAATAAGCTCAAGGTCCCGGTGTTGGCATGGGGAGGCAGTGTGTCTTTCGGGGACCACTGCTATCGGAGCGCCGATGCTATAGCGGAGTCAGTGGTCGGAGGGGTTATTGAGGATTGCGGGCATTGGGTGTTTGAAGAGAAAACGGATTTCATCTGCGAAGCGTTGAGCGAGTTCTGGAGAAAGTACGATTAGAATCACCCATGAGATCTGGGGTTTGGACATGGTGCCGGGAGATTTTTGAAGCCTGAGTGTCAGAAAACTTTTTGCGACAACGACAGGCAGTTGCCTGCGCTGTCGGGCTGCTCTGTACACGCAAGCATGGGACCTATAGGTAGAATCCGGTCGTCATCCGCGCGAAAAAGGCCGTCACGGATGGCGGCCATGTCTGTTGTGGTCAGGCAAAGGCGGATTCGAAAGGCGGGTAGGTGGTATAGCCTTCGACGCCTTGCGTGAACCAGGTGCCGGCGTCGTCCTGTGACAACGGCAGCTGATCGCGCAAGCGCTTCGGCAGATCAGGGTTGGCAATGAAGGGGCGGCCGAATGCGATGGCGTCCGCCAGACCTGCTTCAACGGCGGCCTGCGCCCGGTCAACGTCGTAATCGGAATTGAGGATCAGCACGCCCTTGAATGCTCGACGAATCGTCGCCGCCATAGGTGGTCGCTCCGATGCTCCGAAGGTACCGTCCAGCGGCGGCTCGCGCAGCTCGAGGTGAGCGATACCGATACCTGAGAGCATCTTCGCCGCCTGCACGAAAAGCGGTTCAGGGTCACTGTCTCGCACGCCCTGATCGTAGCTGCTCGGCGACAGCCGTACCGATGTTCGATCGGCGCCAATTACGTCTGCGACAGCTTGCGTGACTTCCTTGAGCAAGCGGATGCGATTCTCTATCGACCCGCCATAGGCGTCAGTGCGGAAATTCCCGCTGTCGCGCAGGAACTGGTCGATCAAATAACCGTTGGCGGCGTGAATCTGAACCCCATCGAACCCGGCTTCGATTGCATTGCGAGTCGCTTGTTGGAACTGTTCCAGCAACTCGGGTATTTCTTGCGCACCCAATGCCCTCGCCGCGGTGTAGGGTTGCTTGCCAGCATAGGTGTGCGCCAGACCCGGGGCGGTAGTCACCGACGCTGAAACAGGTTGCCCACCCCGCAGGAAGCTCGGATGGACGACTCGCCCCATATGCCAGAGTTGCGCGATGATGCGTCCACCTTGGGCGTGCACGGCATCGGTAATCAGCTTCCAGCCCGCCACCTGTTCTTTCGACCAGAGGCCTGTCGCGTAGGCCCAGCCCAGGCCTTGTTGGCTGATGCCGATGGCTTCCGAGATGATCAGACCGGCGCTCGCGCGTTGGGCGTAATAGTCCACCATGATCGCAGTGGGAACGTGATCTCGCGTGCCGCGACCGCGTGTCATCGGCGCCATGAGAATACGATGTGGCAGCTCGATTGCCCCCATACGCAACGGTTGAAAAAGTGATGTCATTGCAGCGTCTCCTGAATTTTGCTGAAGGGGCGTTAAACCAGGCGGGCGCCGCCATCAATATTGAGCACCGCACCGTTCATGAAGGTGTTGGCCATCAGAAAGACGACAGCGTTGCCAGCTTCTTCGGCAGAACCCAGGCGATGCAGGGGCAGGGACTGTTCCAGTGACGCGACGAAAGCGTCGCGCCTGTCGCCCAACGCCTTGCTTAGAATCGGGGTGTTGATCGGACCTGGAGACAAGGTGTTGACGCGCACGGGCGCCAGCTCCAGCGCCATACCTCTGGCCATGGCTTCCATTGCGGCAGAGGCGGCGGCGAGTACTGCAGTCCCGTAGGCATTCGGGCGATCGGCAAGATTCCCGGAGATGAAGGTGATCGAGCCGCTTTTCGACAGTTTGTCGCCCAATGCGCGAATGGCATGAACGGACGCCCAGATGCGCTCTTCGAAAGCTCGGCGCAAGTATTCAATGTCAGCATTCATCACTTCGCCAGCAACGAATGTGCCGGCGAGCATAACCAGATGGTCGACGTGTTCGATGTCTGCAAGCGCCGCGTAGATGGTTTCACTGCGAGTGACGTCAGCAGCTCGCCAGCCTGCCAGACCGTGTGCCTCAGCGGCCTGCCGTGCGCGCTCGGCGTTGGAGCCGATCACGATGACTGAAGCGCCTGCTGCCGTTGCCTGAATGGCGGCGGCAAGGCCTATGCCTGAGGTGCCGCCAAAAATGACGACACGTTGGTCTTTGAGGTTCGAAGCAAGGGCTTGGGTGAACGAAGTCTGGGTCATGGTCATCTCCTTGGAATGCCGACGTGGCGTTCGATGGAGAAAGACTAAATGCTTGCAGGTTGATTGATAATCAGGCTGAAAGTCGCTTTACTAGTGCCATGAAGGAACAAATAGGTCTGGATCGTTTGACGGGGCTCATTGCCTTTGCCCGTGCCGCCTCCTTGGGCAGCTACACGGCGGCCGCTCGTGCCTTGTCTGTTTCGCCCTCGGCGATCAGCAAAAGTGTTCAACGCCTTGAGGAACATTTCGGGCTCACGCTGTTTACACGTACTACCCGCTCACTGACACTGACTCCAGAAGGGCGTGATCTCTTCGAGCGAGCCATGCGCATCCTGCATGAAGTCGAAGGTATAGATCAGGCTGCGGTCGCTTCTCGTGCCGAACCCTCGGGGACCCTCAGGGTCACGGCTCCGCTTCCGATAGGTTTGAACATTCTGGCGCCAGCGCTTCCCCGGTTTCGCGAGCGTTATCCCAAGGTGAATGTGGATCTGCGCTTGGGAGATCAGTACTCGGACATCATTGATCAGGGCATCGATGTGGTCATCCGAGTTGGAGACCTGGTGGACTCAAGATTGATCAGTCGCCATTTGGGGCCAAACCGGACCGGCGCGTTCGCCTCGCCGCATTACCTGTCGCGCAAGGGCACCCCCCAACATCCTCATGAACTCAGCGATCATGAGTGCGTGAACTTTCGCTATCAGAGTTCAGGTCAGGCGCTGAGGTGGGCTTACATGGAGGGCGAGCGTTCGATTGAGTTAATACCGGAGCCGACGATCACGATCGATCTTAGCGACGCAGTCGCCGCGACTCTAGCAGCCGGCGGAGGCATCGGCATATCGCCTAACTATGTCGCCGCGCCTTATGTGCTGCGTGGAGAGCTGGTGCCGGTCTTGCCGCAATTTGTCATGGAGCGATTCCCGATTACTGCGCTGTGGCCAGAGAGCCGACGGGGCAGCCCCAACGTCAAAGCCTTCCTCGAATTCCTCGCCGAGGTTTTCCCTTCTCCAGCGCCTTGGGACCAGGCTATCGCTGATTGCATGCCGGTTTGAAGTCAGGCCTACAGCACAGCGACTTCCTCAAATTCAATGACGCGTGCGCCTGTCCTCATCAACGCGTTGATGAGGACCTGCAACTCATTTCCCTGGTAGTAGCCCAGTGTTGATTTCGGGCAGTCCCAGACGCCAACAAAGATGATGTGGAACTGTGGATTCTCGCTGTGTCTGATCGTGTATTTCTGGCACCCCGGGATCATCTGGACTGCTTCAACGTGGGTAATGAACAGCTCCGGCATTTGTTCAAGAGGCTTATGAAACAGCACTTTCAGTTTGCTGTAGCTCTCGTAGGCGGTGAAGCGATTGTAGAGTTGAGCCATCGCGTGTAACTCCTCATGAAGTCTTGTCTGGACTGCCTGATCGATTGCGGCGACGGTCAAGCTTGATCGCTGCGCGCGTATCGCAATACTGCGCCGAAGAAAATGAACGCCCCTATCAGATCCCAATTCCCGGTGGAAGATAAGACCTTTGCGTGCGTAAACACTTGCGCTTTGCAGGCGCAGATGAATGCGGTCATTACGTGGCGGCCGAAACCGATCCAAGATCGGATGTTTCGAACGACGAGAACGCTGGCGATTTTCCCTTCTGCAGCGCAAGTGCTGCGCATGCGCATGTGTTTCCAGAGCGCAGCATTTGACTGATGATCAACCCAACGATTGGCCCGTTTAAGCAGGTCGGGCAAACCCTGCAGGGCTGCATCGTTGACGCAGGTCACGACGTCAGCTGGCGAGCGGCGAGGATTTCGAGCAGTTGATTACTTCGTTCGCCTGCTCACTTGAGAGACAGAGATGATCCATTCCTTCAGGGAGATCTCGCGTTGATGACAGCGGAACCCCGAGCAGTATGGGTGTGATTCAAGGGCTTGAATGCCTGGTCGCATGAGCATCCTGCGCAATGCTTCGATAAGCAGAGACGTCAGTATGCAGACGGCCTACACGATACTTATTTTGCTTGCCCTGGTTGGCGTTTCCCGCTTGGTCGCAAGGGTGCTGCCGCTGCCGCTGCCATTGGTTCAAATAGGCATGGGCGCCATGCTCGCCTGGCCAACACTGGGATTGCATGTGGCGCTAGACCCACAGCTGTTTTTGTTCATGTTCTTACCGCCTCTGTTGTTTTCGGACGGCTGGCGAGTGCCTAAGCGTGACTTATGGCGTTACAGAGCCCCTATCTTCTTACTCGCCGTGGGCCTGGTGCTGTTCACCGTGGTCATTGCCGGTTTCTTCATTCATTGGATACTCCCCGCTATTGCGTTGCCGGTGGCATTTGCACTCGCAGCCGTCATCTCACCCACGGACGCGGTGGCCGTCATCGCAATCGCGCAGGATCGCTTGCCGGCTCCTGTCATGCGGGTGCTTCAGGGTGAGGCGTTGACGAACGACGCCTCAGGGCTGGTGACGTTCAACTTCGCGATAACCGCCTCGATCACGGGTGTTTTTTCGTTGCCGACCGCCGCCGCGACTTTCGTGTTCGTGGCGTGTGGCGGTCTGTGTGTTGGCATCGCGTTCAGCTGGCTGATGGGGCGGTTTCGCGGCTGGATGGTTGAGCGAGGGTGGGACGATCCCGCGACTCACGTGGTCTTCATGTTGCTACTGCCTTTCGCAGCTTACGTGGTGGCGGAAAGGCTGGGGGTCTCAGGCATTCTGTCAGCAGTTGCGGCTGGAATGATGCAAAGTTGGGTCGACCTGCTGCCGCGACAAACCAGCACGCGGTTACTCAATCGCAGCGTTTGGACTTTGCTTGAGTTCGCTTTCAACGGACTGATCTTCCTGCTGATGGGGTTACAGCTTCCCGACATTGTGATCGCACTTGCCCACGACGATCAGGCTCAGTGGTCAGCGCTGCCACTTCGCTGCCTGGACGTGCTGTGGATCTTCGCAGTGCTGTTATTGCTGCGTTATGTGTGGACCCAGGGCACGTGTCTGTTGCTCTCCGGCATTCATGCGTGGCGCACGAGCGGGGATTATTCGGGGCTGATCTCCAGGCACAGGTCGTCCCTTCTTCTGACCTTCGGCGGCGTGCGTGGGTCGGTCACCCTCGCGGGCGTTCTTTCAGTACCGCTGTACATCGCGCAGGGCGTTGACTTTCCGCAGCGCAACCTTCTGATCTTCATCTCGGCAGGCGTCATCTTGCTGTCTTTGGTGAGCGCCACCGTTGTATTGCCGCTGTTGCTCAGGGGCATCAACACCGTGCCTGATCAGCAGATTCGGCGTGAGATCGACGATGCCTGGCGGCGAACCGCATTGGCCGCTATCCGGTCAATGGAACGCGTCGATGACCCTACTGTGCAAAACCCCTCTGATGCTGCAGAGCTCGTACTGATCGTCCAGGCAAAGTCCAGAGTGATGTCCGAGTACAGACATCGACTTGAAATTTACAACGGCTCGGCAGAGGCCCAGGCATTGGCGTTCCACGTGGAAGTGGTAGAGCGCCGCATGCGTATCAACGCACTCAAGGCACAGCGCCTTGAGTTGTATCGGCTGCACAAGGACCACGAGATCGCAGATGACGTACTTAATCAGGTACTCGCTGAGCTTGATCTGAATGAGGCCAACCTGGGCCGTCCGTAAAAAACGTTCTCGGGCTGCTCTCACGAGCATGCCTGATTCGAGGTTGAAGTCGTGCGCACGCTGTTGCGCACGTCGTTGGCAAGTGAAAAGTAAAAACGACTCAATCCACAGAGTGATCAATATGAAAACGATATGTGCACCGCTGACTGCTACCGTTCTTGCCCTGTCCATCGGAACGGCCCTTGCTGGCGAGATCGACGTTCCGGAGCATCAGACTCAGGCTTTTCTGAAAGCCTTGGCCGCAGGCGGGGGTAAGCCGATCGAGCAGTTGAGCCCCAAAGACGCGCGTGCCGTACTGACCGGGGCGCAGAACTCGGTGAAGGTCGATATGTCTGGCGTTCAAGTCAGCGAGAAGACCATCAAGGCCGATAATCAGAATATCAAGATCACCATCGTACGCCCGGCGAACCTCAAGGGCGCGTTGCCTGCGTTCATGTTCTTCCATGGCGGCGGTTGGGTTCTGGGCGATTATCCGACTCATGCCCGAATGATTCGTGATCTGGTGGTGGATTCGGAAGCGGTAGCGGTCTATGTGGATTACTCACCGTCCCCTGAAGCCCACTACCCCACTGCCATCAATCAGGCCTACGCTGCGACCAAATGGGTCGCCGAACATGGCAAGGAAATCAATGTCGACGGCTCGCGTCTGGCCGTCGCGGGTAATAGCGTGGGCGGCAATATGGCTGCGGTAGTGGCTTTGATGGCCAAGGAGCAGAACACACCGAAGCTGCGTTACCAAGTGCTGTTGTGGCCGGTCACCGATGCCAACTTCGACACAGAGTCCTACAAGACTTATGCCGAGGGGCATTTCCTGACCAAGAACATGATGACCTGGTTCTGGGACAGCTACACCACCGATCCGAAGCAGCGGGCCGAGATTCATGCTTCGCCGCTACGTGCCACCACTGAGCAGCTCAAAGGTTTACCGCCTGCATTGGTGCAGACCGCTCAACTGGATGTCTTGCGTGATGAAGGCGAGGCCTATGCGCGTAAGCTCGATGCTGCCGGGGTCGATGTGACGGCGGTGCGTTACAACGGCATGGTGCACGATTACGGTTTGCTGAATCCGTTGAGCGGAATTGCCGAGGTTAAGGCGGCGATGCGTCAGGCTGCTATCGAACTCAGGGCGCACTTGAAGTAAGCCGATAGCCATTGCCCGTGTCGAAAAACCTTCGCTACGGGCAGTGCGCACTCACATGATGCTTCTTGAACTTTTAGTTTGAGTGCCGGTTAGCGATTCGCAGCGGCTCCTCAGATAGGTGTAAAGCGACCTGACCGAAGGGGAGAACTGTTTGCGGTGGGGACAGATAAAGTGCAGGGGAAATAGCTCACCGGGTTGCTCAGGGAGCAGCACTTCGAGATGACCTGCACGCACGTCCTGGCAAATGTCCAGCCAGGATTTGTACAGAATACCTTCACCGGCGATCGCGCATCGACGAATGACGTCGGCATCGTCACTGATGACCGGCCCTGTCACGCAGACCGACTGATGATCGCCGTCTTTGGGGAAAGTCCATCGATCATAGAGTTTTCCGTTCAGCTGAAATCTCAAGCAAGGGTGAGCGTTCAGCTCTTCGATTGACGTGGGGCGACCATACTTTTCCAGGTAGGAGGGGGCGGCAGCAAGGGTTCTGCGATTCATCGGCAGCAAGGGTAATGAAACAAAGTCAGCTTCGGGAATCATCCCGTAGCGAACGGCGACATCGACGGGATCACGGTAGATGTCAGCGACTTGGTCGGACAGCGACAACCTCAATGCGAGAGAAGGATGCTTCTGCCGAAACTCTATCAGCCAAGGCAATAGGACATTCCGACCAAAGTCAGACGAACAGGCGATTTGAAGCATACCTTTGAGGTTCTTGTCGGTTTGCTGAAAGCACGCCTTGCCCTCGTTCAAGGAGTCGACCACTGCTCGGGCGTACGGCAGATATTGCTCGCCTTCGGCAGTCAATCGAAGGCTTCGGGTCGAGCGGGCAAATAACCTGATATCGAGCTCACGCTCAAGTCTCTTGATCGAGGCGCTGATCTGCGAAGGCAGAAGGTCCATCTCTCTGCCAACAGCTGAAAAACTGTCCAAAGAAGTAACGCGTATGAATATGACGAGATCGTCTATCCGGATCATTGGGGTCGCTCGCTTCTATTAGTTTCCGGCCCGGAAGAAACGGCACAGTTGCCTTGCGCATCACAGTGGCGTCACCAGGTTCGGTTGCTGCACATGACTGCACATCAATAGCGGTCTTAGTGCCGAAGCACGTTCGCTGTGAGCTTTGGTCGACCAGGCGGGAGGAGAGGCGGGCGGATGGGTCGCCTGATCTGTATCGGCGTAATCGAACAACTGACAATTAATCTTGCGGGTCTCATCAGGGGCCGATAGAGCGGGGTAAAGGATGCTGACATATACGTGCGTCTCTTCGTCTTTAAGCAGGGATGCACTACAAAAGCTCTCCCAAAGCGCTTCGTGTCGAAATAGCGGCTGGATCGAGCGAGGGTTATGCCGGTGGTTGAAGTTCAGCGACAACCGGTCTCGGCTTTTGATCCTCCGACAGAATGGGGCGTTCTTTGTAGGTGGACGATAGTGGGTTGTAGAGGGAATGGTAATAAGGTGCCGTGTCGTTTCAGTTTTTCCTGGATGGCACAAATCTTCATTTCATCAGCTTGGTAAATACGAAGGTTGTAATCAGACCTTATACAAATCTATCTTTATGATTTTCTTGGGGAAATTGGAGGTTGTGAATATTTGATTCCGTTGGCAAGCTTCCGATTACTTGAGCAATTCTGGCCAATTTAACCCGATTATCACGAGAACCAGTGCAGCGCGTGCAGCGGCAGCGATCCTACTTGCGCTTGGGGGTTGATAATCGTAATCAGATTGGCTTCAATCCGGCGATGAAAGAACAAATCGGATTGGATCGTTTGACAGGCTTGGTCGCCTTTGCGCGGACTGCGTCTTTAGGTAGCTATACAGCGGCGGCTCGTGAGCTTTCAGTGTCTCCTTCGGCTGTCAGCAAAAGCGTCCAGCGTTTGGAGGAACATTTCGGGCTCAAGCTCTTCGCCCGCACCACGCGCTCATTAACGTTAACGCCGGAGGGGCGCGAGCTCTATGAAAGGGCGTTGCGTATCATTCGGGAAGTCGATGATATTGAGCAGGCGGCAATGGCATCCAGGGCGGAGCCGTCGGGTGTTCTGAAGGTCACCGCGCCCTTGCCGATCGGTATCAACATCATCGCTCCGGCGCTGCCTGAGTTCAGCGAACGATACCCAAAACTGGTCATCGATTTACGATTGGGAGGTCAGTTTTCGGACATCATCGAGCAGGGGATCGACGTCGCCGTCCGCGTCGGTAATCTTTCAGATTCTCGTCTGATCTCACGCTCATTAGGCCCTCACAGGATCGGTGCTTTCGCGTCTCCCGCTTACATTGAGCGGAAGGGAATGCCGAAGCATCTGGACGACCTGATTCATCACAACTGCATCAATTTTCGCTATCAAAGCTCAGGACAGGCGCTACGCTGGCCTTTTATGCTGAACGAGCGCTTGGTCGAAGTTTCTCCAGAATCCCGGATTGTCATTGATGCCAGCGATGCAGTGGCGGCGGTCGTGGCGGCGGGCGGCGGGATCGGCATATCGCCGACTTATGTCGCAGCTCCGTTCGTCAAACGTGGCGAGATGATTCCGGTTTTTGCGCAGTACCAAGTCGACAAGTTCGCAATTACCGCCCTCTGGCCGGTCAGTCGGCGGGGAAGTCCCAACGTGAAGGTGTTCCTGGAGTTTCTCTCGGCGCTGTTTCCAGCGCCTACATCATGGGACGCAATTGTGGCGTCCGCATCACTCAGTCAACAGCAGTAGTCGCTTCTTAACCAACCCTCACAGTCGATACCTGCGCTGTTGAAGAGCAAGTCCTGCGCAGTTCGTTGCGTGGCGTTGCGGGAGTGTATCGGACACCATCTGCTCATGGCGTATCGGTGGTAGACGCTGTTCTTTCCCTAACAGTCGACCGTCTACCCGCTGAAGTGAGTGCTAAAACTTCAGGTTGTTCAATAAAAGTGGTGCGCTCAACAGGGAAGTGCAATTCGTCTCGCATCCGGTTTCTCATTTACTCGGACAGTCGAAAGGATACGGCCATGAAAACAATCATCGTTGTGATTCCGCCTAAACCGGTGTCAGGACTCAGCGTCTGTCTAGCGGCATGGGAGGGGCGGTTAAAAGCCTCGGTCGCGACTTCCGAGGCCATTCCGCATCGTGGGGAAGCGATGCAAGTGCCTGCAAGGAACCGTAAACCGGGCAGTTTTGCGACATTTAGATTTGATGGGATCGTGTTGATGGACGGGCTCGAAGGGCAGGGTTATCCGCTCAATTATCATGCGTGGACTGACCAACTTCAGGCCTACGACAAACACAGGATGCTGATAGCTGCGGCGGGAAACAGTTGTCTGGTTCTCGCCCGGGCCGGGTTGTTGTTGGGCAAGCAAGCCACCACGTCGTCTGTTCCTGCTGCCATCGAAGCATTGCGCCGATATGGCGGCATTTATAAAGCGTCTCCCGTTGTTCGTTCAGGTTGGCTGATCACTGCAGATGGGACAAACATGAAAGCGTTCGCGAATGCGATCGCGGAGTCGCTACACGTATGAATAAAAATCTTGAGGTGTGTGAGAAAGTTAATGAGTGAAGTCGATCAAGGCGAAGGGATGGTTGTTCGCTACGATGCCGGTGGGGCTTGTGCTGCAGTCACCTCCCGCAAGCCGACCATCGTCACCTCTCAAGAGGTTCTGGATTTGGGGCTGAAACTTTCGCAAAAATATTGCCGTGCGACGCGAGAGGGTGGCAGCTACCCCCGTGTTTGGTTAGGCAAATATCCGCTGAACCACTTCCGCTCGACGTCTGACAACTATCTCGTCGTGTGGCAGGTCAAGAAACTTATCAAGTTTCTGAACGCGTCAGTTTATCCAGTGTTGACGGTTGAACAACTTGCGAGTGTGTTGGGGTATAGCCGTAGCCATTTTACACGAGCGTTCAGAAGTTCATTTGGTGTGCCACCCGCCACCTTCTTGATGTATCGGCGTTTGGAGCAAGTCCGTTGGGTGATGCTTCACAGCCATTTAAAGTTGACAGACATCGCATTCCAGTTCGGATTTTGTGATCAGTCTCATTTCTGCCGTTGGTTCAAGCGAGAGGCTGGCATTAGCCCGCGTGCGTGGCGTTCTGGTATTGGGCGCTCTCTTCAGTCTAATCCTGACAAAACCGACACATTCCGTCTTCTTATGGAAAAGCCAGCATTAACAAGCTGTTCGGCATCTTTAATGCTCGGCATTAAGTTGGGCGCAGGGCTCTCCGTGATATCAGCAGTAAGTGATCGGGAAGAGGCTGGTCCTGCCTGAATTGACGCCGTGCTTCAGCGATTCAGTGCTGATGCTGCCTGCTATAGGCAACTGGACGCATATCTGGGAATAAAAGTCATCGCCATACGTCCTGCTTGTGAACGCATTCAGACAGGAGGAAACGCACATGTCACGACTCACCCGCCATTCCCTGCGCTACGGCGTCGCACTGCTTCTGGTGAGCGCGGTGTCCGTTGCCATGGGTCACGAAGGCCACGAGCACGGGAACACACCCGACCCCGTGAGCGCCGAGGCTCCCTTCCTCAGCGAAAACGCTGCCGCCATGGAAACGATGATGGCCGGCATGGACAGCAAACCCACCGGCGACATCGACCGCGATTTCGTGGCGATGATGAGCGCGCATCATCAGGGCGCCATCGATATGGCCGTGACCCTGCTCAAGTACGGCCACAACGAACAGCTCAAGCGCATGGCCCAGGAAATCATCGTCGAGCAACAGCAGGAAATCGCCGCGATGCGCCTGGCCATCGGCGATCCATTGCCGCCCTCTGTTGCCTCGCCGACCCAGACACCGGTCACGGCACAACCCTGATCGTCACTCCCTGACTTCACAAAAAGAAGGAAATCCCATGCACTTCCCTCGCTTTCCCATGGCGCTGCTGACCGGCGCATTGCTGACCGCTTCGATGCCCGGTTTTGCCGGACAGATCCCCGGTAAAGCCTCGGCCAGGGAGATTCCCGTCTCTCATCAGGATCGCCTGTATGCAGCCGAGCAGTTCTCCAACACCGTGTCGGTCACCGATCCGGTGGACAACAAACTGCTTGGGGTGATCAGCCTCGGCGATCCGCAACCGGGCAACCTCAGTCCGTTGTACAAGGGCGAGGTGCTGGTGCACGGACTGGGCTTTTCGCCGGATCACAAAACTCTCGCGGTAGTGTCCATCGGCACGAACTCGGTGTCGTTCATCGACACGCAAACCAACACCGTCAAGCACAAGACCTACGTTGGGCGTGCGCCCCATGAAGCGTTTTTTACGCTCAATGGCAAAGAGGTGTGGGTGACGGTGCGCGGCGAGGACTATGTGTCGGTGATCGACGCCAAGACCTTCGAGGAAAAGACCCGCATCAAGACACCGGCCGGTCCCGGCATGCAGATTTTCTCGCCGGACGGCAAATACGGTTACGTCTGCTCGTCGTTCAACCCGGAGACCGTAGTGGTGTCGGTGGCGGATCACAAGATCGTTGGCCACGTGCCTCAGGCCAGCCCGTTCTGCCCGAACATCGCCGCGTCAGCCGATGGCAAGCAGGTCTGGTTCACGCTGAAGGATGTCGGCAAAGCGCAGGTATTTGAAGCCACACCTCCGTTCAAGCTGATCAAGACGCTGGACATCGGGCCGATTGCCAACCACGTCAACCTGGTCAACAACGCCAATGGCTCGTTCGCCTACATCACCGTGGGCGGGCTGAATCAGGTGCAGGTCTATCGCACCGACACCTTCGAGAGAGTGGCGACGATCCCGGTCGGCAACTTGCCTCACGGCATCTGGCCGTCGGGTGACGGCAGCCGTATTTATGTGGGTCTGGAAAACGCCGATGCGTTTGCGGTGATCGACACGTTGAGCAACAAGGTCATCGCCAACATCCCGATTGGCCAGGCGCCGCAAGCGATTGCCTATGTGCCCAATGCGGTGGAAAAAGGTGACGGTACCGATAACCTCAAGCCGCTGGGCGTGGCCGGGCAAGCAGCGCACCTGAGTTTGAACGCGGTGGGCAAGCCTGCGGATCAGGCACCCACCAGTGTCACGCTGTTCAATCAGGGCCTGACACAAGTGCTGCAAGCGGCAGTGACGGGTCTTGAACCCAAGCAGCCTTACACCCTGGCGCTGGCCGACAAGCCGGATGGCAGTGGCAACCTGCAACCGTTGTCAGCGTTCATGACCAACCCGGCGGGGTCGGCCATCGTCAACACCATCGGCCCGATCCGCCAGATCGTGCAGAACGACACGCCCGAGCAGCGACGTTATCTGGTGGTCGTGGCAGGCAAGCCGGATCAGCCAGGGGCATTGGTACAGATTCAGGCACCTTAATCCATCGGGGGCGATAAGCCCGTGCTGAAATCATGGGACATTTGGCACATTCGATCAGAGCATCATTCGCTTTGCGGCTGCTCTGATCGAGTGCTCAGAAAAAGCTCATTCCATCACGATTGCGGCGGGTTCAAAAGCACCCAGAGTCGCACGATCTTGCCATCCTTGACCTCAGCGACGTCGGCACCACTCACAGTGACGGGACCTTCTTTAGGTCCCGCGTGCCAAGGCAGATAGCCCAGCCCGTGATGGCCGACAGCTGGCCCTTCGGCCACAAAAGTAAAGTCGGCGCCGAATCGATCCAGCAGCGCGCCTGCAACATCGCAGATTGCGGCTTGACCCGTAACGACGCCATCAGGTTCGTACATAGTCGGCGTTTCTGAAAACAGCTCTTTCGCCGCCGCCGCTCGTTTAGTGCCATCGCGTTCGTTGAAGATGCGATCCAGGTTAGCGCGCAGCAGCGCATCGAAGTCAGGGTTTTTGTCAGGGACTGTCATGGTGTTTGCTCTCCTTTGTTAGACAAGGAGGCTACTACGGTGGGCGGTCTTGTGCTGGCCCTTATTTACGCTCTGAGAAAGTAAGACTTGCTCACCCGACTTCGTTTATCTGTGAGCGGTCGCGAAGGAGGATTCAAGACTGATTTTACTTCTCCTACAGCGGCTGATTGCCGTCGTTTCCAAGCACGCAACTCTTCAACATGGGTGGCAATGTGAAGGCCTCCGCTCAACATCTGATAACAGTGGAAATTGAGACATGATGCTCTACCAGTTTCCTATGGGCACTAATCCTCGACGGGTCGCCATTTACATCTCGGAAAAAGGGATCGATGTACCTTGTCACCAGCTTGATCATGTCAATTTGGAGCATCGATCCCCTGCGTACCTGCAAATCAATCCTTCAGGGCGCGCGCCATCGCTGGTTACTGATGAGGGCGTCTCAATTACCGAGTCCGCCGCAATCGTCGAATACCTGGAAGAGCTGTATCCCGAGAACCCTATGATCGGCATTGATGCTGTGTCTCGCGCTCAGGTTCGGGCACTGGAGCGAACAGCCAACGATCTGATCGTCAGAAGCCAGTTGTGGTTGTGGAACGTTACAGGCGCTTTTCCGAGAAATGAGCCAGACCCGTCTCAAGAATTCGCCAGCGCCCTGTTCAGACATGTCGAGGAGTTGCTGGACGTGCTGGAATTGGCGATCGGTGGCAATCGGTTTCTGGCTGGTGATCAGCCGACTATTGCCGACTGCACCCTTTTCGCGATTTTCCAGACCGCACGCGAACGGTTCAATCTTCCGTTTGCAACGCACCATCCACGACTAGACGCTTGGTACAGGCATTTTCGAACCCGTCCCAGCGCTGACTATTAACGGTGGTTGCGCAGGGTCAATGTGCATGACCGCCGCTTTTGGGCATCAGCATTGCTACCAGTGCTGAGGAGGCGAATAAAAAGGCACATACGATCAGCCCACCGCTAAAACCAACAACGCCGGAAATCTCTGCCAGTCCCAAAGGCGCGATGCCGGCCACGCCTCGTCCGACGTTAAAGCAGAAGCCTGCACCGGTAGATCGAACGCGTGTAGGAAACAGCTCGCCAAGATACGATCCGAAAATTCCGAAGAATGCGGTGAAAAAACCGAATGCTAAACCTAGCCACAGCAGGGTGTCATGCTCGCTCGTGGATGCGTACATCGGGATGATCACTGCGACGCCCATGAGTGTGATGATGATCGTCAGACGCCGGCCGATAAGGTCCGCCACCAAGCCGAAGGCGTTGTATCCGACGAACATGCCGATGTTCAATACGGTGACCAGCCAGGCCACGGATGCGGCGTTTAGACCTCGCTCTTGCGCCAGATAAGTCGGAAGCCATGTCATCGTTCCCCAAAAACCGGTCAGGGCGAGGGCTGACATCAGCGTGCCGAGGATCGTGGAGCGACGCAGCGCAGCGGTAAATACGTGATTCAGAGCCACCTTCTCGTTTCCATATCTGGTCCTCTGTTCAGACCATAAAGCCGACTCGCGAAATCCGATGAGGATGAGAATGGCGGGGATTACTATCGAGCACCCCCCGATCAAGAACATTGTCCGCCAGTCAGGAAGAAAATAGCCGGACACTATGCCTGCAATGACGCCTCCGGCAGGTAGGGCGCTGGTAACGAATGCGGCAGCTCGTCCCCGGCTTTCTACAGGCCATGTCTCCACGATGTAGGCAGAAATTACGCTCCAGAGGGAACCGAGGCCAATCCCGGCGATGAACCTAAGCAGGACCAGACTGGTGAAGCTGGTGCCGAAAGACAATGCCGCGGTGAAAAAGCCAAAGACAATCAGCGAGGTAACCAACGCTCGCTTGCGCCCGAAGTTGTCGGAGATGTAGCCACCAGTAATGCTGCTGACTCCAACGCCCAACAACATGGCAGTCACGAGCAAGCCGCCCTGAACGACGGTCAGTCCCAAATCGCTGCACATTGCCGGGAGCGCCAGGGAAAACAGAACGATTTCTACCGAATCGAATAGGTATGCGATAAAGCATCCGATCAGGATCAACCATCGTTGGTGTGTCATGTTGTTGCCCCACTACCTATAAAATCATGTTCCTTGGACCGTCAGAGTACAGTTTCACTTTTTCAAGATCGCGCCCACTGCTCGCCAATTCCCTTTCGGCTAGTTACCTGGTTTTCAAGTGAATCGATGACAGTCAGTTGCTATCGGTTTTTGGGCTGGAAGGGCTAGCCGTAATGAAGCCTGCCGCCAACAGCAATGTGCTCCATGGTCATGGTTGCACCACGAGGCCAGAGCGGTTAAGGGCAGCCTTTTACTCAATCGTCATTTCTATCTCGGCCGATCTGGATCATAACGATCGGCTCTGCGCTCCGATAGCCAACTTGATAGGACAACTGAGAGGCGCACTCGCGGCACTGAGCGAGAAGCCACTCCTACCGCATTACGCAAGAGGGGCGTGGACCTACGCTCCAAGAGAGTAGGTCTTACCATTCGCGAGCAGTTTTTTTTTCGCTGGTGAGGAGCGATCCTCTTCGCGAGATCAACTCTGTTTGTTTCGATACCACCTCGCAGCTTGCATGGCCTTCGCATCGCCCAGCGGCGGCTGTCCGCCAAGCTGAAAGTCAGGAGCTTCAAGATCATGCCGAGCGAAGCGGCCAAGGTGGACGCCCGCTGATGTGAACCAAGGGTTTGGTGCACAAATGGTGTCCTTCAGGCACCTTTTAAAATCAAGACGTGAACGCATCCCGACCTATCAGAAGGGTGACATATGAACGACACCAATCATTTTCCAAATTTAATTTGTGCTAATCACACAGGGTTTACCGTTCACTCGCTTGAAGCTTCTTTGAACTTTTGGGTCAACGTACTTGGCTTCAAGCACTTGTATACCAATACGTATGAGGCCGGTGTGTTTCTCGACAATGTCGTCGGGGTTGAGGGTGCGTCACTGACACTGGCAATGATTGAAGCACCGGGCGGACATATGATTGAGCTGTTGGAATATCACTCTCCCGACGATATTCAAGTCTTCAAACCGAGATCATGCGACGTGGGCGCCGCCCACCTTGCGTTCACCGTGAAAAATATCGATGGGCTGCTCGCGAAGATCGAATCGGTAGGAGGGCAGAGACTTGGCGAGTTGCAGACCGTGGAGGACGGCGAGCGTAAGGGGCTGCGGCTGGGTTACGTGCGTGCGCCCGATGGCTTGACGCTGGAATTTCTAGAATGGCCCGACGCGCCGAGCGCCTGATTGCCAATCGCACTCTAACGCTTCTCACTTCAATTGACTGTTAGTTGCGTGCGTGTTTTTGACGGTAGTGCCAGCGCTAATGACTTTCTTACACTAACGTTCTGATTAGGGATATAGGCATGCATGCACTTATCAAAGGATGCTTCATCAGTACTTTCCTGGTGGCGACAAGCTATGCTGCGGACGAGGGACCTAAACTTCCCAGCTACTCTAAAACCCTCCCTGAGCTGTTGGCGGGTAAAGAAACAGGCGGGCCGGGTGGATCAGAAAATTCCAAGGTTCAAGTGGTGACTATCCTGGGTAACCCGGCAGCTCCAGGTCCCTATGCACAGCTTCTAAAAGTCAAACAGGGCGCCAGGATCGCTCCGCACCACCATGCGGGTGATCGGGTGGCAACCGTATTGTCGGGCACCTGGTACTTCGGTTACGGCGCAGAACGATCTGAAAAAGAGCTACGCGCGCTGCCGCGGGGCTCCGTTTACACAGAGCCTTCCAATGCGGCTCACTACGCTGAAACGCACGGCGAACCGGTTGTTATTCTCATCACAGGGACTGGCCCAACCGATACTGTCTACGAAAATACGGCGGACGATCCTCGCACCGTTAAAAAGTAAAACCCCGTTGGAAGTCGTTGATACGTTTGGAGGTTATTGTGAGTTATCTCATTTCACTCGCGATAGGAGTGGCGGTTGGGCTTCTTTACGGCGCTCTGGACTTCCGGTCTCCAGCGCCACCGCTTGTAGCATTGGTCGGATTGTTAGGTATGCAGGCAGGCGAGCAACTCTGGTCCTGGTGCCGTGGAGTTGCGGGTTCGTCATTTTAAGCAGCCTCGTACGCCGCAATAAACACAGCAAGTGGGATTCAACTCATCCGTGCCAATCTTGTGAGGCGCCATCGGCATGAGGGCCGCTGCCCCGACGGTCATGGGTCTGTCGGCGGATAAAAGCCTAGATCACCGCTGCACGCAGCGGCGATCGCTTTGCAGAAATAAGCATGCAAACGACAGCCAATACCATCAACGCAAAGCTTGCCCCCAGTAAGCCTGTGAAGCCTGCGATCGGGTATACCCAGCCCGCGACTGCGGCACCGCCGCCGATGCCGCAAAATACGAACGCTGCGGTCAACGCCAACGCGGCGCCTCGGTATTCTGCCAAATGCTCGATGACCCTTCGCTGCTGCGACGGCCAGATGACATCTGTTGCAAGCGCCCACATTACCAGCATCAGGAAGAGCCACCCGAGGGAGCGCGGTCCAGCCCCCAGTGCCAGCATCAAGATAGCCAGCACTGACATGCTGCCGACGAGCAGGCGATCGGAGCTATGACGCGCAGCGAGACGAGTGACCAGGAGGTTGCCCGTGACACCGGCCACGCCCAGCACCAGGAGGGCGATCGATACGTCATGAGCACTCCCGTTATAAAAATCATGCACGATCGGCGCGATGAATGAATACGTGGTGTAGACCGAGGCGGTGACAAAAAAAGCAACGCCGAACACACTCAGGGAATGCGCTTGGGTCAGCAGGTTGACGAGGGTACTGACGGCGACTCGTTGGCCTTCGGATTGATTGGGAACTTGCCAGGCGATCAGCAGTGCGGTCGCGAATGCGGCCGCGCTTATGACCAGGAAAAGACTGCGAACGCCGACTTGGTACGCCACCCAACTGGACAGTGGAATGCCTGCCAACCCTGCAACACTCAGGCCCAGCAGTACGATGGCGATAGCGCTTCCCTGACGTTCGCTGCTGACCAGGCTTGAGCCCAGGGTTGCCAGAACCGGGCCTATAAAAGCGGCTCCCAATCCCATGACGATTCGGGAAACCAGCAAGACCGGATAGGTGGGCGCGGCGGCGAACAAGAGCGCGCCAGCCCCGAACACGCACAGCCCGAGCAACACCTGGCGCTGCCTGTGCAGGTGCCCGAGTAACACCTGCAGCAACGGTGCAGCCAAGGCAAATGTGATACCGAAGGCAGTCATCAGGTAGGCGCCTTCCGCATTGCTGAGGCGCCATTCGCGGCCAATGGGTTCCAGGCTGCCAATGACCGACAGAGCCCCCACCGCTTGTACGAAATAGGCCACGCTCAAGGCGCGAAGTGCTCGCGTCACCTGTTGATCTGTCCTCATGGGAATTCCTATGGTGTCGGGATTTAGAGGCTTGCGGTCAGGCCCGAAGCATCACACTGGACCCGCCGCAGAGGGCATGTCGTCAGCGACGTTCAGCGCGTGCTTCGGGCCATTGATCGTTGAATGCTGCCTGCAAAATGGCTGCGATTCAGCACCGTGGAAGCCCATGCCAACAGGCCTTATGGGTCAGGGGTAAGGTTCTTTCACCCGGCCTGTTCCGACTAGGAGGCCTGTGCGGATTTTGGAACAGCACGTCGCGGATATTATTCGCGAGAAATAAAAATCCCCGGCAGTCGCCTGCCGGGGATTCTATTGAAGCGCCGATCAGTGCAGAGCGCTGGCGCGGCTTTTTTCGATGTCTTCCGCTTTGACCTGTCCCTGAGTTTGACCAAACCGTCGCAGCACAAATGTGCTCACTGCAGCCAGTTCCTCGTTGGAGTAGCTGCCGGCAAAGTCAGGCATGCGCTGGTCTACTCGCATCGCGTGAGGGGAGTGGCCTTCGATCAGGGTCGCGATCAGGTTTTTACCCGAGGCGTCGTTGACGGTCTTCAGACCCGCCAGTCCGCCCGCAGGCGATTGCCTTCCGCTGCCATCGAGGAGGTGACAGGCGACGCAGGAGTCATTGAAGAGCTTCAGGCCGACGCCTTTTTGCAGCGCCGCATCGTTCATGGCCATGGACGGCCTGGTGATGCCTTCCGCTTGCGCAGGCGTGCTCTTGAGGTACACCGCGATGGCTTTGAGGTCCTCCGGGCTCAGATAACGCAGGCTGTGTTCCACCGCATCGGCCATTGGGCCGCCAGCGCCACCGAAGCCCGGCGCGTAGCCTTTGGAGAGGTAGCTGACAAGAGCGTCTTCCGGCCATGCACCGATGCCGTGTTGCACATCGGAGCTGATGTTGTACGCCTGCCAGTTCCCCAGTTCGGCGCCGGCCAGCGGACGACCCGAGCTCATCGCCTGGAAGAGGTTGCGCGGGGTGTGACACTCGCCACAGTGGCCCGGCCCCTGAACCAAGTAGGCGCCCCGGTTCCATTCAACGGTTTGCTTGCTGTCGGGGGTGAACCGCTCGTTGGACGCAAAGATCGCGTTCCAGAACATCATTCCCCAGCGCTGGTTGAACGGAAAAGACACCGTGTTCTCGGGCGGTACTTGCTTCACCGGTTCCAGGCTGAACAGGTAGCCCTTGATCGCCAGGATGTCTTCGCGCGACATCAGGGTGTAGGACGTGTACGGGAACGCCGGGTAGTAGTGTTTGCCGTCCTTGCCGACACCTTTTTGCAAGGCGCTGACGAACTCGTCGTCGGTCCAGTTGCCGATGCCGGTTTCTTTGTCCGGGGTGATGTTGGGTGAGTAGATGCTGCCGAACGGGAGCTTGAACTCAAGCCCGCCAGCATAGGGTTTACCGCCCGGGACGACATGGCACGCCACGCAATCGGCAGCGCGGGTCAGGTATTCACCCTTGCTCAGGGTCGAGGTTTCATTTGCGTAAACGCTCAGGGTCAGGCAACTGGCGACAAGCCCGAGTGCATGATGGAAAAATTTCATGGTGCACTCCTTAAACAGTGAAATAGCCCGAGCGGCTCAATGGCAGGCGGCGTTCGCGTACGCCGGTCGCGGCATACAGCGCATTGACCAGCGCAGCGGCGGCCGGGACTGCGCCCGTTTCACCCACGCCACCAGGACTCTCGACGCTGTCGACGATGTGCACCTCGACAGGAGGCGCATCGCTCATGCGAATTTGTCGGTATTGGTGGAAGTTGGTCTGCTGAACCTGTCCGTTTTCAATGAGAATTTCGTTGAACAGCGCAGCCGACAGACCGAACAAGGTGCCGCCTTCCATCTGCGAAGCCACGGAGGTCGGGTTGGTCGCAAACCCGCAGTCGATGACCGACACCAGGCGTTTGATGCGTAGCCCTTTTGCGCCTTGTTTTTCCAGCTCGACGATGGTCGCAACGAAGCTGCCAAACACGGCCGACACCGCCACGCCGCGCCCGGACCCGGCAGGCAGGGCCTTGTCCCATCCAACGATTTCCGCCGCTTTGCGCAACACGGCCTGGGCACGAGGCTGCGATTGCATCAGGCCAAGTCGATAGTTGACCGGGTCGGCTTTGGCGTTGTGCGCCAATTCATCGATGAAGCACTCCACCGCATAGGTGCTGCGAAGGGGGCCTACGCCTCGCCACCAGGAGACCGGGATGACCTCCGGGTCGTGCCGGATGTAGCGAACCTGCAGATCCTTCAGGGTGTAGATCGGGTCTTTGGCGACCTCGACGGCGTCAAAGTCGACGCCATCGGCAGGCAGCGCTCCGAGGTAAGCCGCCACGACCGACGCACCCGCGATGCGATGTTCCCATCCGACGGGGCGCAGGTCCTTGTCCAGGGCTGCATTCAGGCGATCGACGTAGTGCGGACGGTAGCGGTCGTGGGTCATGTCCTCTTCGCGGCTCCAGATCAGTTTGATCGGGTAGCTCAGCTGGCGGGCGATGTCCACCGCTTGAAAAATGAAGTCGGATTCCAGGCGTCGGCCAAAGCCGCCGCCGATCAACTGGTTGTGGATCACGACTTTTTCAACGGGCAGTCCGCAGACTTTCGCGGCGCCCATCTGGGCCAGTCCCGGTGCCTGACAGCCGACCCACAACTCGCATTCATCGGCCCGAACATGGGCGACACAGGTCATCGGCTCGAGCGGGGAGTGCGACAGGAAGGGCTGCTCGTAGATCGCTTCGAAACGGCTGGACGCGTTTTTCAGCGCGCTGGCGATGTCGCCTGCCTGGTGCGCAAAAACACCGTCGCCCGCGCTGGCGTCGAACAGGGATTTATCCAGTTTCGCCGAATCGAGACCCGCGTGAGGCCCCATGTCCCATTCGATGTCCAAGGCATTGAGCGCTTGCTGGCACGCCCAGAAATTCGTGGCCGTGACGGCGACCGCGTTGTTCAGCCGCACGATGTCCCGCACGCCTGGGATCGCTTTTGCGGCGGCTTCGTTCTTGAGGTTGCGCAGCGTGCCGCCCGAAACCGGGCAGGTCCGCGTGGACGCAATCAGCATGCCGGGCACTTGCAGGTCGATGGTGAACTTCGCGGTGCCGTTGACCTTGTGCGGCGTGTCCAGACGCTGCGCGGGTTTGCCCAGCAACTTGAACGCGTTGACCGGCTTGAGGGGAATGTCGGTGGGCAGCGGAAGGGCTGCGGCGGCATCGACCAGTTCGCCGTAGCCGGCGCTTTGATTGTTCGGGCCCAAAACCCTGCCGTTTTCGGCACGGCACTGACTCGGGGCCACGTTCCAGCGCAACGCGGCTGCCTGAATCAGCACCATGCGCGCGCCAGCACCGGCCTTGCGCAAAGGCTCCCAGGTATAGCGGGTCGAGGTGGAGCCGCCGGTGGCCTGGAACGTCAGAAGCGGGTCGGTATACAACGCCGCATTGGGCGGGGCTTCGGCGATAGTGACCTGACTGAGGGGGACTTCAAGCTCTTCGGCGACCATCATGGCGATGCCGGTCTGAACCCCTTGGCCCATTTCGATCTTCGGCGAGATGACAGTGACCGCGCCGGTGTGGTCGATGCGAACGAATGCACCGTAGCCTTTTTCCGCGCCATCGCCCAGGTTGGCGCCTTTGACGACATCCGCCGCAAAGCTGCGGGACACCATGGGCGGCAAGAAGGCGCTGATGATCAAACCGCTCAAGGCTGCACCGCCTTTGAGCAGGCCACGGCGTGAAAGCAGGGCAGGGGACGATTGATTGTCGGACATGGTCATTCCCTCACGCCTGGCTGACGCTTTTGATGGCCGCGCGGATGCGCGTGTACGTCGCGCAACGGCACAGGTTGCCGGACATGGCGTCGACGATTTGCTCATCGCTGGCCTTGGGGTGTTCGGTCAACAGGGCCACCGCGGACATGATCTGTCCCGACTGGCAGTAACCGCATTGCACGACCTCATGCTCCAGCCAGGCTTTCTGCACGGCCTGGCCGATGGGCTGTTCGCCGATGCTTTCGATGGTGGTGACCTGTCGGCCCGCCACCGCACTGACGGGCAACACGCAGGACCGCGTTGCATGGCCGTCCAGGTGCACCGTGCATACGCCGCACTGGGCGATGCCGCAGCCGTATTTGGTTCCGGTCAGTCCCATCACATCCCGCAAGACCCAGAGCAGCGGCATGTCATCGGGGACATCCAGCTGATGCTCTACGCCATTAACCATTAATTTTTGCATCGCAACCTCTGGCGTTCATCACGGTAGACGCCCATGCCGGAACGCTGACTCAGGCATGGGCGCAAAGCTCGGTTTATTCGACTTCGCCCCGTGTCATCGATCAGGGCGGTCTTTTTTAGGGTGATGCGTGTGGAAACCCGCGACCGAGAGCGCTCGATTGCGGTAACGCGGGCAATGTGAAGGCTACCTTCGCGCCCCCCTTGCCGTCATCTCTATTTGTCAGTTGAATCAGCCCTCCGGCGGCCTCGATGATCGACCTGCAGATAGGCAGCCCCATCCCCATTCCAGTGGCTTTGGTGGTGAAGAAGCTGTCAAACAGTTTCCCTTCCAGTCCGGGTGCGATACCGGGTCCACTGTCCAGTACCTCGAGCCGGACTTCGTTGTCCTCCAGCACTTCGCTCCTGACCATCAGCTCTCGAGTCGATGACTTCGCAGAAGCCATGGATTGCGCGGCGTTCATGACCAGATTGACGATCACTTGCTGCATCAGCACCCGATCAGCGCGAACCGGTGGTAATGATATCGCCAGATCCGTCGTGAGCCGCACTGAATTCTTGCGCAGTTCGTGGTCAGTGAACTGCAGTGAATCCTGAATCACCTCGTTCAACGCAAGATCCGTTTCCTGAACCGGTCTGCGCAGCGCCATGCTGCGAATGCGCGAGATCACATCATTGGTGCGCTGCGCTTCGTCAACGATCTGCAACAGCGCGTTTTCGACCTCTCGCAAATCAGGTTGCGGGCGTTGCAGCCAGCGCAGTGCGGCTTGCGCATAGGTCGAAATCGAGGTCAGTGGCTGGTTGATCTCGTGGGTGATGGACGCGCTTAATTCGCCGAGTATAGAAATGCGTGCGACATGCGCCAGTTCTGTCTGCATGATCTCAAGCGCATGACGCGCTTCGACTAACTCCGACAGGTCAATGATGCCGATCAGAATCACGCCGCGCGCGATGTTCTCTTTGGAAAAACAGGCGGTGAACAGGCACTCGAATTCTTTCTCTTCAAGGGTTCGGAGCCGCGTGACTTCAATGTTGTTGGGCAGTCCGGCCAGGGATTTGACGACGCAGCGGGCGTACACCTGAATGCTCTCGTCAGGCCAGTAGCGATCTATCGTACCTAACATTTCGGTGCGATCGCCGCGGCCGAACAGCCGGACGCTGTGATCGTTCAAGTCGACGACCCGGGTGTTCTGCATGAAGTCGCGAACGACGTCGGGGTGCGCGAGGAAATGCGCCTCGAGATCGCGAACGCCGGCGTCGAGTAACGCGCGGATTTTGGGGCCGACCGCTGTGAAGTCGAGCTCCCAGAATGAAGCAGCCATGGCCTGGAACAGGTTGCGGTAACGGTATTCGCTGGCCTTCAGATGCCGCTCGGTCTCTTTCGCCGAAGAGATGTCATGGCCGGTTTCCAGAATTCCGATGGGATGACCGTCCGCGTCCCTGCGCAGTGACCAGCGCGCGTTCACAAGACGGCGGGTCCCGGTGCCGGTCAGCCGGGAAAGTTCGCCTTCCCAATAGCCGTTGGCCAACAGCAGCGCATCAACAGTGTCGTAGTTTTCTTTCTCGTGCCTGCATTGAAGCAGGTTTTGGGCATTGGCCCCTAACGCCGTGTGGGAGGGCCATCCATACAGGGCGGCGGATGCCGAATTCCAGAAATGGATATTTCCCTCCATGTCGCGCACGAAAACGGCGTCGTGAAAACGCTCGAATACCTCGGCTTCGGCGGGAGTGATCGGTGGTTTCATTCGGCCGCCCTTAATAAGCTGTCGGCTTTCCGTGGGGTCACTTTTTTTGAAGTGGCTACGACGTTAACGCTCAATTGGTAGAAACCCGACAATGGTGGTGATGGCCTGGGGGGCGCTGAGTATCCTGCGATGCCCAAGCCCCTCTGTGATGACCAGCGTTGAATTCGGCCAGGCACTCTGTAGCGCCTGAGACTGTGCGAGGCTTACGACGCGGTCACCCGCGTCATGAACGATCAAGCCCTGATGGCTGAGCCGGGCGGTCAGCGCAGGGAGATCTGCGGAATCCAGGCTGACCCGTGTGAACGCTTCTGCCCATCGTTGAAAGGCCTGGGCTTGTGTGTCATCGAGCCCGTGGGCACGGGCGCTGCCGATCACGACCTGCTTCATGGAGGAGGGACCGCTGATGTGCACGCTTTTTTCCACCGACAGGCCGTTCGCCAATGCCCACAGTGCGGCCGTCGACCCACCCGAGTGACTGATCAGGGAATGGAAGTCGCCTAGCGCCTGTGCAAGCGCAAGGGCGGTCCTGCCCGCATGAATCATGCTCGAGACAACGCCCTCGGAATCACCGTGAGCGGGCGCATCGAACAAGACCACCGAGAACCCCGCCGCGAGTAAGGGCTCCACGAACCCCATGAGGTGGGAACCCCGGCTGCACCAGCCGTGCACGAGCAGAACGCGGGGGCCGTTTCCGAGGGTCCAGTAGACGATGTCTTGCGCATCGACCTTGAGCCGGGAGCATGTCGCAGTGGCGAGGAACGCCACTTCCTGCGCCGTGGCATGTACTCGGTCCGGGACAGCGAATGCCCGGCATGCCGCTTCGAGGGCGGGATCGTTCGATAGCAGGTTCTGGAGCGTACTCATGGGCTGAGTCCTTGAGGCCTGATGCCGCTCAGGCGATTACTCGGGCTTGGGGAAATCGACGGTGGTGTCGTTGATGCGGTTGAACACGTTGGTAAACGTGATCACGGAAATCGCCAGTCCCATGTGAACGACGTCCTCGCCGCTGTAGCCGGCTTCTTTTAGCGCCTGCACCTGGGCGTCAGGCAGGGTGCCGGGGTTGAGCGCCAGATGGCGTACGAACGCCACGAGGGCATCTCGTTTGGCGTCGCCAGTCACCTGGCCTTCGCGAATGCGATGCATGTTCTCGGTCGTTAGCCCAACCATCTTGCCGACCATGCTGTGGGCGGCCACGCAGTAGTCACAGCCCGCCAGTTCACTGATCACCAGCTTGATGGTTTCCTGGTCGGGTTTGCTCAAGGGACCGCCGGACAGCACTTTATCGGCAGCCAGCATCGCCTGGAGCGCGGCAGGTGCCAGCGTCGCGAGGGTGGCGTAGGCGTTAGGGACCTTGCCCAGCGATTTTTTGATACCTGCGTAGATGTCTGCCGTTGCGCCGGTGGCTTGTTCTGCGGGAACCGAGGTGAAACGTGCCATGTTGAATCTCCAGATTTAAATGTCAGCGGTTCAAGGCTTGAGTGGCCTCGGAAAACTCTGCGGGAATCGGCGCCCGGGACTTCTCCCACGGGCGCCTTCGGCTATCTCATGGGTGTTGAGGTGAAGACGGTTTCATGACCAGAACCGCGCGCAACCGGACCTCTGCACGCATCATTCGGTCGTAGGCCTCTTGTGCCTGTTCGAGCGGGAAGGTCTCAACGTGCGCGCGAATGTCTTGGAGGTTGGCGAATGCGAGCGTCTGCTCGTTGTCCGCCACCGTGCCGGTGAGTGCGCCGGCGACCGAGCGTGCGCCGAAGATCAGATCCGTGGCATTGACAGTGATGGGCTCGCCCGGTACGGCGACCACGACCAGTTGACCACGCGGCGACAGCCCCGGGATGGTCTGGGCCATGCCCTGTGCGGTCGGGGCGGTGCCCAGCACGACGCGCGCGCCACCCATGGAGCGCAAGACTGCAGCGACGTCTTCTACCGTGGCGTCGATGTACCGATGAGCCCCCAGGGATAACGCCAGCTCAGCCTTGTTCGCGCCACGCGCAATGGCCACGGTATGGAATCCCATTTTGCGGGCGAACTGCACCCCCAAGTGGCCCAGGCCGCCGAGGCCGTGGATGGCAACCACATCACCCGCCTGGGCACCCGAGTGACGGAGTGCGTTGAACGTGGTGAGGCCTGCGCACAGGAGCGGTGCGGCTTGCGCAGCGTCGAGGTCTTCCGGCACCTTCACCAGCCCGCGTGCTTCGGCGAGCATGATTTCGGCGTAGCCGCCATCGGTGGTCATGCCGGTGATCACCGGGTTCTGGCAAGTGACTGGGTCACCCTGGCGGCAGGACGGGCAGGTGCCGTCTTCGCCCGCCAGAAAACCTACGCCGACGCGCTGACCAACCTTCCATTCATGAACGCCATCACCCACCGCGTCGATGCGCCCGATGACTTCATGCCCAGGCACGCGGGGGTAGGGCACGCCTGCGAAGCCTTCAACAGTCGCGCTGTCCGAATGGCAAACGCCACAGGCTTCAACCTCAATGCGGACCTGGCCAGGCCCGGGTGTCGGCACCGGACGTTCCACCAGTTCAAGTTGACCGGGTGCGGTTGCCACAATGGCTTTGTAAGTCGTACGGGATGTCATATGTCACCTGATTGCAAGGGTATGTTGTTGGGCACCGGCAGAGGTTCGCGCGCCAAAGGCGTGACTTCATCGCCTGCACGGGTGGCTTGAACGCGCGAGAACCGAACGCCAAGGGTCTTGTTCAGTGATTCGCCAGCGGGAGCGGCAACGGTTCTGCATGTCGTATCTCCTTCGCAGGTGCGATGAAGAAGCCGTCCGTTGCTGTCTTGCTGGAAGTTAAAGGGGGCCAGCAGTCCGGTTGCTCGAACGGTGGCCCGGTTGCTCAGGCATCAGTCATTCGAAGCGTCGACGAAGGCCGCAATGTGTTTGGCTGCAGTGCGTGGGTACTGCAGTTGTGGGCCATGCCCGGAACTCGGGAAGGTCACAATGTGCAGGGTTGGGAGTTGATCGCTGAGGGCGTACCAGTTCTCTACCGGGAATGCGATGTCATGATCGGCCCCGAGGTGCATGACCGGGATGTCCGTCGTTTTGAGCACATGCAGCACGGCATCGACCGGGAACACCGGATTCTTGGGGCCGTCGCCCAGCTGCGCGCCAGCCCATTCGTGGGGCACGGCGGGGCTTGCGTCTTCTCTTTTCAGTGCAAGCCGAGCCCACGAACGCTCAGCGGCGACTCTGCTCGACGCTGAGTCGGGCTCGAAAAACAGGCTGACGAAATCCTCGAAGTCGTTTTCCCGCTTGGCCAGCTCATAAAAAAGCGGCTCGCCGGTTTTGGCCAGCCCGCCTGGGGGCGTCGTGGCGATCAGCACCAGGTGACTGACGAGTTGAGGCGCCTGTGCGAGGACAATTTGCGCCGCGACACCACCGATCGACCAGCCTCCGAGGGCGACTTTTCCTAATCCCAAAGCGGTAATCAGTTCAATGGTGTCCTTCGCCAACGCGCCCGGGTTGTAACTTTTTTCACCGGTTGATCGCCCCAGACCGCTGTAGTCGAACACCGTGACCTGGAAACCTTGCTGTGCCAGGCTGTCGAGAAATACGGGGTCCCACGATTCCATTGTTCCGCGAAATCTGACGCAGAGTACAAGAGGCGTGCCGTGTCCAAACGTTCTATAAGCCAGCGTCCTGCCAATGAGTTCCAAGTATTGAGTGGGTGCATGAAAACTTACGGAGTGTTCAGTCATAGCGGTTGCTCTTTGTTATTGAAAACTTCAAATACCGACTGATTAAGTGCAGGGGCAGTGGCCACGCTGGTTTTATCGTTTGACTGTATTACAGCGATCAAGCGGGAGGCTTGACTAGGACTCTGGTGCGTATTGTGAAAGTTGATTAAGTGTTCAGTGCTGCCGGATCTTTAATGAGTGTCGCGCACACTTTGACGGCTGCACAGTTCGTGCAGAGGCGGCGTTGAAGTGGTGAGTTACAGCATGGCTTAAGTGTTCGGCTTGGCGTAGGATGCGACCGTGATCATCCCCCGATGACCTGCCATCCCAGTCGTTGCATGACCTCTCCTGACGTGCGACCAGTTGAGTCATCGTGCATCGCGTTGACTGGAATTGAAACGACATTTACGGTCGTGTTTTCGGACATGACGCCAGGCGGAGAGAAAATGCACAAGATCGGTTACTTCTTGACGGAAGGATTCCAGGTCATGGCGCTGGGCACCCAGTCAGTGTTCGAGTTCGCCAACGTTGTCGCCAAGGAGCAGGTCTACCAGGTCACCAATTATTCGCTGACCGGCGGGGTGATCACCTCGTCGATCGGGGCCTCACTCAACACCGAGCGAGCCTCCTCAGAGTCGCAGGCCGATACGTGGATGGTGTCCGGCATTGTCGATCCCCTTGCCCGGGACAGCACGGTCGAGGAGCTGGATTTCGTGAAGTCTGCCGCCGGTCGCGCCCAGCGCATCGGCGGGCTGTGCAGCGGCGCCTTCGTGCTCGCCGAGGCCGGATTGCTGGAGGGGCGGCGTGTTACGACGCACTGGGCGTATGCGGGCATTCTTAAGGAGCGTTTTCCAAACACCTATGTCGAGGCCGACCGGATCTTCATCAATGACGGGGCCATCTGGACGTCAGCCGGGCTCTCAGCGGCCATGGACCTGGTGCTGGGGATGGTCGAGAAGGACCTGGGGCACGAGCTGGCGAATAAGGTGGCTCGCGTGCTGGTCATGTACCACCGCAGATCGGGCGGGCAGTCCCAGCATTCGGAAATGCTCAAGATAGCCCCTAAGTCTGACCGGGTTCAGGCCGCGCTGACCCATGCCCGGGCCAATCTTGGAGGTGATCTGAGTGCGGATGCCCTGGCCAGGGTCGTTTACCTCAGTGAGCGACAATTCCGGCGGATTTTCCTGGCGGAAACCGGCATGTCGCCTGCGAAAGCGGTGGAGCAGCTCCGGCTTGAGACCGCCAGGAACATGATCCAGCGGGGGCACCATCCGCTGGAAGTCATTGCGAGGGAAACAGGGTTCCGCGACAGACGGCATCTGCGTGAAGTGTTTGTCCGCAAACTAGGTGTATCACCCCAGTCGCTGCGGCGTGATGCCAGAGAAGATGACGTGGTTGTATAAAACCGCTGAAGTATCGGGACGAACGGGGAGCCTTTGTTATTGGGCAAAACGATTTTCCCGATACCCGACCTAACCTTTCGTATGAATTGACCCTGACGCTGTGTGGGTCCAGAGTTTGTGACAACACGCTTTCAGTTCGTCGTATTAATACGCGCTTCTCCATCGTGCTTAACGGTGGGTAAGTTGTACGCGACTGACGGTGTAATTGGCACTTTGAGTCGTCATATCATGATGTGTTGTCATGAACTTCCCACGTTAGGATTCATATCCATGCAGCTGACCAATAACACACTGTTTATTACCGGTGGCGCCTCGGGTATTGGCCGTGGTCTCGCAGAAGCTTTCCATAAACTGGGCAATAAAGTCATCATCGCAGGCCGCCGCAAGGCGTTGCTCGATGAGGTCATCGCGGCAAATCCAGGGATGGAAGGGCTTGAGCTCGATATCAACGACCCTGCAAGCATCGATAAGGTCGCCAAGACGCTGATCAGCCGTTTCCCGTCGCTGAACGTGTTGATCAACAACGCGGGCATCATGCCGTTCGACGACGCCGCCGGGCACATCGACGAGGCCACGATGATCGGGACGATCACGACCAATCTGATGGGGCCGATCCGCCTGACCTCGGCGCTGGTCGAACACCTGAAATCGCAGCCTCGTGCCGTGATCATCAATAACACCTCCGTTCTGGCCTTCGTGCCTCTGGCCGGCAATGCGGTGTATTCGGCCACCAAGGCGGCGCTGCACTCTTACTCCCTTTCTCAGCGTTTCATGCTGCGCGGTACCTCGGTGACGGTGCAGGAAATCGCGCCGCCTTGGGTCAATACCGATCTCATTCACAAGGGCGATGATCCTCGTGCGATGCCGCTTGACGCATTTATCGAGGAGACCATGCGGGGCCTGGCGACTGACGTGCCCGAGGTGATCGTCGAGGCCATTCGTCCGTTGCGCGACAACCCGGGCTCGCAGGAGCACGCGTTGATTCATGGGTTCAACCAGTCGTTGGTGGATAACCCGATTCCTGTGGGTTAACCGCAACCCGTCACTAAGTGTGCGAGGGGCCGGCGCTGAGCGCGTCCGGTTTTGCCTGGCGCGTCACCGCTGACAGTCGTAAGGAGGCTGAATGCATACTTTCACGTCCTCGACGCTTCCCTCAACGGGCGCGCCCATCGTTTTTGTCGTGGATGACGACGAGGTGGTGAGTGGCGCGGTCGCCAGTTTGCTCAAGTCGGTGGGTTACAACGTCAGGGCGTTCTCCGGCCCGAACGAAATGCTCGCGGACCCGTTGGCCGGTTTGGCTGGCTGCCTCGTGCTGGACGTCAGGCTGCAGGGCTACAGTGGATTTGATCTGCAGCAACGACTCTCTGAGTCCGGCAGTCGTCTGCCCATTGTTTTCATGACCGGGCATGGGGACATACCCATGTCGGTGCGTGCCATGAAAGCGGGCGCCGCGAACTTCCTGACCAAGCCCTTTAGATCCCAGGATTTGATTGATGCCGTGACCGAAGCGGTGGCCACCTATCAAGACTATCTGGAAAAACAACGCGCCCTCGATTCTCTGCGCAAGCGGTTCGAATGCCTGACCCCGAGAGAACGGCAGGTCATGGCCGGCGTGGTCAAAGGCTCAATGAACAAGCAGATCGCCGGCGATCTGGCGGTCAGTGAGATCACGGTGAAGCTGCATCGCGCCAACATGATGCGAAAAATGCACGCCAACACCATTGCAGACGTCGTCATGGCGGGTCACCAGCTGCAACTTTCCTGACGGGTAGGCGCGCGGTCGTCAATGGCTATGCGCCTGCTTGCGCATCATCCATTTCACCGATGTAGAGGTCATTCGATTGGTCATATTGTCAGCAGAGGCGCCCATCAACTGCGAGCACGCCGCGGAATATTACTCAGGAGCCGAGGCAGGTGACGCAGAGGCCACCAAGCGCACCCAGGAAAACCTGGCACCCTGGCGGGTCAAAAGAGCCAAGGCGTTGATGATAGAGCTCATGGCCCAAGGTTGTTCGATTGAGCAGGTCGCGAATGAATGTGCAATATCGAGAAGCCATTTTTCTCGGGCGTTCAAGAACACCACGGGATTGGCGCCGCACGATTGGCTTCGGCAAGAAAAAATACGCCGGGCCGAAGCGTTGCTGAAAACAGGGCAAATCCCCATCAGCCGAGTGGCTCAAGAATGCGGATTTTCGGACCAGTCCTACTTCACCCGCGTATTCAGACAATTGAAAGGCATCAGCCCACGGCGGTGGCAATCGCAGATGGGGTCTCTCACCTCTGAGAATCCCAGTGCGGTTACGCAATAGTGGAGGTTAACGGCGGGCGCACGCTGCATTTAATCCGTGTCTTCGCGAGCTCAGGAAAATAACGTGAATAACGCTCCCTGTATCGCTATTGTCGATGACGATAAATCATGCCGAATGGCCCTTGGCAGTCTGGTGCGCTCTCTAGGCTACAAGCCTTGCCTGTATTCCTCGGCAGAGGACTTTCTCGCCTCCACCGACATCCATAACACCGATTGTTTGATATCCGATGTGCAAATGCCTGGCATGGATGGACTGGAGCTACAGCGCAAACTGGCTGAAGCCGGACGTCGTATTCCGATCATCTTCATCACGGCCTTCCCCAAAGAAACGGTTCGCACGCAGGCCATGAGGGCGGGCGCTGTGTGTTTTCTGGCGAAGCCCTACAACGCCCAGACGATCATTGACTGTATCGAGCGAATCGTTTCTGAACACTGACCGCAGGGTTTGCAGCGAAACAGAGGTGTCGGCTGGAAACTCGGTTAATGCCCTGCGATTCGGCAGGCAGCCTCGGGTCGATAATGTACCGTTCTGCAGCGGCGCTCATTGGGTCCTCGTCACCGTAAGCACCACCGCTGCAATCCGTTCCGCCTTTGCATAGGTTGGTGTCTCAAGCTCCTCACCGAAGACGTCCGGATCCATTTCACGGTAAGTCCACGCCAGGTTTGGCATGTCCACAAGCGCGCGGGCGCTCTCCAGGAACAGGTCCACGCCATCGACCGAGGGAGCCCCCGTGTAAAGGAGCAGCGAGCCTCCAACCGATAATCGATTGATGGCCTGCGCCACGATACGGACTGACAACTCGGAACCCAGTCGCCCACCTCCGTGGCGGTAGGCTCGCTGTTGAGTGTCCTGCATGTACGGAGGGTTGGCCACGATGAGGTCGAACTCACCAGAGGCGCCGGCGAGAATATCGCTGTGCCACGCCGAGACGTTCTCTGTACCGGCAAGGGCCGCGTTAACGGCGGTGTATCTCAAGGCTGCCGGATTGATATCCAGGGCGAGAACCTGGGCGTCCCTGCGGGCTCTGCCGATCAAAATTGCACCCACGCCGCTACCACTTCCGATGTCCACGGCGTTTTTGATGGGATGAGGCGAGGTGCGAAGATGCTCCTCAATCGCCTGGGCGAAACGGTAGGTGTCAGGCCCGAAAAAAACCGAGTCATGAGCCACCGTGGGAAAACTCGAGTGAACGAACAACAGATCGTCCAGACTCGACCAGCGTACCTCGCTGACCCAGAGGCCTGCATGGGCCCGCAGCACACCGGTTTTCAGCAGCGCTTCAAGTTCAGCCGCAGGAAGCAGGTCGGTTTCAAAAGGGCGGTTCCAGCCAAAGATGTCCCGCAGGCTTCTGGCCTTACGATTCTCTTCACGGGCGTTGTTACGCTCATGGGTGAGCGGCGTGACGGTGGTGAATCGGTAGCCATCCGCTTGCAGCCGTCGCCCCAGTTGCAGCAAGGCCAGATCGTAGGAGGTGTCCGGCGCAGTTGTCTCCTCTGAAGGCAGGGTAGGGGCTTGCAGATTGCTCATCGGAAAAGTCCTTGTGCGAATTGGCTGCTGTAGGTTTTCGTGGCATGCAGGCCATTGAGTGTGTGGTGTAGCGACGGCGAGATGAGGTCAACCAGTTCCACCAGGGAAGCGGGAGATACGGTGGACTTCATGGGCACGCCTGCCGCAGCGGCAGGCCGACGGCGGAAACGAGCGCGGAAGGGCTCGGCGTCAGTTTGGTTTTCCTGCCAGTTGCCAGCAATCCAGTCTCGGATCAGCTGTTTTTCATAACCGTTGAATACGCCGAACATCACGGCACGAGGCCCTTCGATCAGTTGCCAGAAGCGGCTTGCCTCCGGGTTCTGATCTCGCTTTATCCAGCCCATGTTCTCAAGTGCAGCGAGGAATGGGCGACATTCACCGGGCGCAGCCAGCCATTCGTTGATCGTTCTTCCGCCCAGACGACAGTAGTCTGAATGCATGTGTTGGCCGAACGAACGCTTGGCTTCCAGCATGGCCACCAGCTCCCGTTCCAGATCGAACGATTCGATGACCGACGCGGTGCCAGTACCCAGATCGTTCAGTTTGTAGCCCTGCCGTATCCGGAAGAGAAAGTCCTCCGGGTCGGCTGCCGTCGCCAGGAACTGGTTGACTGTTTCCACCGCTTTCTTGGCGTGACCGGAGCTCGCGTTGTCGATGGTCACATGCAAAGTGAAATAGTAAGGATCGATGCCAAGCTCATTCAGCTCGAACGCCGTGATCAGCAAGTGAAGCGGCAGTTGCTCATACCCGAGGTTGTACCCGATGAACTCAGGCAGAAACGCCTCCCCGAGATGGCCCAGCGCGAGCTGCAGCGCACCCTGAATATAACGGTCGTCTGGAAGCTTCCCAGCGGGAGCGCAATCATGTTCCAGCAACAGATTGCGGTAGAGCACCACGTGATTCAGGGCCGGATCGCCGTCGCCCAGTTCTTCGAGGTAGGTGCGAATAAGGTCGTGATAACGCCCGTCCGCCGGGTGTCCCAGCGCGCTGTGCAGCCAGGCTCCGTCCACCAGTTTGCTGGGCGACACGTGCTGCAGGAAATACAGCGCGTGGGCTTTGTTGGTGAAGAAACGACGGGGCGCACCGTTATGGCGATCCTGCAAGTAGAGTGCGTAGTCTTCGCCCACCGTGTGCGCGTGCTCGACCACCCAGGCGGTCCAGTCTTCCACGGCGGATGGAAGCTCGCAGTCTGCGTTGGCCACAGCGTTCAGGTGGTCATTGAGAAACCGCGTAAGCCTGGCCCGGCAGGTTTCAGGCGGCGTTTTCAGCGCGGCGTGGTACACCGAGCAGGCGTCTCTGGAATCCGATTCGAGTTGGGCAGAATGCGTTGAAATCTGGCGCAAGACCGTCATGAAAACACCACTGATATTTTTGGTATAAATCTCAGAGGCGGGGGTCTGCGGATAAATTCCTTCTAATTGACTGAGTGGCGATGCCGATGATGAACGACCCTTTCAAGCTTTCACGTTTCGTCGATGCACAACGTCCGGTGTATAGCCGGGTGCTTGAAGAATTGCGGGCTGGACGAAAAACGAGTCACTGGATGTGGTTTGTGTTTCCGCAAGTGCGTGGTCTTGGCCGGAGCGAAATGGCCGAGCATTACGCGCTCTCAAACGAGGCCGAGGCTCGAGCGTACCTGGAGCATCGCTTGCTTGGGCCTCGGCTAAAAGAATGCGTCCAGACGCTCTTGATGCATCACGATCGCAGTGCATTGGAGATTCTCGGGTCACCTGATGACCTGAAACTGCGCTCCTGCCTGACAGTGTTCATCGCCGTCGCCCCCGAAGCGCCTGTGTTTCAGCAGGCGCTTGACCGGTTTTATTCGGGACAGGCCGACGGACGAACCCTGGCATTGCTCCAGGGCGACCCAAGGTGAAACACGCCGCCTTACCCATGTCCCGTAGGGCTTCCCAGCGCCGAGGTGCTCGTTATCGGTTGTGACGCAATATCGAGAAATTCAGCGCAGCGGCCACGCACAACCAGACCAGGTAGGGGAACAGGATCAGCCCGGTGATGACGTCCAGTTGCAAGGCCATGACGACCATCACAGCGACCACAACCCAGAGCGCGGCCAGTATCACCATGGCGGCGAAAATCCGGTTCGCACCAAAAAACACCGGCGTCCACAGCGTGTTGAGGGCAATCTGAGCGGCCCAGAGCGCCAGAACGGTCTCACTGCCAGGCAGCTGAGTCAGTCGATAACCGGCCCAGGCGAGCAACAGATAAATCGTCGTCCACGCAACGGGGAAGAGCCAGTTGGGCGGCGTAAATGCCGGTTTCTGAAGCGATGCGTACCACGCCCCCGGTTTGAAGATGATGCCGGTGGTGGCAGCGGCGCAGCAGGCTATCAGGAAGATATAAAAGGTCATCGGTTGTCCTTGGCTGAAGAATCCGGATCTGAGCGGCCAATGGGCCATCTGAGGATTGGACGCTAATACGCGCGAAAAGTCCGTCCCGCTGTTCACGGGTCGCTTGAACCCAGCTTGCAGTACCAGTCAGCGTAGGGGCTATTGGTGACCTTGTAGCGGTTGAAGTCTGGCGATCCATCTTCCCACCAGACCGGCCCACGTTCCCCCAGTGCCACTTTAGCGGTCTGAACAGCGGCCCGGGCGGCCTTCATCTCGCCTGGATCACCCGAGGCTTTGGCTGCTTTCACCGCCCTGCGCGCGTCCATGAGTTCGTTGACCCGGCGCTGCCGTTCACCCTCGTCAAGGGTGGGATTTGAGCAGCGCCACAGCCGTCCTTTGACGACAAAGTAACGTCCATCCGGGGTGGTTGTGTTCATGGTGGCTCCGTCATTGCCTCGAACCGCTTTGACCCATTCCCACGCAGATCAGCTCATCTGGATGAAGGAACTGTCGAGCTGCGCTGTGGCCTCACCCTGACAGCAAACCCAAGAGGCAGCCTTATGAACAACGATCAATTCAATCAGTACGACGCTGAACAGCTCCACCACCGAGTGGCGCAGGAATTGGGCATCACCTTCGAGGAATTGAAGACCTGGATGATCAACGACATCGAGCGGGTGACCGAGGGCGGCAAGGAAGTGGGGCATCTGGTGGTGTTCCGGGAGTCCACACCGCCTGAAGTGCTGGACCGGGTGAACAACAAGCAAAGTCAGTTCACCGCAATGACCGGGGTGATTGGCTGACTTTGCCTGAGGGTGCGACTGGCATCGAATCTGCCGGAAAGTCCTGTCCTGTGTCGTCTGCTCTTTCAAGCGGTTACCGGTTACATGGCAGGAACCGCTGTGGTTGAGTCCATTTCAGGCAGGGCGATATCGGTCCCACCCGGCGTCAGAATGACCTTCCGGCAGTCTTCCTTTTTCTTGTCGAAAATCTTGTAGCCCTCAGCCGCCTGCTCCAGCGACATGCGGTGGGTAATGATCGCTTCAGGTTCCAGACGGCCCATCTCGATATGCTCAAGCAGTTCCGGGAGGAAGCGCTGAACGTGCGTCTGGCCCATCTTGAACGTCAGCCCTTTATCGAACGCATCGCCGAAGAGGAAGCCGTGGATGAAACCCGAATACACACCGGGAACGCTGACCACGCCACCCCGTCGCACTGCTGCAATGCATTGGCGCAGCGCTTTACCGCTGCTGCCTTCGAGCTTGAGCGTGGCCAGGACCGTTTCAGTGGTGCTGCCTTTGGCTTCAAAACCGACAGCGTCGACGACGCCATCGACACCGCGCATGCCAGGCGTCTGGCGGATGATGGTATCCGCCGGGTCGTCGTCTTCATCGAAATTGATCGGGATCACCCCGTACGTTCGCTGGGCATACGCAAGGCGGTAGGGGTGATGGTCGACCATGAAAATACGGTCGGCACCTAGCATACGAGCGAACGCAGCGCTGAGAAGCCCGACTGGGCCGGCGCCATAAATGGCAATGCTTGAGCCTTGACCAATACCGGTATTCGTCACGGCCTGGAACGCAGTGGGGAGGATGTCGGAAAGGAACAACACCTTCTCATCGGCCAACGTCCCTGGCACTTTGAATGGCCCGGTATTGGCTTTTGGCACCCGTACATACTCGGCCTGACCGCCGGGAATGCCGCCATACAGGTGGCTGAACCCGAACAACGCAGCGCCTGGGGGAATTGCCTTTTTATTGATGATCGCACCGCGTCCGGTATTGGTGGTCTCACAGGCGGCAAAAAGGTCTTGCTGGCAGAAGAAACAGTCACCGCACGCGATTACGAAGGGAATGACAACCCGATCACCGGGTTGGACAGCCGTCACCGCAGATCCGGTCTCCTCGACGATGCCCATGAACTCATGGCCGAAAATGTCGCCATGCTCGACGGTCGGTATCTTGCCTCTGTACAGATGCAGATCCGAGCCGCAAATAGCGGTAGCGGTGACGCGCAGGATGATGTCGTCGGCGTCTTGAATCGTGGGGTCTGGAACGGTGTCCACTTTCACGTCATGCGCGCCATGGTAAGTCAGTGCTCTCATATCGCTCTCCGCAGTTTGAAGGGGCCTGTAACTAGCGGAGGGGGTAAAGGCAGTATTAGTTCATGGCGTTGCCAGGCAGCGGGATCAGCGGTAGGGCTGGTTAAGTGCTTCTCCTGTTTAGCATCGTGCCGGATAAGTCCGGCAGCCTTTCCGGAAGTGGCGGCCAGTCTATGCAATGCTGGTCATCGCCGACCTGCCACGGTACGGTGTGGCAGCTTGCCCGGGTGTGGCGTTCGCAAGACGCATCAGCGTCTGCTGCATCCGTCTTGTGACCACGTCCTCGACGCGGCGGCAGGTCTATTGCAGATTTTGAGGAGGCGTCACGGTGCTGTTTGTAGTGTTGCTGGGTGGCAAGCACCCGAAGGCCAGGATCGAAGTGCATGACGTGGCAATCGTCGTCGGCGACAGCCTTGAAGCGACGTATCCGCAACTGCGCGAGAGCTGGTTTGGCACTCAGGCGGGTCTGCACATCGACTCCTGGATGGCCGTCGACGGCGTGGAGGACTGGAAAGTGGAACTGAGTCCGCTGGCGCCTCGTCCCGGATCCCCCCGTTTGTATCTGATCAACCTGGGCGGTTACGACGCGAGAGTCTTCGGTGAGGCGCATCACTACCTGCTGGTGGTGGCTCACAGCAAGAACGAGGCGAAGTCCAAGGGTAAGCGGCACATGCTCGCGAACTGGGGACAGCCTCATACGGATGCGGTCATGGACGTCGACGATTGCTTGCCGATCGACAGGGTGGAAGGCCGTTACGTGCATCTGGTCGAAGGCGAACACAACGGTGTGAAGCAGAAGAACGCCTATATCGTTTTACCCGCCGGGCCCCGGGTCGCCGTCTGACAGGCCGACATTCCCCCTATCACCTGAGCAACGCCCAATCTGGGTCGACTGCGCCATGTCGATTCAGAGACACGCGTTTGAAACGGGTCAAAATTTCGCGCCATTCAAACGAGTGGCCGGCTTAATCTTCTGTTTTAAAAAGGGAATTTTTTCTGTGTCGGACAATCTCTGGCTTATCGGAACCGAGGCCAAGGAGAAGAAACATGGCGCAGGAAAAACATTACCGTATCGACTACCTGATGAACGGGAATTACAAAACCTTTTACATCCGCGCAGCCAGGATGGATAACGCTGAAGCCTGGCATTGGGCAACCGTGGACGCAGGTATCGGCCAGTTGCCCAAGTACAGAACTGACCCGATCAATAAACTCAGCAAACCTCAGGCCGAGAAGCACGGCATCACCGATGTCGAGTGGCGGACAGCGTAAGGCTCAGGCAGTCCCTTCGGCATGAGCATCACGTTGCCGAGTGCGGAGTTCGGCCGTCGCGGCGTTCGGAAGTCATGGTTATCTGCAACACCCGGTTGAGCATATTCGTGCAGTACGCCCGATCCGGTCTGACCAGCGATTCTGTAACCGATTGAAAATGTTCACAATAATTCATTCGCGAGACTGGCATGTGCGCTGCAACGTTCCCCTGTGACTGAGAAGGATCGGCACCTAGACCGGTTCAACGACCGTGATACCAGAGGACGAACCATGAACGCTATCGAACTGCTGAAAGCTGACCACGAACGCGTCAAAGCGATACTGACCCAGCTGAGTGAGTCCACCGAGCGCGGTGTGAAAAAAAGGACGGACCTGCTTCAGAAGCTTGAAATGGAAATCACGATTCACACCAAACTTGAGGAAGAAATCCTTTACCCGGCTTTCAAAGAGGCGGGTGGCAAAGAACAGGATGTCATGTATTACGAAGCGAAGGAGGAGCATCGCACTGTGGATTCGCTGGTGCTGCCGGACCTCAAGGCCACCGACCCCGGGACGCCCGAATTTTCAGGCCGGGTTAAAGTCGTTAAAGAGCTCCTTGAGCATCACATCGAAGAGGAAGAAACGGAGATGTTTCCTCAAGCGAACAAATTGCTCGGCAAGGCCAAACTGGATGAGCTGGGCGCGCAGATGGAAGCGATGAAGGCCAGCTACAAGAAGTCGATGTCGCCCAATATCGCAGCATAAGCTTTACCCGAAAGGCCCGGCTCAATGCCGGGCTTTTTTTGTGGGCGCTGCTTATTCGTCTGTGTCTCACCGATTGAGCCGCCGCAGGCACTATTCGTCTTGCCGACGGGTGTAATGCAGCAGTCGATCGGTTTCGGTCTTGACCACCGAGTAGCACTCACAGCTCAACCGTTCCAGACGCGGGCGATCCAGGATGGTGATCTGGCCTCGGCTGTATTCGATAACGCCCTGGCGCTGAAGCTTGCCTGCTGCTTCCGTCACGCCTTCGCGGCGCACACCAAGCATGTTGGCGATCAGTTCCTGGGTCATGTTCAGGTGATTCCCGTGCAGGCGATCCAGCGATAACAACAGCCAGCGGCACAATTGCTGATCGATGGAGTGATGACGGTTGCACAGGGCGGTCTGGGACATCTGCGTAATCAGCGCCTGGGTGTAGCGCAGCATCAGCAGGAGCAGATCGCCGTGGCGGTTGAATTCCTTTTTCAGTTTCTGCCCGGGAAGCCGGAAGGCGATGCCGGCGCTTTGCACCACCGCCCGACTGGAGGTGCTTTCGCCGCCCATGAACAGCGCAATGCCAATCAGGCCCTCGTTTCCAACCACGGCGATTTCAGCGGATGAGCCGTTTTCCGTGACATGCAGGAGGGACACGATGGCGTCCGTCGGGAAGTAGACATGGCGCAGGGTGTCTCCCGGTTCATACAACACCTCACCCAGTTCCAGTGCAACCTGCTCCAGATGCGGCGTCAGCCGTTTAAGGTCCTCGGCCGGCAGCGCCGCAAGCAGATGGTTATGGTTGGGCAGCGGAGGAGCAGACATGGCGAAGCACCGTTGGGGAGGAGGGCGTGCAGGGTCAGGGTACTCCCCTGCACGCCCCGACAGGGGATAGTTCTTCAGTCAGCGACGACGGGCTGGTACTCCCGTTCTTCGGGCCGCGGCGAACGTGCGCGACAATCCACCCTGACCCGGTACTCGCCGTCGTCGTCGCTGAGTGTCAGTACATTGCCGCTGACGGGTTCACCGTTCAGCGTCAGGGACGTTATCGCCGAGCTGCCCTGGCGTATTTCGAAGTGGTACACGGCCTTGCCGAAGCGGTAATGCAGGGTGAAGCCCGACCAGTCAGGGTGCATCAACGGTTCAATCGTGAGGGTCTTGCCGATGCGTTGCACCCCCAGCAAGGATTCGACAATCAAACGGTACATCCAGCCAGCGGAGCCGGTGTACCAGGTCCAGCCACCGCGTCCGGCATGGGGCGGTGTGCCGTAGACATCGGCCGCCATGACGTAGGGTTCGACTTTGTAGGTATCGATTCGCGTCAGGTTCGCTGGATCGGCAGGGTTGATCAGACCCAGCACCTCCCAGGCCTGAGCGACTTCTCCCAACCGAGCGAAGGCCATCCCCGCCCAGACGGCCGCATGGGTGTATTGACCGCCGTTCTCGCGTACGCCGGGCACGTAGCCTTTGATGTAGCCAGGGTCCAGGCTGCTTTTGTCAAACGGTGGATCGAGCAGCAGCACTGCGCGAATGTCACGCTTGATCAGATGTTCGTCCAGTGACTGCATGGCCTGACGCTGGCGGGCGGGCGCACCGGCTCCGGACAACACCGACCAGCTTTGGGCAATCGAGTCGATACGGCATTCCTCGTTGGTGGCCGAGCCGAGCAGTTGGCCGTCATCGAACCAGGCACGCCGATACCAGGCGCCATCCCAGGCGTTCTGATCCAGGGCGCGGCGCAACAACTGGGCGTTGTCGCTGCAGCGACTGGCGAAGGCGAGATCACCGTGCAGGCGTGCCGTCTCGGCAAACTGTTCCAGCACCTGATAGCCAAAGAAACCCAACCACACGCTTTCACCCTTGCCCAGATGTCCGACGCGATTCATGCCATCGTTCCAGTCACCGCACCCCATCAGGGGCAAGCCGTGCTGGCCGCGACCCAGGCTGTGTTCGATGGCGCGCACGCAATGCCGGTACAGTGACTCTTGCAGGGGAGAGGTTCCCGGCTGGTCGTAATAGGACTCTTCGCCTGCCACCAATGGCCGGCCTTCCAGATAGCCAGCGGGCTCGTCCAGAACGCTGAGGTCCCCTGTCATTTCGACGTAGCGACTGGTGGCGGCGGCGAGCCACAGGAAGTCGTCGGAGCACGCGGTGCGTACGCCTCGATTCATCGGTGGGTGCCACCAGTGCTGCACGTCACCTTCGGCGTATTGGTGGCCGGCGCACAGCAGCAGATGGGTTCGTACCGCCGTCGGATCGGCGTGAATCATCGCCATGCTGTCCTGCAATTGATCACGGAATCCAATCGCGCCGCCCGATTGGTAGTAACCACTGCGGGCCAGGAAACGACAGGCAATAACCTGATACATCAGCCAGCCGTTGACCATGACGTCCACCGCGGGGGCAGGGGTTTCGATGCGGATGACGCCCAGCACCGAGCGCCAGTGCTCCCGGACTTTCTGCAGCTCCGTCGCGGCCGCCTGACTGCCGCGGAATCGCTGCACCAGTTGGGTGGCGGCCTGTGTCGAGGTTTCGGCGCCCAACCGCAGAATGACTTCCTTGCTCTGGCCCTCCGCCATGCTCACTTGCACCTGCAACGCGGCGCACGGATCCAGACCGCCGCCCACGCGCCCGGAAAGTCCTGCATGGCGCATGGCGGCCGGAGAGGCCAGTGTTCCGCTGCGCCCGAGGAATTCGGTGCGATCCCCGCTGATGCCGTGATCGATGGTGTCGGTGTCGAAAAACGCCACCCGGTCGGAAAACTCCACTGAATACGCATTGCGCGCAAACAGGGCACCACTCACGGGGTCGGACTGGGTCACCACGTGCATCGCTGACTTACTGCGCAGATCGCCCAGCACCCATTCCGCGTAACCGGTGACCGACAGTGATCGAGCGCGCCCGGAGCGGTTGGTCAACACCAGTCGCGAGAACTTGATGGGCGCGTCCAGTGCTACATAGACCCACAGCTCACTGTAGATGCCATCTTCTTCGTGTTCGAAGACGCTGTAGCCAAAACCGTGTCGGGTCCGGTAAGGGCCGGAACCCGGGCAGGGCTGAGGTGTGGCCGACCAGAAATGGCCCGTCTCTTCGTCACGCAGGTAAAGCGCTTCGCCGCTGCGATCGGTGACCGGGTCGTTGTGCCAGGGTGTCAGGCGAAACTCATGGGCGTTTTCAGCCCAGGTGTAGGCGCCGCCCGCTTCCGACACCACGGTGCCGAGTTGCGCGTTGGCCAGCACGTTAACCCAGGGCGCGGGGGTTGGATGAGTGGCAAGGCCTGCGATGATGTACTCACTGCCGTCGGCGTTGAACCCGCCATAGGCATTGCCCAGCAGCAGCTCGGGCGGGGTCGCGTGAGTCGGCCGCGAGGTAGGCAGGTGCTGCCGGGTCGCCACGAACGGCGCGTGCACAGGCGAAACCCTGCGACGAACGACCTGCTCGGACAGGGTGCCGTACCCTTCGCTCAACACCAGCCTGGCCACCGACAGGACCAGCACGCGATCCTCGGCCGATATCTGCTGGGCCGGCCGTACGAAGATGCCGCCCGGGCGATCCAGCAGCGTGGCTTCGCTGCCCAAGGTGATCAGCCCCATGATTGCGTCCTGCAACTGCTGGCGATAGCCGGCCTGATCCTCATTCCAGATCAGCAGGTCGACCATCAGCCCTTTCTGCCGCCAATACGCATGGGCCTGAACCAGTTGTTGCACCAGTTCAATGTTGTCCAGGCTGGAGATCTGCAACAGCACGATCGGCAGGTCCCCGGAAATCGCCTGCCCCCACAGGCCGGACTGGTTGCGTCGATTGGCGATCAGCACGGCGCTGTCGGCGCGCATCGAGGTGTTGGCATACAGCAACGAGGACGCCATCTGCTCGAACAAGCGGGCGTCAGCCAGTGACGCATTGAGCTGGCGCAGCAGCACCTGGCTGTGGGTCCAGGACAGGTCGAAGACGCGGTCGGCGAGGTGACGGTCGCGGTATTTACTGATCAACGACAGGCACTCGTCGCGACTGTCGGCGACACCCGTGACCAGGTCGATGGTCGCCTGTTGGCCGGGTTGCAGCGTGATGCGGCAGCGTATGGCGACCACGGGGTCGAGCACGGGTCCCGCCGTGTCCGACAAGGCTACGCACGTAGCATCCAGCGCCTGGGGCGCGACCAGGTTGCGTCCTCGCCCGATAAATCGCATGCGGTCGGTTTCGTAGGAAATCGCATCGATGTCGACCCCGTGCGCGGCCAGTAAATGGCACATCCAGGGCGTCGGCTCATCGCTGGCACGCGGTCGGCGGCTGCACACGATGGCCTGAAGCGGGCGCAGCAGTTCGGTCTGCACGAACAGCTTGCTGAACGCCGGGTGCATGGCGTCGCTGCCCGAGGCGGTAAGCACGACTTCGGCGTACGTGGTGATCTCGATCGTCTTGGCCAACGACGCCCGGTTGGTGAGGTGCAGCCGACGCAGTTCGATGTCGTCTTCAGGCGACACGACGATTTCCAGGTGCGTATCGAAATCCAGATGACGGGCCCTGAACTCGGCTCGGGAGTCGCTGAAGATCGCTTCGTGGCTTTCAGGCTGCTGCAACGTGGGTTGGTGCGTCGCCGACCAGACGGTCGAGGTTTCGACATCCCGCAGATAACAGAACATGCCCCAGTTGTCCTGGGTCGTGTCCTCTTGCCAGCGGGTCACGGCCATCTCGTTGCGTCGGCTGTAGCCGCCGCCACCGCTGGTCAGCATCACGTGGTAACGACCGTTGGACAGCAACTGCACGGCCGGGCGTTTGCGGCCCGGGTCGGCGAAGATTCGAAGCCCCGGGTCTTGAGCGTTTTCGCCGGGGATCGGTGACTGCGCGGTTTGAAGATACGGTGCCGCGGCTTTGGGGACTCGCTCCTGGAGCAACAGCAACGCGGACTGCAGCGAGGGAACCGCCTCGAAGCGTCGCTGCATGGGTTGGTTGAGCAACACGCTGGTCAGGGCCAGCAGGCTCATGCCCTGGTGATGCGCCATGAACGACTGCACGATTGCAAACCGCTGGCCGCGCGGCAATCGCGCTTCGGTGTAATCCACCGCTTCGTACAGGCCGAAACGGCCGGCCGACCCTTGCTGGGCCAGGCGTTGCAGGTTCTTGCAGGCCGCCTCCGGATCAATCATCAACGCCAGCGCGCTGGCGTAGGGCGCAATCACCACATCCTCGCTCAGCCCGCGTTTGAGCCCCAGGCCCTGAACCCCGAACGCGCGGTATTGATAGTTGAAATGGGCATCAAGGGTGTAATACCCCGACTCCGACACCCCCCACGGAATACCCAGCGCATTGCCGTGTTCGATCTGCACCGCCACGGCGGCGCGGCACGTCTGGTCCAGCAAGCTGCCATCGTAGTTGGGCATCACCAGCATGGGCATCAGGTATTCGAACATCGAGCCGGACCAGGAGAGCAAGGTCGGCGTCCCGGCGTTTTCGCCGAGCAACCGGCCCAGCGTGAACCAGGCCTGCTGCGGAATCTGCCCTTGCGCGATGACCACGAAGTTGGCCAGACGCACTTCAGAGGCCAGGAGGTCGTAATAGCCGGTGTCGAGCCGCCGTTCGTCGACGTTGTAGCCGATGACGAACAGGTCGCGTTGACGGTCGTAGAGCAGGGAGAAATCCATCTGCGCCATCGAAGCGGCGAGCTGGCTCAGCCGCTCCACGGTCTTGAGACGTTCATGGGCGGCCCGGCGAACCTGCATGACCTCGTCATGGTGGGCGGCGTCCCAGTCGTCGATGTTCAGGCACGCCAGCTGGCGCAATGTAGACGTCATCGGGAGCACGCCAACCCGATGCGTCGGGAGCCGAAAGCGTTGCAGTTCGTCGGTCCAGTCGATGCATTGACGGCTGAAGGCTTCAACCCAGTACGCGCTGTCTTCATCGCTGCCGGGATCAGCGCGTGAAACCATGGCCCGCGCGGTCTGCAACAAGTCGGTCAGGGTGTCGACGTCCGGCGTCAGCGCCGCCCGGTCAAGCCCTATTCTCAACGTATCCAGCGGTTCCTCGTCGCTGTCGCCGGCACGTTGTACCTCGATCAACGTGTCCAGCGTATCGCGCAGGCCATCGATCACCGTCACGCCGAACATCGGCGCATCAGGCAGTTGCGCAAGCCCGGCTTGCAGGGTCAGCAACAGTCCCGCCAGGTTGCCGCTGTCGACGGTAGACACATACTGTGGCCGCAGAGGTTCGCGCGTCTGGGTGTCGTACCAGTTGTAGAAATGCCGCTGATACCGTTCCAGCCCGTCCATGCTGTCGAGCGACGCAGCAAGCCGGGTCAGCAGGCGCTCGGTACTCAGGTAACCGAAGTCGTGGGCGGCCAGATGCGCGAGCAACGACATGCCCATGTTGGTCGGCGAGGTGCGATGGGCGATGGCCGCTTTAGGGGCTTCCTGAATATTGTCGGGCGGCAGCCAATGGTCGTCGGGCCCGACGTACAGGTCGAAGAAGGCCCAGGTCTTGCGTGCGAGTATGCGCAGGAAACGCAGTGCCTCGGTTGACGGTGTGAACACCGATTGACGGGGAGGCGAGCTCAGGCGCCAGGCGATCCATGGCCCGATCAACCACGCCAGCAGCAGTGGGGCGGCAATTCCCAGGGTCAGCGGATCCGTGCACAGCACGGCGATGGCGATCGCTGCCGTCGCTGGCGCGACCCACATCAGCCGGTAGAGCCCGCCCAGACGGCTGGCGGCCAGGCGTTCGACCTCCCGGGACGGCTGCCATTGCAACAGCAGGCGTCGGCTGAAACCCAGCCGCCACAGCGACCGCAGAATCGCATCCGTGCTGTAGAACATTTCGAAGGGCAACCAGGCCAGCGTCAGACAGGCGCGGGCGAGATCCTGCCCCAGATCGCCGGCCACCGCCCGGACGTGTTGCCGATAGGGAACGGCCGGCGCAGGGGGCTGCATCAATTCAGTAAGTGCGCGAAGCAGCGACTGAATCACCAGTAATCCGACCACGGTCAGCGTCCAGCCCAAAGGGTCGTTGCTGAACAGCCAGGCCCAACCCAACATCAGCATCGTGGCCAAGGGTTCGAGACTGCGTCGCAGGTTGTCTAGAATCTTCCAGCGCGCCATGACACCGAGCCGGTTGCGTGCCCACTCGCCGCTCGCGTCCCGCGCCCAGGGCGATAGCCAGGGCAGCAATTGCCAGTCGCCCCTAATCCAGCGATGCCTGCGTTTGACGTCCGCGCCATAGCGCGCGGGGTACTGCTCGTACACTTGCACATCGCTCAGCAGACCGGAGCGCGCATAGCAACCTTCGATCAAATCGTGGCTGAGGATCTGGTTGTCCGGCAGGCAACCTTCCAGCGCGCAGGTAAAAGCATCCACCTCGTAGATGCCCTTGCCGATGAACGAGCCTTGCTGGAACAGGTCCTGATAGACGTCCGAGACCGCTCGGGTATAGGGATCGACACCGGCATCGCTGCCGAACAACTGCGCGTAGGCCGAGCGGGTGACGCTGGTCAGGCTGATGCCCACGCGCGGTTGCAAAATGGCGTGCCCGGCAACGATGTGCGCACCCATGGCATCGAACACCGGCCGGTTCAACGGGTGCATCATGGCCGCCACGCAATGGCGGGCGGTATCCCGTGGCAGCAATGTGTCAGTGTCCAGGGTGATCACGTAACGAACGCTCTGCAACTGATCGACGTTTCCGACAATGGCGTTGAAAGACGCGCGCCCGCTGCCGCGCAACAGCGCATTGAGTTCGATCAATTTGCCGCGTTTGCGCTCATACCCCATCCACACACGCTCATTGGGATTCCAGCAGCGCGGTCGATGCAGCAAGAAAAACCGATCCTCGGCGCCTTCAGTACCTTCAGCGTATTTGCGGTTGAGCCGAGTGATCGCCTGACAGGCGTGGGCGATCAGTTCAGCGTCCTGCGGCAGGGTTTGCTCTGCGGCGTCAAGAAAATCGCTGAGCAAGGCGAAGTGCAGATGAGCGTCGCGGTTAGCGAGAAACCGCACTTCGAGGCCTTCGACCAACTCGTCGACATCGGCCAGATTCGCGATCAATGTGGGGATCACCACCAGCGTGCGCGCGTCATCCGGAATCCCGCGCTCGTAATCCATCTTGGGCAGAACGGAGGGCAACAGACTGAAGGTCACCAGCCAGTTGATCAGGCTGATCGCCAGGCGGCTGGTCATGATCAGGCAGGGCACGGCCAGCACCAGCAGGGCGATGTCCGGCATGCGGTCCCGGTGTGCGGAAGCCAGCAAGGGCGCGGCGAAGACCATTGTCAGCAGCGACACCGGTGCCAGGTAAAACATCAGCGGCGAGCGCTGTAACAACCGTTTCCAGCGCTCATGAATGGGCACGCGGGCATTCAGGCTACGTTCCAGAAGCGGCAGTCCCGTGCTGACCAGGTAATACCCGACATGACGTGCAAGCCCTTCGCAGGACACCGATGCCGCCTGGGCTGTGGCGAGATCAATCGCGGCGCGCGCCACCTGGATTTCCGAATGCTGCGGACTGCGGCGTGCCAGTCGCTCGATGACATGCCGATAGCTGTCCCGTGTGCCGAAATCCATTGCCCGGTAAACCGCGGCAGGGTCTTCGCTCAGGATCTGTTCCACGTGGCTCATCGACTCGACGAACTCACGCCAGTCCGTCGCTGACAACAGACGCAGGCTGCCGATGCTGTTGCTGATGGAGACCTGGTCCGCGGCCTGCTGCTGGGCATCGATCTGGACCTGACGCTCGATGCTGGAGCCTGTTTCCCCGAGCATCTGTTCGATCCAGTTCAGCGGCAGGGCGAGGGACGCGCTCTGGCCCTGCAACCGTCGGGTGAACTCGGCCACGAAAGCGGGTGACATGGGCGGCGTGGACCGCGCCATGTCGGCGACGGTCAGCACCAGGCTTTTAACGTCGCGCTCGGAGGTCTCGATCAGGCGCTCGGCCCAGTCATCGGCGAGGTTCCGGTCGTCAGCATTGGCCATGACCCGTGAGGCGACCCTGCGCAGATTTTCAATCAGCGCCAGGCGTAACATGATGGGGATCGCCCAGAGTTCTCCGAGTGCCAGCGGCATGACCGTCTGATAGGCAAAGATGAAGCGGCTGAGGCTTTGCTCGTCGACGCGCCCGTCGCCATGGGAAATGGTTTCCAGGGCAATGTCGTAGACCCGCGGCAGGCCGGCGGAGGCGCCGTTCATCAGCCGTGGCAGTTCCCGGCTGTAGCCTTTGGGCAGGTGAGTCTTCGCGGTGCGTATGTGATCTTCGATCAGGAAAAAGTTATCCAGCAGCCATTCTGCGGCAGGGGTGACGCGTCGGCTGGACTGCTGTGCCTCGGACAGCGCCGTACAGCTGCGTTTGAGCAACGCCTCGTTGTCGTCCAGCCTGCCGAGCATCGCGTCCCGCGAGGACAACGCGGTGAGCCGGTGCTGCCTGGCCAAAGCGATCCCGTGGTCGGCCATCTGATCGGCGCTGAACAGCTCGGAGCGCAGAATCGGCTCGTATTCGAAGCGGGGAAGGGCAAATGAACCGGTCCGGTAAAGCCCGGACGAGCGAGCGACCACTCTCCGTATGCGTGTCCATATGCTGTTCATAAGGTCCTGAGCCTGAAACGCACGGAGGTGAAGGCGTGCGTTTTGAAAGGTGCGCTGACGACATGCGCCAGCACGAGCAGCGCCTTATAGGACGAAGCTTTGCAGCGAAGAGTGTGATGTTTTTGAGCGTGCTCCGTCTGTGCGCTGGCGCACATAGCGCAGTCAGGCAAAAGCCGTAAGGGTTACCTCTACACCTTTTACCACGACGCCGGTTAAGTGACCGGCCATCCGTAACCTGCGTGCCGTCGTTGAAATTGTCCCCGCACTTATCGTTATAAGCCTAAGGTCATCAAGAGCCAACCGGGTCAATTGGGAGTGTCAAGCATGGCTTACAATGAGAGCATTGAGACAAGGTTCAGTGATGAGATCAAAGCACTCAGCGGGGATTACTGGCTCGAAGAAATGCGGGATGGAACGCCGATGTTAATCCGAGAGCTGGCGGATCGTGACCGTGAACGGGACCTTGTATTCTTCGAAGGGCTCGGCGCGGACACGCCGCATTTTCGGTTTTTGGCCACGTTCAGCGAGCTTGAAGACACCCACGACCAATTAATGGATGTGAGCTTACCCAACCGCATGGCGTACATCGCCCTTGCGTTTGAAGGCAACGAGCTCAAAGAGGTCGGCAAGGCGCGTTACGGTGCTTTCGATGGGGATGCGCATTGCGAGTTCGCGGTGGCGGTTTCCGAACAATGGCAGCGCAAAGGAGTTGCTTCTGCGCTCATGCAGCATGTGATGGACACCGCCAAACGGCAGGGTTTTAAAAAAATCTCGTCGATGGATGCGTCCAACAATCAGCACATGGATCTGTTGGCGAAAAGCCTTGGCTTTACCTGTCGCAATAACGATGAGCACGGTTCGAAAATTTTTCACGAATACGTTCTGCAGTAATCGATGTGGCAATGGATGACAGCCTGGAGCGAGCATCCATTGTCTGCCGGTTTTCAGTGTCTGAGCGGACGGGCTGTTAACGCCCGCTTGTTTCTGACTTCGTTCAGCCCTGCGTCCGTGCATCGTCGTTGATCAATGCTGCAAGTCGGTCGGTAAATACGACTTGTCCATGATGGCCGCCCAGTCCACGTCACCCTTCAACTCACCGTTGAGCCGCAGGCCGTCGGCCATGCGTTCCATCTCCACAAGGTTGAAATCGCCTTCGCTCCACATATGGGGCGCAATCATGTTGTCCACGGCTTCTTTGGCCACCGCCGGCTCAAGTTTGAAGCCTTTGGCGAGGATGTCGGCCGCGTGTTGTGGGTTGTCGTAGATGGCTTTGACGCCCATTCGGCGCCCTTCGATGATGGCTTTCAATTTGTCCGGGTGCGCCTTGGCAAACTCGCGCGTGGTGATGCCGACCGAGGTGGTCATGGGGGGCAGCAGGTCGCCGGATTTATAGAGCGTGGCGTATTGGTCCTTGCGCAGGATCGACAGCGGTTCGATGAGCACGGCGGCATCGACGGCTTTTTGATCCAGCAGTGTCAGACCGTTCACGTAGCCGCCGGAGGCCACTCGGGTGACCTTGTCTGCGTCGATGCCCTTGGCTTTCAGCGACATCAGCAGCAGCATTTCCGACACGCCTTTGGGCGAGGTGATCGCGACCTTCTTCCCGTCCAGCCCGGCAATGTCTTTGAGCGGGGAGCCCTTGAGGGTCACCACCGACGATTCAGCCACCGACCGGGTGCCGATGTTGACGATAACCAGGTCCAGACCTTGCCGTTGAGCGGCCAGGGCAGCGGCCACCGCCACTTCTCCGTACGGTGTGTCGCTTGCCAGAATATTGCGCACGGTCGTTCCGCCACCGCCCGAACCCAGGATGCCGGTAATGTCGACACCGGCTTTCTTGAACAACCCGTCCTCCATCGCCACGGCATACGGCAGGCCATAGAGGCTTGTGCCCCACTGGGTCACGGAGATTTCATCGGCGCGGGCAATCGAGGCCAGCAGCGACATCGCCGCCAGGCCGGCGACGGCGAGCTTTCTGGTTGAGCGGAACAGGGTGTGCTGTGCGGTCATTCTCGAAACTCCTGATAGCATCAAGGTGCTTGGGTCATGGCAAGAATTAAGGCTAAGCGGTGTTATTTTAGTTTCTGTACGCTATTAAAGATCATTCAGCAAAATGCAGGCCAAGGCAGCCGTTACGCGTTTTAGTCGGGTGTATGAATCATAACTTTATGAAATATATATCTTTTCTTTCGATGTAAAAACGTAGCGGCGCTCTCCATAGGTTGAAACAGTATCCCTAAATAAAGCGTATACGTTGATTTGTGCGCGATAAGCGATCAGTTGTCGGCGGTGCTGAGCACGTCCGGGCCAGTCGTCCTGCTTTGGTGCGACTGTCGTACCCACGGCACTACACTGGAGCGAATAGCGTGTACGTAATAAAGAATAGCTCGCATGCTTTGAAGTAAGTGCGTCTTTTGTGGGTTGTTTTCATTTTGATCAAACAGAAAATGTATTTTTAAATCGTTATAAATCAATTACCTGTTTTTATTAAACCCATACGATTAACGACTTGTCGCCATTCTGGCGTCTATCTTGCTACTCCTCCTATATCTAGCGTATGCATTGTATTTAGAGCGCTTTCAGCCTTAACAGGCTCAAGGTTCACCAGCCGGTCCGGAGGAGTGAAGAATGACGTTTGCATTGAAAGGTGGTTTGGTCGAAACGTTACGGGTCGCTGCGGATACCCGGACGCCGCATGTCACCCTGAGTCAAGTGACTCGCTCATTCAAGAAGGCTGGAGCTCGCGAGTTGTTCGCAGCGCTGGGACCAATCGATCTGACGCTGAACAAAGGTGAATTCTTTTCCGTTGTCGGGCCTTCGGGCTGCGGCAAGTCAACGTTGATGGACGTGCTCTCCGGGCTTGCCCGTCCCACGTCTGGCGAAGTGAGGTTCGAGGGAAAAGTGATTTCCAGCGTGCCGGACGGCGTCGGGGTGGTGTTTCAGGAAGACGCCTCGTTTCCGTGGCTGACGGTGCGCGACAACATCGCGTTCGGGCTTCGTCGCAGCGGTGTCGATGGTCCCGAAGTCGAGCGCCGTGTCGCCTATGCGCTGGGCTTCATGGGGCTGAGGGATTTCGCGAGCGCTTACCCGGCCCAACTGTCTGGCGGCATGCGCCAGCGTGTGTGTATTGCCCGCACGCTGGTGATGCAGCCGCGGCTGATTCTGATGGACGAACCCTTCGGAGCCCTGGACCAGCAGACCCGTCTGTTGATGGGCGATGAGTTGCTGCGGCTGTGGCGCGAAACCTCCGCCACGGTATTGCTGATCACCCATGCACTGGACGAGGCGGCGATGCTCTCGGACCGCGTCGGGGTCATGTCTTCACGGCCCGGCTTGTTCATCGACATGGTCGAGACCGGCTGGGAGCGCGACCGCGACAGTCGGGTGGTGTCAACGCCGCGATTCGGCGAGATCAATGCGCGCCTGTGGGAAAAGCTGCGGGTGGAAACCATGAAGGTCATGGGCACGCAGCACTGATCTGGCCGAGCCATTCTTGAGGACGTCGATTTGAATACCGAAAGCGTGCTGCGATCCGCGTTGGTCGCCGGTTTTATCGGGCTGATCGAGTTGCTGTGTCGCACTCATGTCATCCCGCAAAGCGTGTTGATTGCGCCCTCGCAGATGTTCACGCATCTGCTGGCGCTCATGTCGGCCGGTCATTATGGCAACGACATCCTGTTCAGTTTCACCAATATTCTGGTGTCGGCGTTCATCGCCATCATCAGCGGGTTTTTCATCGGCCTGGCCGTGCATTCCATGCCGCGTTTTCGCGCCGCACTGGAGCCGTTGCTGGCGAGTTACTACGCCGTCCCGACGTTCATTTTCTACCCGGTGTTCATTGTTGTATTCGGGGTGGGCCATGGTTCGATCATCGCGATCGCGGTGCTACTCGCCATCGTGGCGATGATTACCGCGACCCTGACCGGCCTGGATCGCATTCCCCACGTCCTGCGTAAAAGCGCGTCGGTGATGCGGATGTCGAGGCTGGAGACCGCCTGGCGTATCGAGCTGCCGGCCGCGTTGCCGTACCTGTTCGGCGGGGTGAAGCTGGCCGTGGCGTACTCGTTCATCGGTGTGATTGCGTCCGAGTTCATTCTCTCTGGCGCCGGCATCGGTTACGCCATTGCCTTCGCTTACAACAACTTTGAAAGCGACAACATGTATGCCCTCATGTTGCTGGTGTTGATCAGCGTCACGTTGATCAATGCGGTGCTCAACTTCTTCGACCGACGCTTGCAAGCGCGTCGTCAACGGTGACAGCCATGCAGAGATTTTTCCCGACCTGTTTACTGGTGGTGGCGCTGATCGCGGCCTGGCAAGTGTTGCACCTGACGATAGGGGCGGGGGCGTTGACCTCGCCCTGGATGACGCTTACGCACCTGCTGTCGATGATGGGCACGGCCGAGCTGTGGGCCAACGTCGGCGAAACCGCCAAGGCGTTTGCCTATGCCATGAGCCTGGCATTGGTGGGCGGCATCGTTCTCGGCGTGCTGCTGGGGGTGAACCGGCTGGCGGGTGCGGTGGCCGAGCCGATCCTGCTCAACCTGTACGCCATTCCCAAAGTAACGCTGTATCCGCTGGTGCTGCTGTGCTTCGGCCTTGGGCTTTCCTCGAAAGTGGCGTTCGGCGTGATGCACGGGCTGATCCCGATCCTGCTGTTCACGATGAACGCCATCCGCCAGATGCGCCCTGTGTACCTGCGCACGGCCGGCACCCTTCGGCTGACGCCGATCCAGTCGCTGTTCCATGTGCTGCTGCCGGCAATTCTGCCGGAGATCGTAGCCGGCGTGAGACTCGGTTTCGCACTGACGCTGCTCGGCGTGCTGATCGGCGAGATGTTCGCCTCGCAGCGCGGCCTGGGGTACATGGCTGTCAATGCGATGGGCCTCGGCGACATCCCGACGATCATGGCCGTGGCGCTGTTGCTCACGCTGATTGCCGTCACCTGCAACAGCTTGATGCTGATGCTCGACAAGAAACTGCAGCACCGATAACTGACGTTCACCGAACTGTTTCCACACATAGGGGTAACCACGATGTATGACGTATTCCAGACTGACCGCCTCATCGATCTTTGGCTGGCCGAAGACATCGGTTATTGCGATCTGACCGCCCAGGTGATGATCGAGGCGGACGAAGTCGGCGCTTTCTACATGAATGCCCGCGAGACACTGATCGTATCCGGTATCGACATTGCCGCCCGGGTCTTCAAGCGTTACGACCCGACACTGGAAGTGATTGTCCGCGTCAAGGACGGCCAGAAGATCGAGGCCGGGACGGTGATGATCGATGTGCGCGGCAACGCTCGCAGCGTGCTGACCGCCGAACGCACCGCGCTGAACATCGTGCAGCGCATGTCCGGCATCGCCAACGAAACCGCCAAATACGTGGCCGCTGTCGCGGGGAGCAAGGCTCGCCTGATCGACACCCGCAAAACCACACCGGGTCTGCGCATGCTTGAGAAGCACGCGGTTACCTGCGGCGGCGGTCTGAACCACCGTCTGGGCCTGGACAACGGCGTGATGATCAAGGACAACCACATCGCCGTGTGTGGCGGTATCACCCAGGCGGTGCAACGTGCACGTCGTCAGCTGCCGGTGCTGACCAAGCTGGAAGTGGAGTGCGACAGCCTGACCCAGGTCGCCGAAGCACTGGAAGCCAACGTCGACGTGATCATGCTCGACAACATGAGCGTGGTGGACATGACCGAAGCTGTGAAGATGGTCAACGGGCGCACCAAACTGGAAGCTTCAGGCGGCATCAACCTGTCTACCATTGGCGCCATCTCCAAGACCGGTGTCGACTACATCTCCACCAGCAAACTCAACCAGGCGGCGGTGTGTGTAGACATCGGCCTGGACGAAGCGGAGTAAGGTACATGGCGCAGGGCATCTTCTTCTTTGTTGTCGGCCCCAGCGGAGCCGGTAAGGATTCGTTGATCGAAGGCGCCCGCGCCCACCTCGCAGACACCGGTCGTTATGTGTTCGCTCGCCGCACCATCACACGCCCCACGGGCGCCCCGGGCGAGGATCACCACGGCGTCACAGAGGCACAATTTCAATCGTCCGTGAGCGCAGGAGAGTTCCTGATCACCTGGGATGCTCACGGGCTGTCCTATGGTTTGTCCGTCGATCTGCTTGCTGCACTGAGCGATGGCTGCAATGTCATCGCCAATGGCTCGCGCAAAATGATACGCGAACTGTCGCGGCGGGTGCCGAGGCTGGTCGTCGTGGAGGTAACCGCCTCCACAGACGTGCTGGCGGCGCGGATTCTGGCTCGCGGGCGGGAAACTGCGCTTGAGGCGCGGGCGCGGGTCATGCGTCAGGTCGAGCCGTTGCCGGTGGACATCGAAACGATCCGCGTCAACAACGACGGCGCACTGGAGCAGGGAATCAACGCCTTCGTTCGCGCGTTGACGAACGCCAGCCAGCGCGTTCGATTGCGCCGTGTGCCCTTGTCCACCGGGCTTGAGCGGGTGGCGTATTTGCCGACCCGGAAGGGGCCTGGTCAGATCGCTGTCCTCTCGGCCGCGGATTACTTGGGGGGATCGAAAGTGGACCTGCTGGCGGACGGCACGTCCTTGAGCGTGCAGATTCATGGTCTCGATGCGCCGCATTTGCTGGCGCCGGATGAGATCGGTCTGAGCGAGGAGGCGTTCTCGCACTGGGGCGTAGCCGAGGGCAGCGAGATTGCCTTGCGCCGTACGCCATCGCCGGCCAGTCGTCAGGCGTTGATCCAGAAAGTCCAGGGTCACGAGCTGGGCGAAACGGAATACGAAATGCTGCTGCGTGACATCATCGAAGGGCGCTATACGGACGGTGAAATCAGTGCGTTTCTGGTCAGCGCCACGCGCAGCCTGTCCGATGCCGAAGTCATTGCCCTCGCCAGGGTCCGCAGCCGTTTCACGCCGACGATGCAATGGGATCGTCCCATCGTGGTCGATAAACACTCCATGGGCGGTGTGCCCGGGAGCCGCATCACACTCCTGGTGGTGCCCATCGTGGCCGCCCACGGCATGGCAATGCCCAAGACCTCATCCCGGGCGATCACGTCGGCGGCGGGCACGGCCGATGCCATGGAGTCGGTGGCGCGGGTGGACCTGACCACCGCCGATGTACAGCGCTGTGTGCAAGAGGCGGGGGCGTGCATCGCCTGGAACGGCCGGCTCAATCACTCGGTGGTCGATGACGTCATGAACGCAATCACCCGGCCGCTCGGGCTGGACTCCAATCGCTGGTCGGTCGCCTCGATCCTGTCGAAAAAACTCACGGCAGGCTCGACCCATGTGGTCGTCGATCTGCCGTACGGCCCACGCACCAAGCTCAAGACACAGGCGCAGGCCCGGGAACTGGGCGACCTGTTCGAGCGGGTCGGCGCGGGCCTGGGTCTGACCGTGGTCGCCTTTGCGACAGACGGGAGCCAACCCGTCGGACGAGGCATCGGGCCGTCGCTTGAAGTGCGCGACGTACGCGCAGTGTTGGCCAATGAGCCGGATGCACCTCGGGATCTGCGCAACAAGGCGGTTTTTTTCGCCGGGCAGATTCTGGCGTGGGACCCTGCCGTGGGCAGCGTGGAAGCCGGCCGTGAGCTGGCCGAAAAACTGCTGGCGAGCGGCGAAGCCAATGCCGCCTTCGAGCGGATCATTGATGCGCAGGGCAGAAAGACACCGGTATTGCCCAGTGCGCTGACCTGTTCGGTTCGCGCGACGGCCGAGGGGCGGGTGAGTGAACTGGATGGCTGGCGGATCGGCGAGATTGCCCGACGCGCAGGCGCTCCTGCGGATAAGTCCGCGGGCATCGACCTCAAGGTCGGACCGGGTGATCACGTCAAACCGGGGCAGTGCCTTTATGTGATTCATGGCTCCAATGGCGCAGACCTTGAGTCGGCGAGCGTGTTGGCACAGATGAGCGATGGCGTGACGGTTGTGCGAACGCCATGATCCGCGCCCGGCGTCAACCGGCCTACACACGAGAACCGAGGTGAGAACATGCGTGAGGCGATAGCGACTACTCAGCGCTGGGTCATCCACATCGAGAGCCGACTGATTACAGCCCCTGACGGCCTGAACATCGACGCGATCAACCGATTGGCCGCTGAACTGGCCAGGCTGCATCAACCCGGCCTCGACGTGGTCGTGGTGTCGGCCGGTGCCACAGCCGCCTGTGCTGGCCCCGGCATGGGCACCACGTTGCCGCTGCACGAAGCGCAGGCGTTGGCCGCCATCGGCCAGATCAAACTGACCAATGCCTGGGCCCAGGGCCTGGCCGCGCATGGCCTGCAATCCGCGCAGATCCTCCTGACTCAGGACGACCTGTCCCATCGCAAGCATTACCTGAATGCCCGCAGCACGTTGCAGGTGTTGCTCGGCATAGGCGTGGTCCCGGTCATCAGTGAAAACGGCACCATTGCCAGCCACGGGATTCGTGCCGGTGACACTGACAGCCTGGGCGCGCTAGTGGTCAATCTGGTTCAAGCCGACGTGTACGTGCTGCTGACCGACGTGCAAGGTCTGTCGATGCCTGGCGCCGAAGCCGGGCTGGCTGACACCTTTATCGGCGAGGCTGCGGTGGGTGATGCGACCCTGGACCGGTGCGCGCACGACATGACCGAACGCCTCGGCTACGACGTGCGTTCCTGGTTGCGTTCGGCCCGCCTGGCGGCGCGATCCGGTGCGCA